>MUNB01000056.1:260-23779 GCA_002154345.1 Streptomyces griseus
GGCCGGGGCGGGGCGGTCCGCCGGGTCCTTGGCGAGGCAGCCCGCGACCACCTCGCGCAGCTCGCCCTCCAGCTCGCCCAGTTCGGGTTCCTCGTGGACCACCTTGTAGAGGAGGACGGCGGAGGAGTCGCCCGGGAAGGGGGCCGCGCCCGTCGCCGCGTACGCGAGGACCGCGCCCAGCGAGAAGACGTCGGCCGCGCCGGAGACGTCCCGGCCCCGGATCTGCTCGGGCGCCATGTAGCCGGGAGAGCCGACGGAGACCCCGGTGGAGGTGAGCGAGACGGTCGCGCCGAGGGCCCGGGCGATGCCGAAGTCGATGAGGCGGGGTCCGTCGAGGGCGAGCAGCACGTTGGACGGCTTCACATCGCGGTGGACGATGCCCTGGCCGTGGACGACCGCGAGGGCCTCGGCGAGACCCGCGCCCAGGGTGCGCACCGCGTGTTCGGGCAGCGGGCCGTGCTCGGTGATCGCCTGGGAGAGCGGCGGCCCGGCGACGTACCCGGTCGCCACCCACGGCACCGGTGCGTCCGGGTCGGCGTCCAGGACCGGGGCCGTCCACTGGGCGCCGATGCGCCGGGCGGACTCCACCTCGCGCCGGAACCGGGCGCGGAACTGCTCGTCGAGGGCGAAGTGGGGGTGGACGACCTTGACCGCGACCGTACGGCCGCCCGCGCTGCGCCCCAGGTAGACCCGGCCCATGCCGCCCGCGCCGAGCCTGCCGAGCAGCCGGTAGGCACCGATGGTGTGCGGTTCGCCCGCTTCCAGCGGCTGCATATGGACTCCCCCTGTGAACCCTGCGGACGGTGAACCCGTGGACGGCAATCCCGGTGGGCGCTCCGGAATCCCGGTGGACGGTCCGGACCCGGACCGAAGCCTAGGGGGCGCCACCGGCTCGGTCACCGGGAAACGGCCGGACCATTCCCCCCTCTCCGGTCAGGAGGGGATCATTTCGCCCCGGGGAAAGGCGCGAATGTGTTGTTCCGACGCCCTGCCGTCAATTCCCTGCCCAGGAACGGGAAAGGGAATTCCCGCCCTTTCCCGGGCCTCCGCTCAGCCGCCGAGCAGCTCCACCCGGACATCGGCCGGGTAGCCGGTGTCCTGTCCCGTCCGGCGGGCGAACTCACGGACGCCGGCCAGCTGGTCCGGGCCGAAGCGGAAGTCGAGCGTCGTGAAGTACTGCTCCAGCACCTTCGCGTCGAAGGCCTCCCAGCGGGCGGCCTGCTCGGCGACCTTGGTGACCTCCTCCAGCGAGAGGTCCCGGGAGGCCAGGAACGCCTCGTGGACCTTGGCGGCCGTCTCGGGGTGCGCGGCCAGGAAGTCCTTGCGGGCCGCCCAGACGGCGAAGACGAACGGCAGCCCCGTCCACTCCTTCCACATCTGGCCCAGGTCGTGGACCTGGAGCCCGAGCCGGGGGGCGTCGTGGAGGTTGGCACGCAGTGCGGCGTCGCCGATCAGCACGGCGGCGTCCGCTTCCTGCATCATCAGGCCCAGGTCGGGCGGGCAGGTGTAGTAGTCGGGCCGGACGCCGTAGCGCTCGGCCAGCAGCAGCTGGGCCAGCCGCACCGAGGTGCGGGAGGTCGAGCCGAGCGCCACCCGGGCCCGGTCGAGCTGCTCCAGCGGCAGCTGGGAGACGATCACGCAGGACATCACGGGTCCGTCGCAGCCGACCGCGATGTCCGGGAACGCCACCAGGTCGTCGGCGTTGCGCAGGTACTCCACGAGGGTGACCGGGCCGATGTCCAGATCCCCCCTGATCAGCTGCTCGCTGAGCCGCTCCGGGGTGTCCTTGGAGAGCTCCAGGTCGAGCAGGGTTCCGGTCCGGGCCAGGCCCCAGTACAGCGGGAGGCAGTTCAGGAACTGGATGTGGCCGACGCGGGGCCGGCTGCGACGGTCGTCGTCGCCTTCGCGGGGGGAGACGGTTGAATTGTCCACATCGCGAGGCTAGACCCGCATCCGGCCACCGGCACCACCGGGGCCCGCGCGCCCCGCCCCGCGCCCCCGCCCGCACGCCGCTCCGCGCCTTCTTCGGAAGGCTCTCGTACGGCCTTCCGCCGGACGCCCGACGGGGCGGTCAAACATTCGGGTGAAGTGATCTTTCCCTCTACCGCTCTCCAGAGACCGCGTGCTAGGCTCGCCCGCAAGTTGCAGTTTGGTTTCCCTTGCAGTACAGAGCCTGCGGAGCATGTAACCCGCAGGCTTTTGTAGTTTTCAGACTTGTTTGCAGGTTCTGGAGCAGGGCAACCCTTTGGCCCAAGGAGGGCTTATGGCTACCGGAACCGTCAAGTGGTTCAACGCTGAAAAGGGCTTCGGCTTCATCGCCCAGGACGGCGGCGGCCCGGATGTCTTCGTTCACTACTCCGCGATCAACGCGTCCGGGTTCCGCTCCCTCGAGGAGAACCAGGTCGTGAACTTCGACGTCACTCAGGGACCCAAGGGTCCGCAGGCTGAGAACGTCACCCCGGCCTAGTTGCCCGGGTCGGTCGATCGCGGCCGCACAGAGCAGTACCCAAGGAGCCCCGCTCCCCCGCTTCGGCGGAGGAACGGGGCTCCTGCCTGTGTACGACGGGATCCGTCAGGCCACGGCGGACCGGGCGGCGACCGCGTCGGCCGGGTCCCAGCCGGCGCGCGGCACCGATGCCAGCAGCAGCCGGGTGTAGGGGTCGCGGGGGTCGGCGAGCACCTCGGCGGTCGGGCCCTGTTCGACGGCCGTTCCCCGTCGCATCACCACGACCTCGTCGGTGATGTGCTGCACCACCGCCAGGTCGTGGCTGACGAAGACCAGCGCCACCCCGGTGTCCCGGCGGATGCCGTCGAGCAGGTGCAGGATCTGGGCCTGGATCGACACGTCGAGCGCCGCCACCGCCTCGTCCAGGACCAGCACCTTCGGGTCGACGGCGAGCGCGCGGGCGATGGCCAGCCGCTGCCGTTGTCCGCCGGAGAGCCCGTGCGGCAGGGCCTCCGCCTCGCGCTCGCCGAGGCCCACCCGGTCCAGCAGCCCGTCGGCCAGCCCCGCCGGCCGCCCGTGCAGCCGCAGCGCCGTGGTCAGACAGCGGCGGGCCGTGAGCCGGGGGTCGAGCGAGAGGTAGGGGTCCTGGAAGACCATCTGGATCTCCCGCGCACGGGCCAGCCGGGCCGCCCCGCCGCGCGGGGCGGCGAGCCCCCGGGCCCGCCCCTCGACCCGGACCGTTCCGGCGTCCGGGCGGACCAGGCCCACCAGCATCCGGGCCACGGTCGTCTTGCCGGAGCCGGACTCCCCGACGATCCCGAGCGAACCGCCCGCTGGGACGGTGAAGCCGATGCCGTCGGCGGCGGTCAGACGGCCCTTGCCGGGCAGCGGGTACGTCTTGCGCAGCCCCTCGACCGCGAGCAGCGGCGCGGGGTCCTGCCCTGCGGGGATCGTCATCGGTCGGCACCCTTCTTCGGTATCTGCGGTACGGGGACGAGCTCGGGCAGCCGGCGGCAGGAGGCGGAGCCCGTACCGCCGTCCGCGAGGGCCACCGGCTCGGGCCGCCAGGTCGCGCACTCCGGTTCGACATCCGGACAGCGCTCCGCGAAGGGGCAGCCCGCGAAGGCGTCGGCCAGCGACGGCGGCTTCCCGGGGATCGGGCGGATCTCCCGGTGGCCCTCCCCCAGCGTCGGCGAGCAGGCCAGCAGACCCCGGGTGTAGGGGTGGCGGGGCCGCTCGAACAGGTCGCCCGCGGTCCGCTCCTCGACGACCCGGCCCGCGTACATCACGTACACGCGGTCGCAGTAGGCGGCGGCCAGGTGCAGGTCGTGGGTGATGAAGAGCAGACCGAGGCCGCGTTCGGCGCGCAGGGTGCGCAGGAGGGCGAGGATCTCCGCCTGGGTGGTGACGTCAAGGGCGCTCGTCGCCTCGTCGGCCAGCAGCAGCCGGGGCTCGGCGGCCAGCGCCCCGGCGATGACGACGCGTTGGAGCATCCCGCCGGAGAGTTCGTGCGGGCGCTGGCGGACCCGGCGCTCCGGTTCGTCGAGCCCGACGGCGTCCAGCAGCTCGACCGCGCGGCCCCGGGCCGCCGCTACGGTCGCCCCGGTCCCGGCCGCGGCGAGCCGCTCGACGAGGAAGTCGCCGATGCGGCGGACGGGGTTGAGGGCGGCGCGCGGGTCCTGGTGGACCAGGGCCACGGTCCGGGCCCGGTGGGCGCGCAGTTCCTCGCCGCGCAGGGCGAGGACGTCGCGGCCCGCCACCCGTACGGAACCGTCGAGGGCCGTCCCTTCGGGGAGCGTACGGAGGGCCGCCTTGGCGGTCGTGGACTTGCCGGAGCCGGACTCGCCGACCAGGCCGACGACTTCGCCGCTCGCGACCCGCAGGGACACCTGGTCCAGGACGGGCCGGGCGGTGCCGGGGAGGCGGAGGGTGAGGCGGTCGATGTCGAGGAGCACGGTGTCACTTCCCGGTGCGGCGGGGGCCGCTGTGGCGTGTCCCGCTGAGGCGGATGGCATGGGCGGCTACCTCCCGTTGGCGAGTCGGTCGGCGGCCCGGACCCCGACGACGTTGAAGGAGACGACCACCAGGGCGATGGCGATGCCGGGCACCAGGGCGGGCAGCAGCGCGCCCTGGACGACGGCGGCCTGCCCCTCCTGCACCATCAGCCCCCAGTCGGAGCTGGGCGGCTGGGCGCCGAAGCCGAGGTAGGAGAGCGTGGCCAGGGACATCAGGGCCTCGCCGAAGAGGACCACCAGATAGCCGATGACGGAGCGGCCGAGGTTGGGGACGAGGTGGAAGGCGCAGATCCGCAGGCCGCCCATGCCCTGGACGCGGTAGGCGTCGATGTAGGGCTTGCGCCGCTCCCCGATGGCCACCGAGCGGGTGTACTTGGCGACGGTCGGCGTGTACGCGAGGCCGAGCGCCAGCACGGAGGTGGTCATTCCGGCGCCGAAGACCGCGATGATCAGCACGGTGAACAGCAGTCCCGGGAACGCGTACATGACGTCGGTGAGCCGGGAGATGACGGTGTCGGCCCAGCCGCCGCGCCAGGCCGCCAGGGTGCCGAGCGCGATGCCGAGCACAGCGGCGATGGCGAGCAGAAGCGCCGGGGCGACGAGGCTGGTGCGGGCCCCGTACAGCACCCGCGACAGCAGGTCCTGGCCGGAGGAGTCGGTGCCCAGGAGGTGGTCGCCGGTGGTCCCGGCCAGCGAGGCGGAGAGGTCGATGGCGTCGGGGGCGTACGGGGCGATCAGCGGGGCGAGGAGGGCGGCGAGCACCACCAGGCCGAGGACCGCGCCCGCGAGGACCGCCCCGTAGGAACGGCGCGCGGCCGGGATCTTCACCGGGGCCGGGGTCGAGGTCGGGGCCAGGGTCGGGGCGGTCATACGGCGGCCTCCTTCACACGCGGGTCGAGCAGCGGGTGGACGAGGTCGACGAGGGTGGTGACCACGATGTAACCGGTGACCATGAGCAGCAGGACCGCCTGGGCCACGGGGAAGTCGTGGGTGTTGATCGCGCCGACGAGCAGCGAGCCGATGCCGCTGATGCCGAACGCGGTCTCCACGACGACCGTGCCGGCAAGCATCCCGGCCATGACCAGACCGCACATGGTGACGATCGGGCCGAGCGCGTTGCGCAGGATGTGGCGGCGGACGATCTCGCGCTCCGGGATGCCGGAGGAGCGGGCGGCCTCCACGTGGTCGGCGGCCCCGGCGTCGGCCATCGCCTGGCGGGTGACCCGGCTGATGATGGCTAGCGCGCCGAGCGCCAGCGCCAGGGCGGGCAGGGTCAGATGGTGCAGGGTGCCGGTGAAGCCCTCGCCTCCCCCGGTGACGGGGAACCAGCCGAGCTGGACGCCGAAGACGGCGGCGAGCGCGATGGCGGAGACGAACGAGGGGACCGAGGCCGCCAGGGTCGTACCGCCGACCACGGCCGAGTCGATCCAGGTGCCCCGGCGGACGGCGGCGAGGATGCCCGCGCCGACGCCGAGGACGACGAAGAGGACGGTCGCGTACGCCACCAGGGCCAGGGTGGTCGGGAAGCGGGCGATCAGCAGGTCGGCCACCTGGTCGCTGTACTTGAAGGAGCGGCCGAGGTCGAACTGGAGGCAGTCGCCGAGCCAGCGGCCGTACTGCACGACGAGGGGTTCGTCGAGGTGGTACTGCGCCCGGACCAGCTCCAGCTTCTCGGGGGTGAGTTTGTCGCGGCCGCCGGCCAGGAAGACGGCGGGGTCGCCGGGGGCCGCGTACACGGCGGCGAAGATGACGAAGGAGGCGGCGAGGAGGGTGGCCAGCAGTCCGGCCAGCCGCCGGGAGATCCGGGCGAGCATCGCGGTCAGCCCTTCTTGGCGCCGAGGTCGGCGGCCCAGGGGTAGTAGAGGTACGCCATGGAGGCGGGCGGTCCTGTGAGCTTCTCGTCGAGGACGAGGACGGACGGGACCTGGGCGACGGAGATCCAGACGGCGGCGTCGGTGAACTTCTTCTGGACCTCGGCGGCGAGCTTCGCGCGCTCGGCGTCGTCGAGGGTGGCGAGCGCCTTCTTGACCGTGGCGTCGTAGGCGGGGTCCGCGAAGCCGACCCAGTTGTTGGAGGAGCCGGTGAGCGCGTTGTCGTAGAAGCCGATCGGGTCGGCCTTGGAGATGTACCAGTCGCCGACCAGGACGTCGATGCCGCTGCGGGCCTCGGGGTCGCTGTAGAACTGCTCGAACTGGGCGGTGGGCACGGTCTTGATCTGTCCGGTGAGCCCGATCCGCTGGAGGGCGGCCCGGACGGCGTTGGCGACGACGGTGCGGCCCTGGCTGGCGTCGGTGCCGATGACGATCGGGGTGGCCGCGTCGGCGCCGGAGTCCTTCACCAGCTTCTTCGCGGCGGCGATGTCCTCGGCGTCGGGGCTCGCGGGAGCGACCGGGTCGGCGGCCCGCTGGGCGGCCTCGAAGACCGGCTTCTCGTAGCCCCAGGCACCGGAGCCGACCGGGGTGGACCAGGGCTGGACCATCCCGCCGTAGCCGGAGGCGGCGATGCCCTTGCGGTCGAGCGCGAGGGAGAGCGCGCGGCGCACGGCCGGGTCCTTCAGTCCGCCGCGTGCGGTGGGGATGAGGACGAGGGAGGAGGTGGAGGGGCCGTAGTACTGGGTGATGCCCTTCTTGCCGTCGAGGGCGGCGGCGGTGTTGGGCGATTCGGCGTACGCGCCGTCGGCGGCCCCGGTGGTGAGCGCGTTGACCAGGGCGCTGTCGGTGGCCCAGCGGAAGGTGACGCGCTTCGTCAGCGGTTTGTCGCCCCAGTAGTCGTCGTACCGCTCGATGGTGATGGAGTCGCCGGACTTCCAGTTCGCCAGCCGGTAGGGGCCGGTGCAGGCGTCGGGCTGTCCGGGGGTGCCGAAGTCCCGGCCCGCCTTCTCGACCTGCTCCTTGTTCCAGACGATGCCCGCGTCCCCGGCGAGCGCCTTGAGGAAGAGGGCGTCGGGGGCCTTGAAGGAGAGGGTGATCTCGCGGTCGCCGGTCTTCTTCATGGAGGCGACGTTCTCGAATTCGTCGCCCTGCTCCATGTCCGGGTCGGCGTGCCGCTGAAGGCTCCAGAGCACGTCGTCGGCGGTCATCGGGGTGCCGTCGTGGAAGGTGACGCCGGAGCGGAGCTTCAGGACGAGGGTGGTGTCGTCGGGCGTTTCGACGCTCTCGGCGAGGAACGGCTTCGTGGTCATGTCCGGCTGGAGCTGGTAGAGCCGTTCGCAGACGTTGGTGAGGACGACCCGGCCGGCGCTGGAGCCCTGGGTGTCCAGGTCGAGGGAGTCCGGTTCGTCCTCCAGGAGCCAGCGGGCTTCGGGGAGTTCGCCCTGGGCGACGGCCGTGGTCGGGGTGAGGGTGAGCCGCGAGGCGTCGGCGGCGGAGCCGCTGCCGGCGGGCTTGGTGGCCCCGCTGCATCCGGCGGCGAGCAGCGCGGCGACGACGACGGCTCCGGCGACCGGGGCGGTACGGCGCGCGGCGCGGCGGGGAGCGGCGGCGGGTACGGCGTGGCCTTCGGCTGCGGGCGGACAGAAGGTGTCGGGCGTGCGGTGGGTCATGGCTGGGTTCCTGTCGGTTCCGGGCCGCCGTGCGGGCCGTCGTAGAGGTTCCAGGGAAGGTGCTGGTACGCGCGGTCGCAGGGGGTTCCGGCGGTCACGTGGTAGTCGCCGGTGGTGAGGTCGGCGAGAGAGGAGACGAGGGTGGTCCAGTGCTCGACGGCCGGCCGGCGCGGGTCGGGGTGCGTGCACAGGGACTCGGGGTGGCCGAGGTGGTCGGACATCGCCCGGCGGATCAGCTTCCGGGACTCCTCGGGTCCGGTGGAGTGGCGCAGGGCGGCCAGGCCCTGTTCGGCGCGGGGGACGCGGACCAGGGAGTCGGAGGACATCGGGCGGTAGCCGGCGGCGGCGAGCGGGGCGGGGATGCCTGCCTGGTAGTGGTTGCCGTGCACCAGCAGGCCGTCGGTCGGATACATCCAGCCGTGTCCGGCGGGGGTGGTCTCCAGGTCGATGGCGAAGCCCTCGCGGCAGGTGAGCAGGGCGTTGCTGGCGATGTGGGCCCGGGTGCGGCAGAGCACGTCGAGGGCGTCGGCGATGTTGTCCTGGTCGAGGACGGTGCGCCGGACGACGGTCTGGGGCAGTCCGATCCGGTCGTCGAACCGGCCGCCGAGGCCGTTGGCGTTGAAGGCGATACCGGCGGAGTTGGCGCCCTGGCGGCCGATCTGCCCGGCCTCCACCTGCATGATCAGGGTGGGTTTGGGCGGCTGGACGATCCGGATCATGACGACGGTGTCGGAGACCCCGGCGCGCCAGTCCCAGTTCTGCCCGGCGTAGACGTGGCCGTCGCCGCTGGCCGGGCCGTACGCGGCGAACGAGGTGCAGCCCTCGGCGGGTTCCTCCTCGGCCGGTCCCTCCCCGGCCCCGGCGGCGGCGATCTCGGCGAAGGACTTGTCGTAGATGACCTCGCCGCGGGCGTTCAGCGCGAGGACGTCCAGCAGGCCGGTGCCCGCGCCGTCGGCGATGCCCCGCATCTCCTCCACGAGGTGGGGGGCGTAGGCGCGTACGGGCTCCAGCCAGCGGGCGGCGCGGGCGGTGACCTTGTCCCAGGTGAGCCCGGCGGAGCGGCCGAACGCCTCCTCGTAGTAGCCGAGGGCGGCGTGCAGTTGGGGTCGGACGGCCTCGCCGTACTGCCGGCCGCGCTCCCGCGGGGAGCCGGAGATCTCGATGACGGGGAGGATCCGGGTGGCGGAATCCGTGGGCGGGGGTGCGGAATCCGTGGGAACGGGGGTGGACTCCGTGGGAAGGGGTGCCATTCTTCTCCTCGCGACGGAACGCTTCGGCGACCGACGAACAGGAACCGGAGGCCGGAGACCGGAGGCCGGCACGGTCCTGTAACGTCGATTTCAGAATGCGTTCCCTTTGGAACGTTCTGCCCAGGACAGTAACGCCGGTCACACGGAAGTCAATGCTTGTAATGGAAATTCCAGAGAACGAGACCGGAGTGACGCGCCTCCGTGTCGCCATTCGTGACCAATGGAACGATCTGTCCACCTCGGAACGGGCCGTGGCCCAGTACCTGGTGAGCGCACCGGTCGAGCAGCTGCTCTTCGCCAGCGCCCAGCAGCTCGGCGCGGCCAGCTCCACCAGCAACGCCACCGTCGTACGGGCCCTGCAACGCCTCGGGTACGCGGGCCTACCCGCGCTCAAGCGGGAGCTGGCCAACGACTTCACCTCGGCCGTCGCGCCCGAGGTGCGGCTCAAGCGGCGCATCGCGCATGTGGGCCAGGACCTGGACTCCATCTGGACCGATGTCTTCGACGAGGCCCAGGAGCGCATCGACCAGGCCCGCCGGCTGACCGGTCCGGACTCCCTGAAGCGGGCCGTGGCCGTCCTGGCCGAGGCCCGTGAGGTCTTCGCCTACGGCGTCGCCGCCTCCGAACCGGGCGCGCGGCACCTGGCGTTGGCGCTCGGCCGGATCGGCCGCCGGGCGCGCGCCGTCTCGGAGACCGGGTTCGCCCTGGCGGACCAGCTGCTGGCCCTTGGGCAGGGCGACGCAGTGGTGATCTTCCAGCCGGGGCGGCGGCTGATGGAGCTGTCGGTCCTGATGGAACGGGCCCGCTCGGTCGGCGCGAAGGTGGTCCTGGTGACGGACGAGCTGGGCGAGGCATACGCGGACCGGGTCGAGGCGGTGCTCACCGCGCCGCACACGCCGACCGGCATAACGGCGGAGTCTCTGACCGGGCTACTGGTGGCCGACGCACTGCTGCTGGCGCTGGCCACCCTGGACGAGGACCGGGCCGTCGACTCCTCGCACCAGCTGACAGCCCTGCGCGAGCAGTTGCTGGACCCGAAGCGGCACGGCTGACGGCACGGCCGACAGCACGCCCGAGGGCCCCCGCCCCGACGTCGCTCGCACTCGGCCTTGACCTTGACACCGTGTGAGGCGGTGCAGTGGGAGCCATCATGTTTACCATCGGAGACTTCGCCAGGTACGGGCGGGTGTCGCCCCGGATGCTGCGTCACTACGACGCCATCGGGCTGCTGCACCCCGACCGCACCGACCCCGCCACCGGCTACCGCCGCTACGGCGCGGCCCAGCTCGGTCCCGCGAGCCCGGCCTGATCCGAAAGAGAGGCCCTTGCCCGGCTCAACCGGATCATCGCGCTCAAGGACCTCGGCTTCACCCTCCAGCAGGTGGGGGCGGTCCTGGACGAGCAGGTGGGCCCGGAGGAGCTGCGCGGGATGCTGCGGCTGCGCCGGGCCGAGCTGGCGGAGGCGGTGGCGGCCGCGTCGACGCGGCTGGCCCGGGTCGAGGCGAGGCTCCGGTCGATCGAGAGCGAGGGGCGTATGCCTGCCGACGACGTTGTGATCAAGACCGTTCCGGCGGTCCGGGTGGCCGAGCTGACCGGGACGGCCGCGAGTTACCAGCCGGAGGACATCGGTCCGGTGATCGGCCCGCTGTACGAGAGGCTCTTCCCGCTCCTGGAGGGCGCCGGCCTCCGGCCCACCGGTCCCGGGATCGCCCGGTACGAGGACGCCCCCGGGGGCGGCGGCGCGATCACGGTGCACGCCGGGGTGACGGTGTCGACCCCGGCGGGCGCGGTCGGGGAGACGGGGGTGCGGGTGGTGGAGCTGCCGCCGTTCGAGGCGGCGACGATCGTGCACCGGGGCACGATGGACGACGTCCTGCCGACGGCCCACACGCTGGCCCGCTGGCTGGACGCCAACGGCTACCGCTCCACGGGCTACACCCGCGAGGTGAACCTGGAGTGCCCGGCGGACCGGAGCGCGTGGGTCACGGAGCTCCAGGAGCCGGTGGCGAAGGCCTGACGCGGTGACGTACGGGGAGGGGCGGCGGCCCTTCCCCGTACGCACGCGACGAGCGGAGGCCGCCCTTCCTCGTACGCACGCCACGAGCGGAGGCCGCCCCTCCCCGCAGGCCGCGGGCGCTACGCCCCCGCCCAGAGCCCGTCCTCCGTGAGCCCCAGCAGGTCGATCGCGTTGCCCCGGACGATCCGGTCGACGACGTCCGGAGCCAGGTGGCCCATCTGCTCCTCGCCGACCTCGCGGGAGCGGGGCCAGGTGGAGTCGGAGTGCGGGTAGTCCGTCTCGTACAGGACGTTGCCGACGCCGATCGCGTCGAGGTTCTTCAGCCCGAAGGCGTCGTCGAAGAAGCAGCCGTAGACGTGCTCGGCGAACAGCTCGGACGGCGGGCGGTGGACCTTCTCGGCGACGCCGCCCCAGGCCCGGTTCTCCTCCCAGACCACGTCGGCGCGTTCCAGGATGTACGGGATCCAGCCGATCTGCCCCTCCGCGTACATGATCTTCAGGTGGGGGAAGCGTTCGAACTTGCCGCTCATCAGCCAGTCGACCATCGAGAAGCAGCAGTTGGCGAAGGTGATGGTGGAGCCGACTGCGGGCGGGGCGTCGGCGGAGGTGGAGGGCATCTTCGACGAGGAGCCGATGTGCATGGCGATCACGGTGCCGGTCTCGTCGCAGGCCGCGAGGAACGGATCCCAGTCGTCCGCATGTATGGACGGAAGTCCGAGATGGGGAGGTATCTCGGAGAACGCGACCGCGCGCACGCCCCGCGCCGCGTTGCGCCGGACCTCGGCGGCGGCCAGCTCCGCGTCCCACAGCGGGACGAGGGTGAGCGGGATGAGGCGGCCGTGCGCCTCGGGGCCGCACCACTCCTCCACCATCCAGTCGTTGTAGGCGCGCACGCCGAGGAGCCCCAGCTCGCGGTCCTTCGCTTCGGTGAACGTCTGCCCACAGAAGCGCGGGAAGGTCGGGAAGCAGAGCGCGGACTGCACATGGTTGACGTCCATGTCGGCGAGCCGGTCCGGGACCGAGAAGGAGCCCGGCCGCATCTGTTCGTAGGTGATGATCTCCAGCTTGATCTCGTCCCTGTCGTAGCCGACGGCGGTGTCGAGACGGGTGAGCGGGCGGTGCAGGTCCTCGTACACCCACCAGTCGCCGACCGGCCCGCCGTCGCCCTTCGCACCCATCACGGGCGCGAACTTTCCACCCATGAAGGTCATTTCCTTCAGCGGTGCGCGAACGACGCGCGGACCGGAGTCCGCGTATCTGGACGGGAGCCGGTCCCGCCAGACATGAGCGGGCTCCACCGTGTGGTCGTCCACCGAGATGATCTTCGGGAAGGTCTCCATGTGCTCCACGGTAGCGCTGACCTGACGAGCCGTCAGCTGGCGTGCGGGCATTCGCGCCGGGTCCGGCACGGGGATCGGTTCCCGAATCGTTGTCGAGGGCTTGTGCAGAGCGTCACCCACTGCTGACGAGTCCACCCGGGACAAGGCAGACTGTTGAGCGCGATACCAGCGGTACCGGGCCATCCGGATGCCTGCCGCGCATCGGCGCACACATGGGCATGCGGGCGCGGGCACCACCGGCAGGATCCGCAGACGAGCGGACCGGCAGGCGAGCAGGACAGGGGGCATCAATGGACCGTGACAACGGGCCACGCGTGCGCGTACCGGAGCAGCGCGCTCCGGAGAAACCGGGTACGGCGGACGCCCTCAGGTTCACCGTGCTCGGCCCCGTACGGGCCTGGCGGGGCTCGGAGCTGCTCTCCTCGGGCTCGCCCCAGCAGCGCGCCCTGCTGGCCGCGCTGCTGCTGCGCGAGGGCCGGACGGCGACCGCGAGCGAGCTGATCGACGCGTTCTGGGGCGAGGACCCGCCCTCGCAGGCGCTGGCCACGATCCGTACGTACGCCTCCCGGCTGCGCAAGATCCTGGGCCAGGACACCCTGGTGAGCGAGTCCGGCGGCTACGCGATCCGGACCGACCGGGCGGCGCTCGACCTGACGCTGGCACAGGACCTGGCGGGCGAGGCCGAGAAGGCGCGGGCGGCCGGGGACCGCTGCCAGGCGCGCACCCTGATCAACAAGGTGCTGGGCCTGTGGGACGGCGAGGCGCTGGCCTCCGTGCCCGGCCCGTACGCGGACAACCAGCGCACCCGGCTGGAGGAGTGGCGGCTCCAGCTCACCGAGGCGCGGCTGGACCTGGACCTGGAGGTCGGCTGCCACGCGGAGGCCGTCTCCGAGCTGACCGCGCTGACCGCCGCGCACCCGCTGCGCGAGCGGCTGCGCGAACTGCTGACGGTGGCGCTGTACCGCAGCGGCCGGCAGGCCGAGGCCCTCGCGGTGTACGCGGACACCCGCCGGCTCCTCGCGGAGGAGCTGGGCGTCGACCCGCGCCCCGAACTGGCCCAGCTCCAGCAGCGGATCCTGCGCGCCGACGAGGAGCTGGCCCGCCCGGCGGACGAACCGGCGCCCGCTCCGGCCCCGCTGCGCCCCGCGCAGCTCCCGGCCACCGTGCCCGACTTCACCGGCCGGTCCGCGTTCGTGGCGGAGCTGGGCGGCCGGCTGGCCACCGCCGAGGGCTCGGTGATGGCGGTCTCGGCCGTGGCCGGGATCGGGGGCGTCGGCAAGACGACCCTGGCGGTGCACGTCGCCCACCAGGCCCGCCGGCACTTCCCGGACGGGCAGCTCTACGTCGACCTCCAGGGCGCGGGGGCGAGGGCGGCGGAGCCGGAGACGGTCCTCGGCTCGTTCCTGCGCGCGCTCGGCACGGCGGACTCGGCGATTCCGGACACGCTGGACGAGCGGGCCGCGCTGTACCGCTCGACGCTGGACGGCCGCCGCATCCTGATCCTCCTCGACAACGCCCACGACGCCGCCCAGATCCGCCCGTTGCTGCCCGGTACGGCGGGGTGCGCGGCCCTGGTGACGAGCCGGGTGCGGATGGTGGACCTGGCCGGGGCGCATCTGGTGGACCTGGACGTGATGTCGCCGGAGGAGGCGCTGCAGCTCTTCACCCGGATCGTGGGCGACGAGCGGGTCGGCGCGGAGCGCGAGGCGGCGCTGGACGTGGTGGCCGCGTGCGGCTTCCTGCCCCTGGCGATCCGTATCGCCGCCTCCCGCCTGGCGGCCCGCCGCACCTGGACGGTCTCGGTCCTCGCCGCGAAGCTCGCCGACGAGCGCCGCCGGCTGGACGAGCTCCAGGCGGGCGACCTCGCGGTGAAGGCCACGTTCGAACTCGGCTACGGCCAGCTGGAACCGGCCCAGGCCCGCGCCTTCCGCCTCCTGGGCCTCGCGGACGGCCCGGACATCTCCCTGGCCGCGGCGGCGGCCCTGCTGAACCTGGACCCGCACGCGGCGGAGGACCTCCTGGAGGCCCTGGTCGACACGAGCCTGGTGGAGTCCGCCGCCCCGGGCCGCTACCGCTACCACGACCTGGTGCGCCTCTACGCGCGTGCGTGCGCGGAACGGGACGAGGAGCCGGTGGAGCGGGAGTCGGCGCTGTCGCGGCTGCTGGACTTCTATCTGGCGACGGCGGCGGGGGTGTACGCGCTGGAGCGGCCGGGGGACCGGCTGGCCGATCACCGGGAGCCCACGCAGTACAGCGGGCTGACGTTCGCCGACCGGCACAGCGCCCAGGACTGGCTCTACACGGAGGCCAACTCCCTGCTCGCCTGCGTACGTCAGTCGTCGGGGGCCGGTGCGGTGCGCCGGGCGGTCGATCTGCTCTGGGCCACCAAGGACCTCGCGGAGTCGGGCGCGAACTCCAAGCAGTACGAGGCCGCGGCGATCACGATGCGCGATCTGGCGCGGTCCAGCGACGACGCGCGGGCCGAGGGGCGGGCGCTGATCACCCTCACCAACGCACGTCTGGTCGCGGGCCGTTTCGACCAGGCGGAGCGGGACGCGCAGCGGGCCATGCGGCTCGCCCGTGCCGTGGACGATCCGCTGCCGAGCTGCTGGGCCCCGAACGACCTCGGCATCATCGCGCTGTACCAGAACCGCCATGCGGAGGGAGAGGCGTATCTGGAGCAGGCCATCGCCAACTTCCGGGCCGACGGCAACCGCCCGGGCGAGGCGAGCGCCCTGTGCAACCTCTCCCGTATCCACCTGGCGATGGGGAACACCACGAGCGCGGTGGCCCTGGCCCAGCAGGGCATAGACATCTACGACGAGCTGGGCCACGCGCTGCGCGGTGCGAACGGCCGTTACGCTCTCGGCCTGGCCCTCACGCAGAGCGGCCGGTTCGCCGATGCTACGGAGCAACTCCACGAGGCGCTGGCGGTGTTCCGGGACAGCAGGCAACGTCTCTGGGAGGGTATGGCGACGTTCCGTCTCGCGGAGGTGGACCTGGCGGCCGGCCTTCCGGCGCAGGCGGCCACCAAGTCCGAACAGGCTCTCGCGATCCTGCGCGGGATCGGCGGGGAGTGGCGGCGCGGCAACGTCCTCACCGTGCTGGGCCGGGCGCTGAGCGAGATCGGGCAGCCGGGCCGGGCCCAGGTGTGCTGGCGCGAGGCGCTGGAGATATACGAGACGCTCGGCTCCGCGGAGATCGAGACCGTGCGGAAGTTGCTCGTGCCAACGCTGCCCGGCTGAGCCGGCGGTGAGCGTTCATCATTCGTTTATCGCTTCCCGACACTGTGGTCCCAGTCGTTCCGTCGCGTCGGGGGGCAGACGGGTCGGCTTTGGCCGTAGAGGTACGTTGAACGGCCAGATGACACCCGCCCGGCAACCCGACGGGGGAGTTGCCGGGCGGGCTCGTCGAGTCCGTTGCACAGCTATTCAGGAAGCTGGAGAACACCATGAGCGATGCGAAGAAGAACCCGGTCGTCAAGCCGCTCGACAACCACGCCACCGGTGGGGAAGCCAAGCCGCTCGACAACCACGCGACCGGTGGCACCGTGAAGCCGCTCGACAACCACGCGACCGGCGGCACCGTGAAGCCGCTCGACAACCACGCCACGGGCGAGCCCGCCTAGACCTTCCCGACGGGGATACGGGGGGAAGCGACCGCGGCGACGCCGAGGGGGAGCCGCCGCGGTCGCGGTACGGGGGAATGTGTGAGGGGCCCGAGCTGGGGGAAACGCTCGGGCCCCTCACGCGTGCCCGAGGGGCCCGCTTTATAGCATAGGAAATGCTAAAGTAGGCTCATGGATGAAGCACCCGACTTCCCCCCCGGAGACGGCCCCAGCAGCGGCATCTCCGTTTCCCTCACCGCCGGCACCCTGCACGCGATCCGTGAGCGGGTCGGCAAGCGCGGCGTCTCCGCCTACCTCGAAATGGCCGCGCAGCGACAGATCGAGCGGGATGGCCTGGATGAGCTCCTCGCCGACTTCGAGGCGGCCAACGGACCCGCCGACCCCGGTGCCGTGGCCGACAAGCGCGCCAAGCTGACAAGCAACCCTCCCGAAGCCGGAGCAGCCGCGTGAGCGGTGCGCTGGTCCTCGACAGCGAAGGGCTCGCGCAGGCCGTCCAGCGGAACCGAGGGGTTCAGGAATGGCTGGAGGCAGCACGTGACGCCGACATGCCGGTCATCACCTCGGCAGCGGTCCTGGTCGAGGTGATCCACCCACGGATCAATCACGCCGCACTTCTCTGGACCCTGTCACGCCTGCGCGTCGAACCGGTTAGCCAGGCCCTCGCGCACACCGCCGCGTCCCTGCTCCGGAACGCCGGACTGCACGGCCACAAGTACGCGATCGACGCAATGCTCTGCGCGACTGCCCTGACGCACCCTGGCCGGGTGACTGTCCTGACGTCCGACGTGGAGGACATCGAGCTCCTCACGGCCGACCACCCTCGCGTGACAGCAGAGAAGGCCTGAGGCCTCCGCGCCCGCTCGACTCAGTCTCCGGCGACATGAGAAGCCCCATTTTCCACATCATCGGGATGAACGATCGAGTCTTGGATTCCCAAGGCGAGCATGAGCGACTTAACCCGAGACGACCCGACTGCTACCGATCCAGAGAATCCGAAAGGGAAGAGACCCACTCCCAGCCATCCTCGAGGCCTTAGATTCCGAAATGTCGAGAATTTCGGCTGCTTCTTTGAAGCTGACGTACTGAGGCAGAAGTTCAGAAATATAGTAATAGAGGTTCCGCCCGTCCACCCAGGACCGCCCCTCTTGTGCGGGGTTAATTTTGGGGGCATCCGCCTCACTGCGACGGCCGCTTCGGATTTTTTCGTGAAGGATCTTGGCATGCTCCATGCCCCCCATCCGCTGCAGCAGAGCCCCTGTACGCTCGCCACGAATCCTCTCATCAGCATCCGGATCACGCACTGCATGAGAGTCAATGATCGACGATGCCCGCAGCGTAAGATCTTCTTCGAGTACGGAATCATCAATTAAATACTGCGATCCTACGGAACAAGTTTCCGGTCTTTCGGCTGCCACCAGGGCTCGAGCGCTAGTGAACGCGCGGTTCATCATGAGGTCGAGAAGCTTCCCTGCGGACACGCTGCCCTCCCCGGAGAACCATGCCTCCAGCGCGCCTTCCACCATCGCTGATCTGATGTCAGCGGCATCGTCATGCCAACGACGCGCCAACTCTTTCGACCACCCCCCGAAGTATGGAGTCAGAAGATCCAGCAGGATGGTCAGCCATTTATCTCGATCTCGCTGGTCACCTTCTCTCGCCAGCGTCCCCACTGATTCCCACAGTCGCAAACTCGCTGTTGATTTTGAACGACCCAGCCGAACCTTCTCACGCAGCACCTGATAAGGAAAATGGGTCTTGATCGTGCACGCCTGCACATCACCAACATGCGCACATACTGGTTCCCCGCCACAATCACGTAGAATTCGTTCAGTAATGAGAGCGAATACATCCCGCATGCGTTCCTCCTCGCACCGTCACACCAGGTCACCCCCAGAGGAATCATGTGCACAATTGCCGAAGCTCAGGGATTCTCGCCGTGATTCCATCCTATTGAGGGATCTATGTTTGGTGAACCGCCACGAATTTCGCGAAACAGCAACGCCCGCGACAGTGCGTAGCGTATGTACAGCTCCCCCGGTCGCCCCCACGGCCGCTCGGCGGCACACTGCGTCAGTGTCCGGGCATGCAGATCGGCAGCGGGCCCCTTCCGCTGCCCGGGAGCGGCTACCGCCCCCGCAGCTCCCCCTTCACCACCTTGCCGCTCGCGTTGCGCGGGAGCCGCGGGACGAACTCCACCGACCTCGGAACCTTGAAGTTCGCCATCTCGCGGCGGGACCAGGCGATCAGGTCGTCCGCGGTGAGCGTCGCGCCGCGGCGGCGGACCGCGTAGGCCTTGCCGACCTCGCCCAGTCTCGGGTCCGGGATGCCGATGACCGCGACGTCGGCCACGTCCGGGTGGAGGCCGAGGAGCTGTTCGATCTCGGCCGGGTAGGCGTTGAAGCCGCCCACGATGAACATGTCCTTGATCCGGTCCGTGATCCGCAGGTTGCCCGCCCCGTCCAGGACGCCCACGTCGCCGGTGCGGAGCCAGCCGTCCTCGGCCATCGTGGCGGCCGTCGTGTCCGGGTCCTCGAAGTAGCCGGTCATCACGGTGAAGCCGCGGACCTGGACCTCGCCCGGAGCGCCCGGTTCCGCCAGGACGCGGATCTCGGTGCCGGGGATCGCGCGGCCCGACGTCGTCGCCACGACCTCCGGCGCGTCGCCCCGGCGGCACATGGTGACGATGCCGCTCGCCTCGGAGAGGCCGTACGCCGTGAGGACCGTCGCGATGTGCAGTTCGTTGCGCAGGCGCTCCACCAGCTGGAGCGGGACCACCGCCGCGCCCGTCACCACCAGACGCAGCGCCGACAGGTCGTGCGCCTCGCGCGCCGGGTGGTCCAGGAGTGACTGGTGGAGCGTGGGCGGGCCGGGCAGGACCGAGATCCGTTCCGCCGCGATGTTCGCCAGCACCGTGTCCACGTTGAACACCGGCTGCGGCACCATCACGGCCCCCCGCATCAGGCAGGCGATGATCCCCGCCTTGTAGCCGAAGGTGTGGAAGAAGGGGTTCACGATCAGGTAGCGGTCGCCCTCGCGCAGGCCCGCCAGGTCGCTCCAGATCGCGTACGCGCGCAGCGTCTGGGCGTGCGTGATCACCGCCCCCTTGGGCGCGCCCGTGGTGCCGGAGGTGTAGATGATGTCGGAGGGGTCCGAGGGGGCGACGGCCGCCGCCCGTTCCCGTACGGCGGAGGGCTCCACCCCCTCCCCCGCCGCCAGGAAGTCCGGCCAGCTCGTGTAGTCCTCCGGGGCCGTGTCCGCCAGCACCACCACCCGCTCCAGGTCCGGCAGCTTCACCTCCGCCCGCCGCAGCGACGCCACGTACGAGGTGCCCAGGAACGTGCCGGTGACGAACAGCAGCCTGGCCCGGCTGCGGCGCAGGATGTACGCGGCCTCCGTGCCCTTGAAGCGCGTGTTCAGCGGGACCAGCACCGCACCGGCCGTCACCGCCCCGAGCGCGGAGACGATCCAGTCCAGCGTGTTCGGGGCCCAGATCGCGACCCGGTCGCCCGGCTCCACTCCGGAGGCGATGCACGCGGCCGCCGCGCGCTCCACCCGGTCGCCGAGCTCGGCGTACGAGATCCGGGTGCGGCCGTCGGCCACCGCCTCGGCCGGGCCGTACCGCTCCGCCGCCGCCCGCACCAGCCCCGGGATGCTGCCCCACTCCTCGTCGCCCCGCATCACGCGCCCGCCTTCCGCCGCCGCACTAGCTGACTATCCGTCAGATTAGCGGTAGCCTCTGCCGCTGTCAGCAGGCGCGACGGTGCGGGAGGTCAGCGGATGGCAACGCTCAAGGACGCGACGGCGATAGCCGGGATCGGGCAGACGGCGTTCGCTAAACAACTCCCGGAATCCGAGAAGACCCTCGCCTGCCGGGCGATCCTGGCGGCCCTCGACGACGCGGGCATCGCCCCCGCGGAGGTCGACGCTTTCGCCTCGTACACCATGGAGGAGACCGACGAGGTCGAGGTCGCCAAGGCGATCGGGGCCGGGGACGTCACCTTCTTCAGCAAGGTGGGGTACGGGGGCGGGGGTTCCTGCGCCACCCTCGGCCATCTCGCCGCCGCCGTCGCCACCGGGCAGGCGAGCGTGGGCGTCGCCTGGCGGTCGCGGAAGCGCGGGTCCGGGCCCCGGCCGTGGAAGAACACCGCCGTTCAACTCCCCACGCCCGCCCAGTGGACCCGGCCCTACGGACTGCTGCGGCCCGCCGACGAGATCGGCATGCTGGCCCGCCGCTACATGCACGAGTACGGAGCCACCCGCGACCACCTCTTCAACGTCGCCCTCGCCTGCCGCAACCGGGCCAACCAGAACCCGGACGCGATCATGTACGAACGCCCGCTGACCCGCGAGATGTACATGAACTCCCGCTGGATCAGCGAACCCCTCTGCCTCTTCGACAACTGCCTGGAGACCGACGGGGCGTTGGCCTGTGTCATCGTCTCCGCCGAGCGCGCCCGCGACTGCCGGCGGCGGCCCGTCTACCTCCACTCCGTCGCCCAGGGGCTGCCCGCCCAGCACCACGGAATGGTCAACTACTGGAACGACGACCCGCTCACCGGCCCCGCCTGGACGTCCGCCCGACAGCTGTGGAAACAGGCTGACTTCGGGCCGGACGACATCGATGTGGCCCAGATCTACGACGCGTTCACCCCGCTCGTCCCTCTCTCCCTGGAGGGCTACGGCTTCTGCGGGCGCGGCGAGGGCGGCGCGTTCACCGAGGGCGGCGCGCTGGAGAGCGGCGGCCTGCTGCCGGTCAACACCGGAGGCGGCGGGCTGAGCGAGGCGTACGTCCACGGCTTCAACCTCATCACCGAGGGCGTGAAGCAACTGCGCGGCACCTCCACCGCCCAGGTGCCGGACGCCGCCACCTGCCTGGTCACCGCCGGTGAGGGCGTGCCGACGTCCGCTGTCCTGCTGAGGAATTGAGGCGATCCCATGAGCATGTCCGATGCCGGTTCCCTGCTGCTGCCCGTCGTCGACGAGGACGGCGCGCCCTTCTGGGAGTACGCCGCGCGCGGCGAACTCCGCGTCCAGGCCTGCGCCGCGCCGGCCTGCGGCGAACTCCGCTTCCCGCCCCGGCCCTGCTGCCCGCACTGCGGGTCCTTCGACAGCGAGTGGCGGCTGACGAGCGGGCGCGGACGGCTCTGGTCGTATGTGATCCCGCACCCGCCCCTGCTTCCCGCCTACGCCGAACAGGCTCCGTACAACGCGGTGTTGGTCGAGCTGGCGGACGCTCCACGGATCCGGCTCGCCGGGAACGTCGTCGCCTCCCCCGACGCGCCGCTGAACTCGGTGGACCCGGCGCGGCTGCGGATCGGCGCTCCGGTGCGGGCCGTCTTCTGCCCGGCCGGCCCCGGGGACGACGTCACGCTCGTGCGCTGGCTCCTGGAGCGGTGAGCGATGGCCCTGCGCATCGAGCGGGAGGCCGCGGCCGGGGTCGCGCTCGTCACCCTGGACCGGCCGGCGAAGCTCAACGCGATCGACCTGGAGACGGCCGGTGAACTGACCTCGCTGTGGCGCGGGTTGAGGTTCGACGAGGCGGTCCGGGCCGTGGTTCTCACCGGGGCCGGGACGCGGGCCTTCTGTACGGGGATCGACCGGGGCGTCGAGGTCCCGCAGCCCCCTTCCCCGTACGCCGTCGACGACCCGCTCCTGCGCATCGGGCCCAAGGCCAACGACCTGTGGAAGCCGGTGATCGCGGCCGTGGAGGGGATGGCGTGCGGCGGGGCGTTCTATCTGCTGGGCGAGGCGGAGTTCGTCGTCGCGTCCCGGGAGGCGACCTTCTTCGACCCGCACACGACGTACGGGATGGTCTCGGCGTACGAGGCGATGGCGATGGCCCAGCGGATGCCGTACGGGGAGGTCGCCCGGATGGCGCTGATGGGCACCGCGGAGCGGGTGAGCGCGGAACGGGCGTACGCGGTCGGGCTGGTCAGCGAGGTGACGGAGCCGGGCGGCGCGGCGGCGGCGGCGCTACGGGCGGCGGCGGTGATCGCCGGCTGTCCGACGGAGGCGGTGCAGGGCACGGTCCGGGCGGTGTGGGCGGCGAAGGAGGCGGCCAGGACCCAGGCGATGGCCCAGGCCCCGGCGCTGATCGCCCTCGGCAACCTGCCCCCGGAACGGCAGGCGGAGTTGTTCGGGGCGCGGGGCGGGGGCGGGGAGCCGCGGGTGCGGTGATCCAGGTGCGGTGATCCGGGTGCGGTGATCCGGGTGCGGTGATCCGGGTGCGGCCGCCTCCGCGGTCACACGGTCAGAGCGCCACCGCGGTCACTTCGCAGCGCTTGACCCGGGACACCTTGCCGGGGCTGTCCATCCGCACGGTGAGGGTGCGCACCTCGCCGCCGTCGAGGTTCGTGGTGGTCTCGGCGGTGTCCACGGTCTGGCCCAGGGCGTCGACGAACCGCACGTCGATCTCGTACGCCTGCGAGCCCGGCTCGTTCGCCCGCAGCTCGACCAGCGACGCGGTGACCGCCTTGCGCTTGCCCTTGCGCGGGGCGGCGCAGCGGATGACCCGGACGGCGGGGGCGTCCGACGCGGTGGGCGTCGGGGTTCCGTAGGAGCCGGACGAGCCGGAGGAGGAGCTGTCGTCGTCGTAGTCGTGGTCGCGGTAGCCGTTGTTGCTCTTCTTCGAGCTGGAGCAGCCGCCGCCCGAGCTGCTGCTCTTGCCGCTCCTGCTCTTGCCGCTCTTGCCGCCGCTGGTGGAGGTGGAGAACCCGGTGAGCGCGAGCACCACCACGACCAGGACCGCCGCGAGCTTCATCTGTCGCCGCATCATGGATGCAGCCCCCCTTGAGTGTCGTTGCCGTATGTCGAGCCGGTGGCGTGCGTTGTGACCCTCAGCATGCCCTGCGGCACTCCACGTTCAGGTCATGACCCTGTCACGGTCCGGTCATGGTCTGCGTGGCGGGGGTGATCGTCCCGGCGTAGCGTCGGTGACGGGGGCCGTTCGCGTACGCCCCTGGAGGCCTGACGATGATCCGCAACATCCTCGGCTCCGTCGTCGCGCTGGCCGGGGCGGCCTCCGCCGTGCTGAGCCCGTTCCGCGACTGGTACGCCGGGCGGGCCGGGCACGAGTACCGGGTGCGGGACCTGTTCGAGGGGATCACCGCCACGGAGTCGGGGGTGCTGGTCTCGATCCTGCTGCCGTTCCTGGTCGCGGCGTTGCTGGTGATCGTGGGCGTGGTGCTCCGCTCGCGGCTGGTGGTCGCCTTCGCGGGCGTGGTGGTGCTGGGCTTCACGATCCTGTGGATGGTCCGCCAGGGGCAGGCGGCGGGGTCGCTGG
>MUNB01000560.1 GCA_002154345.1 Streptomyces griseus
CGCCCGCTTCCTACGGTGACCGCACCTCGGCCGCACCGCCGCCGCACGGCGCGCCCCGGCCGGGGTCACGGGATCACGGGCGATCCCGTGCACCGTCCCACGGGAGGTCACCATGTCGTACGCCATGCCGTCGCACCCGGCTCCGTTCGGGGCTCCGCCCGGCGCCCCGCCGCCCGGAGCGCGGCGCGGCGGACGGTGGAGCCGTGCCGTCCGCCGGTTCGCCGCCGTCGTCGCCCTGGCCACCGGGGCGGCGCTGGCGGGACCGGGGCTCGCCGGGGCCGCATCGACAGACCCCGTGGCCGCCGAGGTCCGGGCGGCCGCCTCGCTGGAGCGCGTCGCCGCGTTCGGGGCCAACCCCGGCGGCCTGAACATGTACGTGTACCGGCCCGCGGCTCTGCCCGCGAACGCCCCGGTGGTCGTCGCCCTGCACGGCTGCACCCAGAGCGCGCAGCTCTACTCCGACAACTCCGGGCTGAACACCTTCGCCGACCGGCACGGATTCCTGGTCGTCTACGCCGAGACCACCACCGCCAACAACGCCAACAAGTGCTTCAACTGGTTCCAGCCGGGCGACACCCGGCGGGGCCAGGGCGAGGCCGCGTCGATCCGGCAGATGGTCGCCCATGCCGCGACCGCCTACGGGGTGGACACCGGCCGGGTCCAGGTGACGGGTCTGTCGGCGGGCGGGGCGATGACGTCGGTCATGCTGGCCGCCTACCCGGACGTGTTCGCCGCGGGCGCGGTCGTCGCCGGCATCCCGTACGGCTGCGGAGTCGACGTCGTCTCGGCGTTCGGCTGCATGAGCCCCGGCGTGGACCGGACCCCGGCGGCGTGGGCGCAGGCCGTCCGGGACGCGCACCCCGGCTTCGCGGGCCCCTGGCCCCGGGTGGCGATCTGGCACGGGGACGGCGACGCGACCGTCGCCCCGAGGAACGCCGATGAGCTGCGGGACCAGTGGACCGCGGTGCACGGCCTCGGCCAGACCCCGGACCGTACCTCCACGATCGGCCCCAACAGCACCCGCAGGAGCGAGTATCTGGCGGCGGACGGCGCGAGCGTCGTCGAGGTCGACCGGGTGCCCGGCATCGGGCACGGCACTCCGGTCGATCCGGGCGGCGGCGCGGAGCAGTGCGGCGCCACCGGAACCCAGCACTTCATCGACTCGATCTGCTCCTCCTACTGGATCGTCCGGTTCTTCGGTCTCGACGGCACCACCACCCCGGAGCCGCCCGTCGACCCGCCCACCGAGCCCGCCGCCTGCTGGACGTCCAGCAACTACGAGCACGTACGCGCCGGGCGGGCCACCACCACCGGCGGCCTGGTGTACGCGAAGGGCTCCGGCCAGGACCTGGGGCTCTACAACACCTTCGTGACCCACACCCTCAAGGAGTCACCGCCGGGCCACTACGTACTCGCCGACGGCACCTGCCCCTGACACCCCTCACTCCCCAACACACCGACGCCCCAACACACCGACGCCCCCACACCCGCTCGCCCGCTCACCCGCTCATCGACGGAGGCCCCGCCCATGCCAGTCGCCCCACCGGCAGTCCGGCACACCGGATCACGACACGACCGTCCGCGTGGTCCGGCCCGCGGCCGGTGGCTGCGCGGGGTGGCCGTCGCCGCGGCCCTGCTGACAGCGTGGACGGCGGCCCCGTCCGCCGCCGCCCCGCTGTCGCCGGACACCGGCAAAGGCGGTCACTGCGCGCGCTCCGGCCTGCTGAGGGTGCCCGGGGCCGCCCGTCAACAGACCGACTGCCTACGGGAGTTGACGACGGCGGGCACGGTGACGTCCGGGCACACCGACCCGGCCGACTGGGCGGGGCTCACGCCGGAGGGCCTGGCCACCCCCACCGGCGTACCGGGCATCCAGATCGACGGCTACTTCCCCGACACCTCCACCGGCAACACCAACCACGGCTGGAACCACGACTCCCAGTTCGTCATCCGGCTCCCCGACCGCTGGAACGGCGGCCTCGTCGTCGCCGGATCGCCGGGGGTGCGCGAGCAGTACGCCAACGACCGGGCCTTCGGCGACTGGGCGCTCGCCCGGGGCTACGCGTTCGCCGCCACCGACAAGGGCAACACCTCGGCCGCCTTCCACCGGGACGGCACGGCCCCCGGTGACGCCATCGCCGAGTGGAACACCCGCGTCACCCAGCTCACCCGCGCGGCCCGGCTGACCGTCGCGCAGCGCTACCACCGCCTCCCCTCCCGCACCTTGGCGATGGGCATGTCCAACGGCGGCTATCTGGTGCGCTGGCAGCTGGAGAACCACCCCGGGCTGTACGACGGCGGGGTGGACTGGGAAGGCACGCTCTGGACCGCCGATGGGCCGAACCTCCTCACCTTCCTGCCGCCCGCCCTCCGCGCCTATCCGCGCTACGCGGCCGGGGGCGCGGACGCCGAGGAGGCCCACCGGGCCATGACGGCCGCCGGATTCCCGGCGGGTTCGGAGTTCCTCTGGCCGTACCACCACCAGTACTACTGGGATCTGACCCAGCGGATCTACCGGGAGGAGCTGGACCCGGAGTTCGACGGCGCGACCGAGGCCGGCACGCCGTTCTGCGCGCCGGGAACGCCCGCGTGCGACGCCGACTACGGCTACGCCGAACGGCCGGCCGAGGTCCGCGACGCCGTCGCGAGGATCGCCCTGACGGGCCGGATCGGGAAGCCGCTGATCAGCTTCCACGGCACCCTGGACGTCCTGCTGCCGATCTCCGCGTCCTCGGACGCGTACGCCTCGATGGTGCGGCGGGAGGGCCGCGGCGCGCTCCACCGCTACTACCGGGTCGAGGGCGGCACCCATGTGGACTCGCTCGTCGACGCCTTCCCCGACCGGCTGCGGCCGCTCGTGCCGTGCCACCGTTCGGCGGCCGCCGCGCTGGAACGCTGGCTGGACGGGGGCGGGCGGCCGCCGTCGAGCCGGACCCTGAAGCTGCCGGAGGGCGCCTCTCCCGCCGAGCTGCTCGCCCGGTGCCGCCTGGACGGGTAGCGGCCGCCAGCCGGCTCGCCCGCCCCCGACGGGGCCCTCCACTCCGGAGGGCCCCGTCCCGTGCGTTTCGCCGGTTTCGTCGTGGTGTCCGCCCCGTGGCCCCTGGTGCCCCGCACGTCACACAGGGTTCGGCGGGTGGCGATGTCCGCCACTTCCCGCCCGCCCACTGTGGAGATCCACGCCATGGGCGGCCCGGCGGAGTGTCTCTAGCGTTTCCGGCCATGACGAGCCAATTTCACGCAGCGCCCGGTTCCCCGGCGCCGGAGGCCGGGGCCGTGGACCTCAGGGGGCGTACCGCCCTCGTCACCGGCGGCGGCAGCGGCATCGGCCGGGCCACCGCCGAGGCGCTCGCCGGGGCCGGGGCCCTGGTCCATGTCGTCGACCGCGAGGCCGGGAGCGCCAAGTCCGCCGCCGCCGCGGTCGGCGGCGTGGCCCACGTCGTGGACCTGGCCGACCCCGAGGCGATCGGGACGCTGCCGGACGCTGTGGACGTCCTGGTCAACAACG
>MUNB01000561.1 GCA_002154345.1 Streptomyces griseus
GGCTGCCCGCCGCACGCCGCGGCGACCCGGGCGCGGCGTGCGGCGGGCAGCCCGGGGAAGGCGCGGACCAGCGGCACCAGGTGGTCGCGGGCGAACGCCCTCTCCCGCTCCTCGCGCAGTTCGGGCAGCCCGCGCGCGAGGAGCGTGTTGGCGACCCGGCGGTGGGCCTCGAGCAGGGCGGTGAGGTCGCGGGCCCGGTCGGGGACGGCCCGGCCGGTCACGATCAGCCGCCGGACCAGGGCGATCCGGCCGACCGACGCGGCGGCGAGCGGGCCGAACAGGATCTCGCCGTGCGCCAGGTCCTCCTCGTACCGCAGCCCGTGCCGCCGGACGGCCTCGCGGCGCAGACAGAATCCGGTCACCAGGGCGTCCCTGACGACGAGTTCGGGGGCCTCGGTGAAGCGGGCGAGGGTGCGGGAGCGCGCGAACAGCCCGCCCTGCCAGGACGGTTCACGCTCCTTGCCGCTCTCGTCGGCGGTCCGGCTCCAGCGGCCGGCGATCAGGTCGGCGCGGCTGGTCTCGCCCGCCTGCCAGAGGTTGCGGCAAGCGTGCAGCTGGAGGCGTTCGCCGGTGGCGAGGACCAGGACGTACCGGCCGTTCGCCGCGTCCAGGCCCGCGTTGCGCAGGGCGCCGGTGGTGCGGACGGCCGGGTCGGCGTGGACGAGGCGGATCCGCCCGGGGGCGCGGTCGGCGAGGGTGCGGGCGGCGGTGCGGACGGCCGGGTCGGCGGCGGAGGCAAGGACCACGACGGCCTCGGCCCCGCGCAGCGACTGGCCGAGCACGGACTCCACGGAGGCGCGCAGGGCGTCGGCCCCGCCCGGTCCGTCGTGGTCCCCGCCGCCGGTGATCACACAGCTGAAGTCGCTCATGCCTGCTCTCCCTTGAGCATCCGGTCGACGACCCCGGCGGCGGCGCTCCCGTCGTCGAGGTCGCAGAACGCCTCCCGGAACCGCGCGTACGCATCGCGGTGCCCGGCGGTGGCGGCCTCCGGGTCGCGCAGGGCGGCCACGATCCCGGCGGAATCGGGGATCAGGGGGCCGGGGGCGCGGTGCTCGAAGTCGAAGCAGAAGCCGCGCAGGGTGTCGCGGTAGTGGGCGAGGTCGTGGGTGTGGAAGAGCATCGGGCGGCCGGTCTGCGCGAAGTCGAACATGATCGAGGAGTAGTCGGTGACCAACGCGTCGCTGATCAGCAGCAGTTCGGCGACGTCCGGGTGGCGCGAGACATCCCGCACGAAGTCGGTGTCCGGGACGCTGCCGCCGACGAGGTAGTGGCGGCGGACCAGCAGCACCTGGTCCTCGCCGAGGTTCTGCCGCGCCTGTTCCAGGTCGAGTCGGAGATCGAGCCCGTAGCGTCCGCCCTGCCGGGGCTGGTCGTCGCGCCAGGTGGGGGCGTACAGGACCACGCGCCGCCCTTCGGGGATCGCGAGCTGTTCGCGTACGGCGGCGGCGACCTTGTCCCGGTCGGGGGCGTACAGCAGGTCGTTGCGCGGGTAGCCGCACTCCAGGACCTCGCCGGAGTAGCCGAAGGCGCGGCGCAGGACGGGGGTGGAGAAGCTGTTCGGCGAGACGAGCACGCTCCACTGGGCGGACCGGTGTTCCATGGACGCCATGTACGCGGCGTCGGCGTGCGGGGTGCCCGCGAGGTCGCGGCCGATGCGCTTGAGCGGGGTGCCGTGCCAGGTCTGGACGACGCACTGGCCGTCGGCCCGCTCGAACCACTGCGGCAGATGGGTGTTGGTGACGATCCACCGGCTGCGGGCCAGCGCCTGGTACCACTCGGCGCTGTGCAGGGCGACGGGCCGGACGCCTTCGGGCACGGCCGCCTGCTGGTCGCGGACGACCCACAGGTGTTCGATGTCCGGTTCCCTGGCGGCGAGTTCGCGGTGGATGGCCCGGGGCGAGTCGGAGAACTGGCGGCCGTCGAAGCTGGAGTAGAGGACGGCGGGGCGGGTCGCGGCCGGGGCGACGGAGCGCAGCACGGCATACCGCTCGCGCCGGACGCGCTGCCCGTACGGACCCCGGTCGACGGCCGGGAGGGCGCTGCCGGACTCCAGGACGAGCCGGTCGTGGTGGCGCCGCTGGAGGGTGAAGTCCCGCCCGCCCGCGTGGTGTTGCCGGGGCAGGGTGCGGTGCAGGGGGGTGGCCGACCGGAGCGGCCGGTACGCCTCCGGGTCCCGCTCGCCCGGTGCGCGCAGGAAGAGGTACCAGCGCCCCTCGGCGAGCGGCAGCGCTCCGCCGGGCCCTTCGACGGCGGCGGGTGCGATGACGGCCCGGAAGCCGTCGCCCCCGACCCGTTCCATCGCGACGACGGCTTCCTCCTGGTGGCCGCTGTGGCGCAGGACGAGTTCCCGTGCGGTGCCGGTGAGTTCGGGGAAGGTTCCTTCGAGCACCAGCTCGCCCGATTCCTCCCAGCCGAGGGAGGTGACGACGGGGTGGACCGCCCGGTCGGTGAGCACGAGGTCGCCGGAGGGGTTGGGGGCCGCGTACAGCTCACGGCCGCCGGGCAGTGCGTAGCGCCCGTCCTGGCCGTCGGGGCGTGCGGCGACGGTCAACGGCTTTCCCTCGCTGATGAGTTGCACGCCCCAGATGTCGTCCTGTCCCCGGAACGCGCTGAGCGGGATGTCCGCCGCCCGGGAGCCGAGCGAGCCGCGCAGGGCGAACTCCCGGGTCTCCTTGGTGCGCCATTCGGTGAGCCGCAGCGCGACGGGCCCGGCGTCGCCGAGGACCTTCACCTCCAGGCGTACGGCGTCCTCGACCGCCGACTGCCCGGTCAGGACGGCGGCGACGCGTTCGATGCGCAGCTCCAGCTTGTTGCCGGACAGGACGGGGACGATCCGGGTCCGCTCGTCGGTGTACGTCACGGCGGGCGGGGCCGGGGTGGAGACGAGCCGCATCGGGCCCCGGCGCGGCCGGCCCGCGCCGACGACGACGGCTTCCGGCTTCCAGGTCGTACGGTCGCCCTTGGCGGTGAGCCTGCGCGGGTCGACGACGGCCTCGAACCCGGCGCGGTCGTAGCGGTGCAGGGAGCGGCCGGACCGGGCGGTCGCCTCGTCGCCGCCGACGGGCCGCAGCCGCAACGGGATCAGCCGCTTCCCGGACCGCAGCCAGCCGAGCCGCGGGGCGCCGCCCGGGGCGTTGCGCACATAGGCGTACCCGGTCAAACGCAGCAGCCCGTCCCGCCAGACGGCCTCGGTGAGGTGGGCGTGGACGGGCTGCTGCGTTTGAC
>MUNB01000562.1 GCA_002154345.1 Streptomyces griseus
GCGGAGGGCCGCCGCCCGGGAGTGATTCCCGGGCGGCGGCCCTCCGCCGTTGTCAGGGGGTTACGCGCCGAGCAGCCTGCGCACCCGGTCCGCCCCCACCGCGAGCAGCAGCGTGGGCAGTCGCGGGCCGGTGTCGCGGCTGACGAGCAGCCGGTAGAGCAGGGCGAAGAAGGACCGCTGGGCGGCCTTCAGCTCGGGCGTCGGCTTGGCGTCGGGCTCCAGGCCCGCCAGCACCTTCGGCACGCCGTAGACGAGCGTGGTGAGGCCGTCCAGCGACCAGTGCGTGTCCAGGCCCTCCAGGAGGAGGCGCAGCGACTCGCGGCCCTGGTCGTCGAGCGAGCCGAGCAGCTCCTTGTCCGGCTCGTCCCGGACGATGGTGCGGGCCTCGGCCGGGACCTGGGTGGTGATCCAGTTCTCGGCGCGGTCCAGGCGCGGGCGCGCCTCGTCCAGCGAGGTCAGCGGGTTCTCCGGGTCCAGCTCGCTGAGGATGCGCAGCGTCTGGTCCTCGGCTCCGGCGGTGATGTCGGCGACCGAGGCGAGCGTCCGGTACGGCAGCGGGTGCGGGGTGCTCGGAAGCTCCCCGGCGGCCGTGCGGACGGCACGGGAGTGCGCGGCGGCGTCGGCGGGCAGCACCGTGCCGTCGGCGACCTTGCGGCCCAGCGAGTCCCACTCGTCGTACAGCCGCTGGATCTCCTGGTCGAAGGCGATCTTGAACGACTGGTTGGGCCTGCGGCGGGCGTAGAGCCAGCGCAGCAGCGGCGCCTCCATGATCTCCAGCGCGTCGGCCGGGGTGGGCACCCCGCCCTTGCTGGAGGACATCTTGGCCATGCCGGAGATGCCGACGAAGGCGTACATGGGCCCGATGGGCTGCACGCCGTCGAAGACCTCGCGGACGATCTGGCCGCCGACGACGAAGGAGGAGCCGGGCGAGGAGTGGTCGACGCCGCTGGGCTCGAAGATCACGCCCTCGTAGGCCCAGCGCATCGGCCAGTCGACCTTCCAGACCAGCTTGCCGCGGTTGAACTCGCTGAGGCGGACCGTCTCGGCGAAGCCGCACGCCGAGCAGGTGTAGTTCAGCTCGGTGGTGTCGTCGTCGTAGGACGTGACGACGGTGAGGTCCTTCTCGCAGTTGCCGCAGTAGGGCTTGTACGGGAAGTAGCCGGCGCTGTTGCCGCTGCCGTCGTCCTCGTCGGCGGCGCCGGAGCCCTCGGCGGCCTCCAGCTCGGCCTCGTCGACCTTCTTCTGCTGCGGCTTCTTGCCGCCGCCCTTGCCCTGGGCCGCCGGGTCCTTCTTGGTCCGGTAGCGGTCGAGGACGGCGTCGATGTCGGCGCGGTGCTTCATCGCGTGCAGGATCTGCTCGCGGTAGGTACCGGCGGTGTACTGCTCCGTCTGGCTGATTCCGTCGTACTCGACGCCGAGCTCGTCCAGGGCCGCCGTCATGGCGGCCTTGAAGTGCTCGGCCCAGTTCGGGTAGGAGGAGCCGGCCGGGGCGGGCACCGAGGTCAGCGGCTTGCCGATGTGCTCGGTCCAGGTCGCCTTGTCGACCCCCGGGATGCCCTCCGGGACCTTGCGGTAGCGGTCGTAGTCGTCCCAGGAGATCAGGTGGCGCACGGTGTGTCCGCGGCGGCGGATCTCGTCGGCGACCAGGTGCGGGGTCATGACCTCGCGGAGGTTGCCGAGGTGGATCGGGCCGGACGGGGAGAGCCCGGAGGCGACGACGACCGGTTTGCCAGGCGCACGACGCTCCGATTCGGCGATGACATCGTCCGCGAAGCGGGAGACCCAGTCGGTCTCGGTGCTGGTCTGACTCTCGGCCACGGTCGGCACGTCCTTCTCTCGTCTGTCGTTTCCCGATGGGGTACGGACCATTCTCCCAGCTACTCCCCGCAGCGCGAAAACGGCTTTACGCCCCGTGGGATACTGGACCGATCCCTTGTACTTCTACGGAAACGGCAGCCAGACATGGCCTCGGTCCCTTCCCTCGCTTCCACGCTCCAGCAGCAGCTGGCGGACGCCCTGACGGCAGCTCTGCCGGATGCCGGCGCCGCGGACCCGCTGCTGCGCCGAAGCGACCGGGCCGATTTCCAGGCCAACGGCATCCTGGCGCTCGCCAAGAAGCTCAAGGGCAACCCGCGCGAGCTGGCCGCCCAGGTCACCGCCGCCCTTCCGGCCGGTGGGCTGATCAAGGACATCGAGGTCTCCGGGCCCGGCTTCCTCAACATCACGCTCGCGGACAGGGCGATCGTCGAGACGCTGGCCGCCCGGGCCGCCGACGCCGAGGGCCGGCTCGGTGTGCCGCCGAAGGCCGAGGCCGGCACCACGGTCATCGACTACGCCCAGCCGAACGTGGCCAAGGAGATGCACGTCGGCCACCTGCGGTCGGCGGTCATCGGCGACGCCATGGTCAAGATCATGGAGTTCACCGGCGAGAACGTCGTCCGGCGGCACCACATCGGCGACTGGGGCACCCAGTTCGGCATGCTCATCCAGTATCTGATCGAGCACCCGGGCGCCCTGGAGCACGAGGGCGGGGCGAGCGACGGCGAGGCGGCGATGTCGACGCTGAACCGGGTCTACAAGGAGTCGCGGGTCCTGTTCGACTCCGACGAGGAGTTCAAGGCCCGGTCCCGGGACCGGGTGGTGGCGCTCCAGGCCGGTGACCCGGAGACGCTGGAGCTGTGGCAGGGCTTCGTCGACGAGTCGAAGATCTACTTCCACTCGGTGTTCGACAAGCTCGACATGGAGATCGTCGACGCGGACATCGTCGGCGAGTCCGGCTACAACGACATGCTGGAGGAGACCTGCCGGATCCTGGAGGAGACGGGTGTCGCCGTCCGCTCCGAGGGTGCGCTGTGCGTGTTCTTCGACGATGTGAAGGGCCCGGACGGCAACAAGGTCCCGCTCATCGTGAAGAAGACGAACGGCGGCTACGGCTACGCGGCCACCGACCTCTCCGCGATCCGCAACCGGGTCCAGGACCTCAAGGCCGACACCCTGGTGTACGTGGTGGACGCCCGGCAGTCGCTGCACTTCAAGATGGTCTTCGAGACGGCCCGGCGGGCCGGCTGGCTGAACGAGGACGTCAAGGCCGTGCAGCTGGCGTTCGGCACGGTCCTCGGCAAGGACGGCAAGCCGTTCAAGACCCGTGAGGGCGAGACGGTCCGGCTGGAGGACCTCCTCGACGAGGCGGTCTCGCGGGCCACGGCGGTCGTCCGGGAGAAGGCCGGGAAGGTGGGCCTGTCCGAGGAGGAGATCGTCGAGAACGGCCGGTACGTCGGCGTCGGCGCCGTGAAGTACGCGGACCTGTCGACCTCCGCCGTACGGGACTACAAGTTCGACCTGGACCAGATGGTGTCGCTGCACGGCGACACGTCGGTCTACCTCCAGTACGCCTACGCCCGGATCCGGTCGATCCTGCGCAAGGCCGGGGACGCGGTTCCGGCCGCCCACCCGGAGCTGGAGCTGGCCCCGGCCGAGCGGGCGCTCGGCCTGCACCTGGACCAGTTCGGCGAGGTGCTGAGCGAGGTCGCGTCGGGCTACGAGCCGCACAAGCTGGCCGCGTATCTCTACCAGCTGGCCTCGCACCTGACCACGTTCTACGACCAGTGCCAGGTGCTCAGCCCGGACAACGCCCCGGAGGTCGTCGAGAACCGGCTCTTCCTGGTCGAGCTGACCGCCCGGACCCTGCACCAGGGGATGGAGCTGCTGGGCATCCGGACGCCCGAGCGGCTCTGATCCCGCACCCGGCTGTACGTACGTCGGCCCCGGCACCTGTTCCGCAGGCGCCGGGGCCGATCGCGTACGGCAGCACCCCTAGGGTGCGGCGAGTTCCACGACGACGTCGTAGACCGCCGGGTTCGGGGTGACCGGCTGCTTCGTCTCCTCGCGCGCGGCCCGGGTCCGGGAGGCGAAGTCGGGGTCGGCGGTGGCGGCCTCCCACGCCTCCTGGCTCGCCCAGTGGGAGACGTTGACGAGCTGGAACCGGGCGTCGGAGGAGCGGGCGCGGTGCATCCGGGAGTCGATGAAGCCCGGCTTGTCCCGCATGAGGCGGGCCCGCTGTTCCCACTTCGCGACGAACGCGTCGAGTTCGTCGGCGGCTATCTCGAAGACGTTGATGAAGGTGACGGACGCGTCCGGGGTGTCGGCGGTCGAGCCGTTCTCGGTGGTTAAGCCGTTCTCTGTGGTCATGCGGCAACCCTAGGAGGCCGTGGGCTCAGAGGAAGCGGCGGATCGGTACGACGGCCGCTTCCCGGGCCCGCTGGAGGAGATCGCGGCGCTTCCACCGGCCGTGCTCGATCAGCACGCTCTTCGCCCGGTCCTCCTCGAAGTGGCCGTCGAGGGTGGCGGTGAAGTCCCGGTCGAGGACGGCGAGCATGACTTCCTCGTCGTGGTCGAGGGAGCGCCGGTTGAAGTTGGTGGAGCCGATGAGCGAGGCGACCCGGTCGACGGTGAGCGTCTTGGTGTGCAGCATCGTCGGCTGGTACTGGTGGATCTTCACACCGCAGCCGGTCAGTTCCTCGTAGAAGCGCTGCCCGGCGAGCTGGCAGACCCGCTTGTCGGTGTGCGGCCCCGGCAGCAGGATCTCGACCTCGACGCCGCGCCGGGCGGCGTCGCAGAGGAGCCCCGTGAAGTAGGCGTCGGGGGCGAAGTAGGCGGTGGTGAGGCGGATGCGCTCCTCGGCGGACTCCAGGACGACCCGGATCAGGGTCTGCATGTCCTGCCAGCCGAAGGAGGCCGAGCCGCGCACCACCTGGACGACGGCGTCACCGTGGTGTTCCTCCGCGATGAAGCGGTCGCGTTCGTCGAACAGCTCCGCGTGGCACTCGGCCCAGTTCTGCGCGAACGCGGCGGCCAGGCCGTCGACGGCGGGCCCGGTGACCTGGACGTGGGTGTCGCGCCACTCGTGCTCGTTGCGGGCGTCGCCGCACCATTCCTCCGCTATCCCGACGCCGCCGGTGAACGCGGTGCGCTCGTCGACCACGAGGACCTTGCGGTGGCAGCGGTGGTTCTGCTTGAGCGGCGAGAGGTAGAGGGGCTTGCGGAACCAGGTGACGGTGACCCCGGCGGCGTCCATCAGGTCCAGCTGGTCCTGCTCGATGAGCCGCGACCCGAACCCGTCGAGCATGAGGCGCACCCGGACCCCGGCGCGGGCGCGGTCGGCCAGCGCCTCGGCGAACGTGCGAGCGATGTCACCGCGCCAGTAGACGAAGGTCATCAGGTCGACGGTGTGCTCCGCGCCCCGGATCGCCGCCAGCATCGCGCCGAAGATCGCGTCGCCGTTACGGAGCGGGACGAGGGCGTTCCCCTCGGTGGCGGCGATGCCGATCAACCGCTCCAGCCTGCGTCTGAGCCGCAGGGACCGCTCCTCGCAGGTGCGGTCGTCCAGGCCCGGTCGGTCGTCCGGGCCCGGTCGGTCGGTGGCTTCGGCAGCAGTGGCGGACATGTGTCACCTGGTGGGGGCGGGAGCGGGGCGGCCGTACGCCGTCGTCGCACGGCGGCAGGCTGCCAGGGCCTCGCAGACTGTACTCCCGGGTTCCGCACACGTGTACGGCCACTCCCGGCCGGGAGACGGATACGGCGGCCGTCCCCCGCGCCCCGGACACGCCCTACGGCTGACCGGCGGGCTCCCAGCCGTAACCGGGACCGCCGTACACATACTCCGGCCGCCCCTTCATCCCGCTCAGCCGGAACGGCTTCCCGTGGTCGTCGATCCGTAGCGTCCCCTCGTTGCCGCCACTGCTCCACTCCAGCTCCAGGAACCAGGTGACGTCGTAATTCACGGCCTCCATATCGAGGTTGAAGACCTCCACGTCCTCGGACGTCACCTTGTACGGGAAGTCCACGGCCGGCACCTCGACGTCCCCCTGCGTCCCCGGCACCGGCCGGAGGGTGGGGTGCCCGGCGTCGAGGTGGGCCGCGAAGGTCTGCGGCGTGATCCCGCTGCCGCAGCCGTTGCCCATCTTGTACGCCGACCAGGACAGCGGAGCGTTACGGGAGAGCACGCGGACGTTCATGCGCTTCAGGACGACCGCCTCGCGCGAGGTGCCCTGCACGGTGAGCTGGAGCAGCGCGTTCCCCGCCTCGACCCCGCCGTACGACTCCGCCCAGCCTCGCCGGTCCTGCGGTGCGGGCGGCGGATCGAGCTTGTCGGGACCCTGGTTGACCAGATAGTGCTGCCCGCAGGGTTCTTCCCAGTTGTACGAGCTGATGGTGACGGTCGGCGGAGCCCCGAGGCCCGTACCGCCGCCGCCCCCGCTCTGGGACTGACCGGGCCCGGAGCCGCCACCCGCCGGGGGCTTCCCGGACGGCGGCCCGGACGGAGATCCGGATGCGCTCGCCGAAGAACCCGACGGGCTCGGGCTCGCGGAGGGCCGGGGCGTACCGGAGGCGGAGCCTTCCGGGGCCGCGGCGAGGTCTCCGCCCGCGTCCTCCACCCGGTCCGCGGCGCTCCCGCCGCCCTCCTTCCCCGACCCGGCGAGATCCACGGCGACGACGGTGCCGGGCACGAGGAGCGCGGCGACCCCGGCGGCGGCGATGAGCACCCGCGTACGCCGGGAGAGCCGGGACCACCGGGAGCCGGGGCCCGACTCGGGCGCCTGGGACGGCCCGGGTTCCCGGGACAGCTCGGGTACCCGGGACAGCTCGGGCTCCAGGGACACCGGGGGCGGCTCACTCGCCTCGCCCCCACCGGGAACGGCGTCAGGCACACCAACGGGTTCGGCGGCTCCCGCCGGAGTCCGCCGCCGAGCCGCGTCCGCCACGATCCACCGCCGGTGCACCTCCACCAGCTCGTCGCCGGACGCCCCGCACAGCCGCGCGAACCGCTCGATCGGCGCGTACTCGTTCGGCACGGCGTCACCGTTGCAGTACCGGTGGAGGGTCGACGTACTGACGTGCAGTCTCCCGGCCAGAACACCGTAGCTACGCCCCGAACGGCCCTTCAGTTCCTTCAGCAGGGCCGCGAAATGCTCGGCCTCAGGCGTCGCCACGACGGCGTTCCCCTCCCTCATCCGTCCCGGAACGGCGTTCCAGGGACGCGGAATTCCCGCAGGTCACCGTACGCGTAGACGTTCCAGCATCCCCAATGGTTCTGCGGGTGTTGCGGCCGGAATCCGCCATCCCACAAGCTCGGACCAGACCACAGCAGCACCGCAGATCAACCGAGTACGGGGAGTACCAACGCCATGCGCATCAACCGCATCCGCACCACCGCCGTCGCCGTCACCGCCCTCGCGGCCGCCCTCTCGCTCACCGCCTGCGGCGGCGAGGACAAGGCCATGGGCACCAAGCCGGCCGGCGCCGCCGAGACCGCGGCCCCCGCGGCGTCGAACACCGACGGCACGGCACAGCAGGACGCGCCGGAGGCCGGCGCACCCGAGACCCAGACCGTCCCCGCCGGGGGCAAGAACGCGGGCGGCAACGGCGACAGCCGCGCCAAGAAGCCGGAGACCGCTCCGAACGCGGAGGCGGCGGCCTCGATCCCGGCCTGCACGCCCCAGAACTCCACGGTGAAGGTCTCCTCGGTGAGCCGCCCGATCAACCACCTGCTGCTCACGGTGACCAACACCGGCTCCAAGGACTGCGCCGCGTACCACGCGCCGTTCCTCCGCTTCGACGACGCGCAGGCCGTCTACCCGATCCTCGACGACAGCAAGCCGCAGGCCGTCGTCGTGCTCTCTCCGGGCGAGAAGGCGTACGCGGGCATCGGCCTGCTCGGCCAGCCCGGCGAGGGCGAGCCGGTCAAGAGCGACAACCTCGGCGTGATCATGGTCGACAAGAACAACAAGTCCAAGGGCGAGGCCACGCTGAAGCTCCCGGCGGAGACCTACACGGACAGCCTGGGCTTCGTCACCTACTGGCAGTCGGACATGGAGACCGCACTGACGTTCTGAGCCGCGGAGCACCCTCTCGGGAACACCTCGGGAACACCTCGGGCCAGCGCCTGACGTGCCGTGACCATGCGCGACCCGTACAGATTTGTTGTACGGGTCGCGCATGCGTGAAGTGGGTTCCGGGGTGGGAGTGGGAACCGTATGCACCCCAGAAAGCGACAGCGCAAGAACGCGTCGACGATGAAGCTCGTGGGCAAGCTCCTGGCCCGGTTCCGCACCGAGGCGGGCATGACCCAGGTCGAACTGGCCCTGGCCGCAGGCGTACAGGAGGACACGATCGCCTCCATCGAGCAGGGCAGGCGCTCGCTCGTGCCGGATCTGGCGGAGACGATCGACGATCTGCTGGACACCAAGGGCGCGTTGGCGACGGCGGTCGACAACATGCCGGAATACGACCTGATTCCGCTGTGGGCCGAGCACTACCTCAACATGGAGCACGAGGCGCTGGCGCTCTCCTGGTACGACAACCAGGTCATCCCGGGTCTGCTCCAGACGAAGGCGTACGCGGACGCGGTGTTCAGCAACAAGATCCCGGTCTACAGCCCGGAGGAAGTCGAGACGCAGACGGCGACGCGGCTGCAACGCCAGCAGATCCTGGACCGGAAGAAGCCGCCGACGATCAGCATGGTGATCTGGGAGCCGGTCCTGATGATGAAGCTGACGTCGGACGAGGACCATCGGGAACAGCTGCGCCACCTCTACGCGATGGCGCAACTCCCGGGCGTCTGCCTTCAGGTGCTCCCGCTGGACAGCAGGGCCCACGCGAGCCTCGCAGGCCCCTTCACTCTCCTGGAGACCCCGGACCACCAACACGTCGCCTACACCGAGACCCAGCGTGGCAGCCACCTGATCTCCGACCGGAATGAGATCAGCATCCTCGCCCAGAAATATGCGATGCTGCGGGCCCAGGCGCTCACCCCTTTTGAGACCCTGCGCCTGCTGGCCCGTTTACTGGGAGAGACATGAACACCGCACTGAACTGGTTCAAGTCGAGCTACAGCAGCGACGAAGGCGGCCAGTGCCTCGAAGTCGCGTACGACTGGCGGAAGTCGAGCTACAGCGCCGATGAAGGCGGGGCCTGCGTCGAGATCGCCGCGCACCCCGCCGCCGTCCACATCCGTGACTCGAAGGACATCGAAGGCCCGACGTTCACCGTCGCGCCCTCCGCCTGGTCGGCGTTCGCCGCCTACGCGGCCACCGCCTGACGCCTCATCACCGTGAGCCTCACGCCCGGACCGTCTCGTAACGGAGCAGGACGACTCCGTTCCCGAAGGTCCGGGTCTCCATCAGCCGGAGCATCTGCCGCTCCTCCGTGTCCCGGAAGAAGGGGCGGCCCCGGCCGAGGATGACGGGGTGGATGTAGATCCGGTACTCGTCGATCAGATCGGCCTGCCGGAACGACTCCAGCAGATCCGACCCGCCGACCACCAGATCGCCCGAGGCGGCGTCCCGCAGACCGCGCACCTGCTCGGGGTCGACCTCGTGCAGCAGGGTCGCGTTCGGCCCGACGCTCTCCAGCGTCCGCGAGAAGACGAACTTCGGCATGTCCCGCCAGATCCCCGCGAATTCGGCCATCGGGCCTTCGTTCTCCGGGTCCTGATCGGCGGTCGGCCAGAACTCCTCCATCAGCTCGTAGGTGACACGCCCCTCCACGAAGCCGCCCACCAGCCGCAGATAGTCGTTGAAGTGCTGGTGCACCTCCTCGTCGACCGTGTGCCAGTCGATGTCCTGGTCGGGCCCTTCGAAGAAGCCGTCGAGGGAGAGCGAGATGGACGTGACGATCCTGTTCACGGGGGCTCCTGGGGGCTCGTTGGGCGGCTCGTTGGGCGACTCGTCAGGTGGCTTGCGGGGGGCTTGCGGGGCGACTCGTCAGGTGGCTCGCGAAGTGGCTTCTTCCTGGCGTCGCACCATCTCGGCGATCCAGGCGGGCGCGTACGGGGACGTGCAGTTCGGCGGGGTCGGGTAGTCCTTGAGAACCTCCAGACGCTCACCGATGGCGACGGCACGGGCGCGGTGTTCGGGGTGCTGGATGCCGATCTGGGCTAGGCAGTGGTTCATCGCCCACTGGAGCCGGTCCGGGGCGTCCTTCATCTCCGCCTCGACGGTGTCCAGCAGCCCTGCGAGGTCCAGCCCTTCGGGCTTCTTCGCCACCCGCTCGGTGGTCAGCGCCCACCCGGCGCTCGCGACCACGGGGTCGGGATCCTCGGTCCAGGCGAGGCGCAACTCCTCCGCGTGCGGGCTCTTCTTCACGACGTAGTTGACGAGCCAGTCGTGCACCTTGGGGGCGCGCGCCTCACGGAGCATGGTGTCCAGCTCCTCGCGCTCGAAGGCCTTCGGGCGGCAGATCAGGAGCGCCAGCAGCCGGGCCGCGGTGTCGTCGGTGGCCCAGAGGTCGCGGGCGAGGTCCTGCTGCGTCTTGAGCCGCTTGGCCAGCGCGCGCAGCTTGCCGAGGTTCACGCCGTGGTCGTCGCCGTGCCGCTCGTTGACCGCGCGCATCTTCGGGTCCTCCAGCCCGGCCAGCTCCTCCATGACCTGCGCCGCAGTGGTCCCGGTCATCGCGGTCTCCTTCCCGTGGCCGTGATCGTGGTCGTGGTCGCGTCGCACGGCAGTTTTCAGCCTATGACCGACAGAGGCCGCCCGCTCCCGCTCGGCACCCGGTCGGCATCCGCTGTCCGTGCCTGTTGTCAGTGCCCCCGCCTAGAGTCACCACCATGGCGACGCTCCCGAATCCTCTGCCCTCCCTGGCCTCCTCCGGCCTGGACCTCCCGCCGGGCTCCCTGGTGGACGCCACGCTGGACGGCCCCTGGCACGAGCCGCTGCTCTGGTACGCGGACGGCCCGGCGGACCAGCGCGGCTGGTCGGCCCTGCGGGCGTCCGGGCGGCGGCTCGGGCTGCTGCCGGTGCTGGTCACCGGCGGCTCGCGCGACCAGTGGCCGGAGGACTGGGACCTCTGCCCGGACGGCACCTCGTATCCCGGCGACCACGACGCCGACGAGGTCCTCGCGGGGTATTGGACGGATTACGCGGACGACGAGGTCGGCGGCGGCCCGGCGTCCGACGGGGCCGGCGAGGAGAGCGAGAGGAACGGGGAGTCCGGAGAGGACGGAGAGGCCGGAGAGGACGGGGAGGACGGGGAGCAGTCCGGCGGCGCCGGCTCCTGGCCCGGCCTCGCGCCCGTCCCCGCCCGGGAGGCCCCCGAGGACCCGGACGCGGTGGCCGCGGGGCTCGTGGGCGTGATCACCGCCGACGCGGACGAGTGGCTCGGCGGAGCCCGCATCGCCCTCGTCCCGGCCCGCCGCAGCGCCGACATACCGGCGGCGATCGGCTGGTCGGGCCCGATGAACCACGAGAACGACGTGGCCCGGCTCTGCGCGGTGCTCCGCTCCTGGGAGGACCGCTACGACGCCCGGGTCGTGGTGCTCGGCTTCGACACGATGATCGTCTCCGTGGGCCGCCCGCCCGCCACGATCGAGGAGGCCCGCGCCCTGGCCGCCGAGCACTACGCGTTCTGCCCGGACAACATCGACCAGTCCCCGCCGTACGACCTCGCCGTCTACGCCGAGAAGGCCGTACTCAACCAGGAAGCGTGGTCGTTCTGGTGGGACTGAACACGAACCGTCCGGCCGGGCAGCAGTCGGACCTGTCTCGGATCAAGGCCTGGTGGCGCACGCTCGGCGGCGACCGCTTCGCCGTCCTGCCTCCCCCCACCCGGGGCCGCTACACCCAGTCGGACGGCCACGAGGACGCGGCGGAGATGTTCGCGACCCAAGGCATCGCCACCGACACCTCCTTCGCCTACTGGCACTGGCAGTCCCATGACGCCTTCGCCCGCTCCGGCGAACTGACCGGCGTGCTCTACCTGCACTGGGGCGGCGACCACGCCACGGTCGCCGCCGGTCTCGGGGAGGGCCCGCCCGGCTACCGGATCGTCGACAACGGTCCGCAGGGGGCCTTCCAGCTGGACAAGGTCACGGCGACGGACGCCGACGGGCTGCCCGACCCCGAGGACACCGCGGGCGTACGCCAGTTCCTCGCCCGCATCGACGAGCCCCGCAGCCGGAAGACCCGCGAGCGGGAGTACGACCCGCTGACCGCCGCCGAGGAACGCTGGCTCCACGAGCGGCTGGCGGGCCCCGTGGACCTGGCCGCCGCCGACCGCTTCGCCGCCCCGCTGGAACACCGGCAGGCGCTGACACCGGACGAGACGGCACGGCTGCTGGCCGCCTGGCGGGAGACGTACGCCGGACGGCTCGCGGCCTGGCGCGGCTGGCGTTCCGTGCTCCCCGCCCTGCTGCGCCAGGAGCACCCGGAGGCCTGGGAGGTGGCCGCCGAGCTGGGAGCCGACGCGTCCCACGCCCTCGCCGCGCATCCGTCCCCGCGCTCGCTGGAGCTGCTGCGTGCGTGGGCGCTGACCGGTGACGACGGTGCCGTACGCGGCTGGTTCCGCGCCCACCACGCCCGGCACGAACCGGACCCGGTCAGAGCGGCCCGCGCGCTCTCCGAGGAGCTGACGGCCCACACCGCACCCGAGACCGCGCAGACCCGCCTCCTCCACGCACTGCGGGAAGCCGTCACAACCGAGCACCGCACCCCGCGCCCGCCCACCTCCGACGGGTTCTTCCCGCTCCTGCTCTCCACCGTCCGGTTCGCCACGGACGAACGGCTGCCGCGCCCGCTGCGGGTCGCCGCCGCGAAGGCCGCCGCCGACACGGCCGACCGGGTGCGCGAGGCGGCCGGACGCCTCACCGACGCCGCCGAGACGGCCGAGGCGCTGGCCGCCCTGGAGCGGTACGAGTCCGCCCGCGACGAACTCCTCGCCGGCACCGGCCCCGACCTCACCGGCTACGAGGGCGGCCTCGGCGACCTCTACCACCGCTACCGCACCCTCACCCCGTCCGACGTCCAGTGGCTCCGCGACCGGCTCGCCGACCCGTCCACCGAAGTCCAGGGCATCGCGTTCTGCCTGGAGTTGCTGTACGCCCACGGCGAGGCCACACAGACGGAACTCCAGGCGCTCCTCCCCCGCTGGAAGAAGGAGCTGACCAAGCAGTACCGCACCACGTACACCGAGTGGCGCCACCCGCTGGTCACCCTGACCTGCCTGGCGCTCGACCTGGAACACCCGGCCGCGGCCGACCTGGTGGCCTGGTGGGCGAAGCCCAAACCGCTCTGGAAGGACCCGGTCCGGCTGCTCACCCACCTCGGCGCGCCCGACGAGGCGAAGGCCGCCGAGCTGTGGGAGTTCATCGTCTCCGGCGGACACGACACCGGGCACCTGATGACCTGGGTGCTGCTCCGCGCCCGCCTCGACGGCGTCCACCCGCTGCACGTCGCGGAGAAGCTGATCGCGGAGCCGGGCGTCCGCGCGTACGTCCTGGAGCGCGTCCTGATCGGGGTCGCCGACCCCGCCCAGCCGCTGTGGCACTACGCGATCGACCCCCGCAGCCACAGCTGGTGGCACCGCGCCCAGGAGGTGGCCGACCACCCCGCGCTCTCCGCCGAGGCCCGCGCGATCGGGCTGAAGGCGGCCCGCGAGCACTACGTCACGCGCCACCCGGACCAGGTGCGCCCGGCCCTCACCGAAGGCGAGGTGAACGCGGCCCGCGCCTGGCTGGCGGCCCGCGCCGACCGGACCGCCGCCGGCTGAGCCCTCGTACTCATGCGGGCGGCGGCCCCTCACTGTTCACTCGGAAACATGAGCGACGACAGGCCCGGGGCCGCCCCCGCACCCACCCCCGAC
>MUNB01000563.1 GCA_002154345.1 Streptomyces griseus
CGGGGGCGGCCGCCCCAGCCCAGCACACCACACCCACCTGGAGGCACCCATGCCGACCCGCACCAGCGGCAGCACCATGAACCCGCCCGTACCGCCGTTCACCCTCGACGACGTTGAGCTGACCCGGCACCCCGAACGCGCCGTGACCGTCAACCGCATCACGTCCGGGCTCGCCCTCCTCGGCACCAGCGCCCTCCTCGGCGCGGTCGCCGCCGCGATCACCAGCGCGGTATCCCTCGTCGCGGCCAAGTCCCGCGACTGGCACGACCTGTACGCCTGGTGGGATCACCGCATGGCGCTCGTCGCCCTGGTCCCCGTCCTGCTCTACGCCTGGCGGTGGAACCGCATCAAGGCTGCCTGGCAGTTCCGCGGCTACCACCTCGGTGACGAGGAGCTGCACATCCGCTCCGGACTGCTGTTCCGCAGCATGACGACCCTGGCCTACGCCCGTATCCAGGAAGTGGAAGTGGAGTCCGGGCCCGTCCAGCGCCGCTACAACCTGGCGACCCTCGTCGTCCGCACCGCCGGCGGCAGCGGCTCCCTCGAAGACCTGGACCCCGGCGTCGCCTACCTGCTGCGCGAGCGGCTGACCGAGCTGGCCCGCGAGCGGAGGTTCGCAGCATGAACGAGCCGATCGAGGGGCGCCTGCACCCGGTGACCCCCCTGCGCCGTAGCTGGGCCGTCCTCCTGGCCCTCGGGCTGTTCGTGTTCCAGCAGCACGACCTGTTCGCCGTCGGCTCCACCGGCACGGAGGACCGCATCGACGTGCCGATCTGGGCGGCCGCCCTCACCCTGACCTTGGTCGTCGCCGCCGTCACCACGGTGTTCGTCATCGGGTGGAGGCACAGCCACTTCCGCCTCGACCACGACGTCCTGGAGTACCGGTACGGGCTCCTGGTGAAGGTCGGCCGCCGCGTGGAGCTCCGCCACGTGCAGAGCGTCGACATCGGCCGCCCGTTCCTCGGCCGCCCCCTCAGCGTCTGCACGCTCCGCGTCGTCATGCCGGGCACGACGATGACCCTGTCGTACCTGACGCTGAACCAGGCCCGCGCGCTGAAGGCCCGCATCCTGGCCGAGGACACCACCGACGAAACGCTGTACCGGGTGACGGTGAAGGACCTCGCCCTGTCGCTGCTCCTCGACGTCGCCACGAACATCAGGTCCCTGATCCTCGGCGCGTTCGCCGCAGGCCCGTACGTCACCTCCGGGAACCTCCTCACCCTGTCCACGGTCCTCGTGTTCGCCCCGAAGCTGTGGCGCCTGACCGGGAAGCGGTTCTTCGCCTGGAGCGGCTGGACCGTCACCCGGGCCGGCCTGGGCCAGTACCGCGTCGACCACGGCATGTTCGACACCCAGCAGTACACCTACCGGGACACCCGGATCGCGTCGATCGAACTGCACCAGCCGGTGTTGTGGCGGCGCTTCGACTGGGTCCAGGTCAAGGCCGCCGTCGCCGGCGCGGGCTCCCCGGGCATCCTCGTGCCGGTCTGCCCCCGCCCCGTCGCGGAGAAGCTGGTCCTCCACCTCCTCGGCCCGGCAGCGCTCGTCTCCCTCACCGACGCGATCCCCGCACCCCCGGCCGCCCGCCAGGCCACCCCGTTCCACCGGGCACTCGGCTACCGCCTCCACGACGGGTACCTGACCTCGTGGACCGGGTACTTCCTCCGAAACCTCGTCACCGTGTGCCCCGTCGCCCGCATCCAGACGGTGACCGTCGACCAAGGCCCGTGGCAGCGGCGGCTCGGCCTGGCCACCGTCGAGACGACCCTGTCGGGCGGCAACAACGTCCCGGCCAAGCACCGCACCACCCAGGAGGCCGCCACCCTCGGCCCGCTCCTCCACGCCCAGTCGAAGGAGCACGCGCACCCGCTCACGGCCGACACCCCCGGCACCACCGACCCGGCCCAGGTACCGGCATGAGGAACGCACCCTGCCCGGCCTGCCAGGCCCCGAAGGCCCCCGGTCAGTACCTGTGCCGCACCTGCTGGTTCACGGTGCCCGCCCCCGCCCGCCGCGCCCTGAACCGGCGCGACACCAAGGCCATGGCCCGGCTCCGGGCCCTCCTCAACCACATCGACAGCGGGCTGCCGCTCGCAGAGCTGGACATCACCCCATGAGCACTGGCGACTTCTACCAGCCCGGCTACACCTATGCCGCCATCGGCACTGACTGGCGCTTCCGATGCGACGCCATCACCACCCACCCGGGCACCGGCGACCGTACCGCGATCGGATGGCGCCACTTTGACGGCGAGTGGGAGCTGTACGCCTACGACGAGGGGGACTGGGACGTCGCTCAGATGGAGAAGGCCGTCCTCGGGCGGACCGCTGTCCTCAGCAAGGACGGACCCATCGCCGCCCCGCCCGCGCCTGCCGACCGGGCCGCCATGCTCCGCGAAGCCGCCGACGCCGTGAACAACACGGAGTTCCCCGCCGAGTACGTCGACCTGTTCGACAACGGTGCCCGCTGGGCCAGCATGCTCCTCCGCGCGCTGGCCGACGAAGCCGAGTACGTGGCCACCCCGTGCAGCTTCGGAGCGTGCGAGCCAGGCGGGGAGCCGTGCACAACGCACGAGCGGCTGATGGCCCACGCCGAGGGCGACCACGAGCTGTGCGACCACGAGGCCGACGACGCTGCCGCCGGGGTGCAGCCGCCCACCACAACCGAGGCGCACCCGCCGAACAGCAGCTGGCTCGTCGAGTGGCGCGAGGAAGGCGGGGACTGGGTAGTCGCGTACCCCACCCACGACCGCAGCAAGGCGCTGAACCGGCTGTCGCGCGGCCGCGAGGAAGCCCGGGACTGGCAGTGGCGCCTGGTGCGGGAGACGCGCACGTACACCGTCGAGCCGACCGAGCAGCCCGCTGCCCCTGCCGCGCCCGAGGAGCCCACCTGCTCCGCCGGGCTCCTGCCCCCCGGCGACGCCCCCGTCGAACGGTGCGTCGAGACGGGCCGGCACACCGAGCACGCCACCGCCACCGGCCAGCGCTGGACCGACGACACCGAGGAGTCCCAGTGACCGCCCTGTGGGCCGCGACGCGGGACGCCTCCTGCTACGACCGCCCCGACGTCCGTACCACCAAGCAAGTCCACATGGCCCGCGAGGACGGCACCGCCCGCTGTAACCGATCGACCCTCGACGAGGGCTCGACCTGGTCGCCGAGCGACGTCCCGCCCGGCCTGCGCTGCCGCAGCAACGGCTGCCGACAGGCCTGGCCCACCACCCCCGCCCCTGCTGCCGGGTGATCCCGGCCCACCCAAGGAGACAACCATGACCACACCGCCCCGCCGCCGCAGCACCCAACCCGGACCCGGCGAACGCGCCGCCCGGACCCTCGCCCTTCGCACCGCCCGGAACCTCGCCGCGACCATCCGCACCGAATGCGACGCCATCGACGCCGCTACCGACGACCCGACGATCCGGGCCGCCGTTGCCCGCATCCGCGAAGCCCTCGACACCCCCGCCGCCTGATGCCCCTGCTGTGTGGCCGCCCCACCACAGGCGGCCACACCGAACCGGAAGGAACCCACATGCCCCGCCGTGAACCCACCGTCCACCGACCCGAGTACATGGTCGCCTGCCCCGAATGCCACAGCGTCCGAGGAGCCGCCTGCTACGGCAAGAGCAACCGCCGCATGACCGGCGTCCACAAGGAGCGCGCCGAGCTCTACCGCGAGCGCGAGGGGGCCAGGTGACCACCCCGCTCGACGACCCCACCCGGCGCGCCCACCTCATGGAGGCCGCTGACGCCATCACCCGGCTCCAGGACCAGATGGATCAGGAGATCCGTACCGAGTACGGGGAGCTGGACCGGGACACCGAGGTCGAGGGCGCGGCGACCCGGCGTATGGCCGACATGCTCCGCGAACGCGCTGAGACCGCCGCCCCGGAGCAGCCATCCAGCGCCCCGGCGGTCCTCGCGCCGATCATGCCGCGGACCCCGTTCAACGCCGACGACCCCGCGTCGTACTACGAGGTCGAGATCGACGAAGAGGGGCCCGTCGTCTACTCCGAGTGCTGCCTCGACCGCATCGGGGCCCCGACAGCCCGGCAGTTCCACGAAGCGCTCGGCCGCTGGCTCGCTACTCAGCCCGGGGGACCGTCGTGACCCTGTCGCTGACGATCCACTGCGACCGGACCGGACCCGACAGCACGTGCGGCCGGTTCCTCCCGACCGGCACCGCCGACGAGGCCACCGCGTACATGGTCGCCGCCCGGGAGGGCTGGGACGTCGGCGGCGGCGACCGCCCCGACCTCTGCCCCACCCACGCCCCTAGGAGGCCGTTCACCACCAGCCCGGCCCGCATCCACCACACCAGAACGGACCCGACGTGAGCACCACGGCCACGCCCCCGCTGAGCGCGAAGGACCGTACCGCGGCCGTCGTCGCGCTCCTCGACCAGGCCACGACCCCGCACGAGCGCGCGACGGTGAAGCGCGTCGCCCTCCAGGCCCGGTTCCTGTGGCACTGCCGCCCCTGCAAGAAGAACCAGTTCCTCACCACCGCGGCCTGCGGCTGCGGTGGTGAGCGCCCGGAAGGGCTGGTCTAGAAGCCGTGCCCCCTTTCCGCCCCCGGGTCCAGCGGGGGCGGAAAGGGGGCACCCCGAGCACGACCGGAAGGACACCGTGGCCGATGCCGACACCCATTCAAGACCTCGTCCTCACCGCCCTCGCCCGAGGCGTCGCCGGTGACCAGCCCGGCGGCCTCAAGCTGCTGGAGCCCCTGATCGCCGCCGGGCCCGCCCCGACGTACCAACTGCTTTGCCTCCTCGCCGAGACCACGTTGCAGCCGGCGACGTCCGCCAACGGCCCCGGCCTCCGCTACCAAGCCGAGACCGACGACCCGGCCGGCCTGGACGGGTTCCCCGCCCACCTCCAGTTCGCCGCCCGGTTCATCGCCGCGTGGGTCAGCGGCGACGAGAGAGAGGCCGCCGCCCTGTTCCGAGGCATCCACTGGGCGCCCCGCACCAGCGACGGCGACGACGTCTTCACGGACTCGATCATCGCGGTGTACGCGTTCGCCGTCGCCGCCGCCGAGCACATCGTCAACCAGTCCAACCGCACCCAGACCGAACGGAGCGCCCCGTGACCCCCGCCCGCGTGGCCATGTTCACCGTGTACGCCGTGGCGTACTGCGCCGCCGTCTACGCGGGCGCGGTCGCCGTCGAACAGGACCAAGTCCTCAACACCGTCGTCCTGTTCGGCGCGGCGGCCGTCATGCTCGTCGCGATCCGGCGAGAGGTCGCCCACGCCGTTGTCCTGATCCGGACCGTCACCGCGATCCGGCACGGGCTACCGCTCCCCGGCCGGGCCGACGACATCGCCCGCATCGAACGCGCCACCGCCCTGCCGTCCCGCTGCGTCTGCGAGGCGTGGTGGACAACCCTCGGCACCCGCCACGACCGCCTGTGCCCCGCCCTGCTCACGAAGGAACTCCGATGACCA
>MUNB01000564.1 GCA_002154345.1 Streptomyces griseus
ATGGACAAGCGGGACGGGGTCTCGCAGATCTACAACGTCGGTATCGCGGGCGTCGGTTCACGGGTGCCGCCGCCGGACGGTTCCGACTATCTGACGGCCGGCGGGGACATCACCATCGCCGACGGCGAGCGCCTCCTCGCCGAGGAGGGCTCGCACTCCGGCCGCGTCGCCCACGCGCAGGGCCTCACGGGCACGGTGAACCCCACCACCGCCCCGCGCTTCGACGAGGACGCGGCCGCCCCGTACACCGCGCTGCGCCCGCAACTCACCGAGGCCAGCCACTGCTACGCGTACGACGGCGACGAGCACCGGCAGGCCACCTGCCAGGTGCCGGCGACACCATGACGTTCACCGGCGACGGCTCGTCCGCGATCCAGATCTTCGACGTGGACGCGGACCTGGAGTCGGAGACGGGCGGCAACACGGGCTTCGTGTTCAACGGCATCCCGGAGGGTGCGACCGTCCTGGTCAACGTTTACGGCGGCACTCGGAGCGTCGCCACGTTCATGGGCTCGTTCCCGAACGAGGGCCTCCGCGAGAACCTCCTGTGGAACTTCCCGGACGCCACCGATCTGTCGCTGACCGGTCCGGCCCAGTTCGAGGGCAGCATCCTGGTCGGCCGGCCGACGAGCAACACCGTGCTCAGCATGAGCGGCACCAACGGCCGCTTGTACACCGCGGGTTCGCTCACCCACACCTCGTCGGGCACGTCCGGCGGCCAGGAGATCCACGCGTACCCCTTCAACGGCGACCTGCCCACCTGCACGCCCGACCCGCCCCCGACGCCGACG
>MUNB01000565.1 GCA_002154345.1 Streptomyces griseus
TGTCCGGATCGGGGGCCGGCGCGGGCCCGGCCGGGCCGTCGGCACGCTGCCACGGCGTGTCCCCCTGACCGGGTCCGGGCCGTGGCCCCTGGCCGAATCCGGTCGATGCCACCGTCTCCGGCCCGGACGGCGCGACGGGGCGGGCCGGCGGCGGGGAGCCGGGCCGGGCGGGGTCCTCGCTCATCAGGACTCCTCCCGAGCCTGGCCGGCCTGACCCTTCGCGCGCCTGCCGACCACCGCGGCGGCCGCGACCGCGCTGCCCGCGAAGGCCAGCGCGACCATCCAGGGGCGGTCGAAGACGTGGCGGGTGGCGTGGTCCACGGAGTAGCGCCCGGGGCCGGTCAGACCGATGGCCGCGGCGGTGAAGCCGAGGAAGGCCGGGTACTCGTAGCCGCCGCCCTGGGCGAAGAAGCCCGCCGGGGCGTGCACGGCCACCGCGCCGGCCGCCGGCGTGGCGAGGCCGAGCGCCAGCAGTACGCCGCCGCCCGCCTCGCCGAGCCCGGCGGCCACCGCGCTGTGTTTGGGCGGGTGGAATCCCATCGCCTCCATGGCGGCCGTGGTGCCCTGGATGCCTCCGCCGCCGAACCAGCCGGCCAGCTTCTGGCTGCCGTGGGCGGCGAGCACCGCGCCGGTGCCGACGCGCAGGGCGAGCAGACCGAGATCACGCCGGTTGACCCGGTTGACGCAGACCATGAGGACTCCCGGGGTGAGAGGGCTTCGGGTACGGATCCCACTCTCGTCGGCGGGGGCCCGAGGGGCGCGGCCGACTACGCCGTACGGGGCACGGGCCGGGCGCCGCAAGGGCCGCACTGCGACGCAGATCATTGTGCAACTTGTTGCATAACCGCACAACGGTGGTCTACAACTGACCCGACGACCCTGTGCGGAGGAGACCCCATGAGCGCCCCCCTGAGCCTGTACCCGAACCTGCTGAGCCCGCTGGATCTCGGGTTCACCACCCTTCCCAACCGGGTGCTCATGGGATCGATGCACATCGGTCTGGAGGAGGCCGAGCGCGGCTTCGAGCGGATGGCCGCCTTCTACGCCGAGCGCGCCCGGGGCGGCGTGGGCCTGATGGTCACCGGCGGCATCGCCCCCAGCGAGCGGGCCTGCTCCTTCCCCGGCGGGGCCAAGATGACGACCGAGGCGGAGGCGGAGCAGCACCGGGAGATCACCTCGGCGGTGCACGCGGCGGGGGGCCGGATCGCGATGCAGATCCTGCACTTCGGCCGGTACGCGCACCACCCCGACCTGGTCGCGCCGAGCGCGCTCAAGGCCCCGATCAGCGGGTTCACCCCGAACGCCCTGACCGACGGCCAGGTCGAGGAGACCATCGAGGAGTTCGTGCGGGCGGCGGAGCTGGCCCGGTTCGCCGGGTACGACGGCGTCGAGATCATGGGCTCCGAGGGCTATCTGATCAACGAGTTCATCGTGTCCGCGACCAACCATCGCACCGACCGCTGGGGCGGCGGCTACGAGAACCGCATGCGGCTGCCCGTCGAGATCGTGCGCCGGGTCCATGAGCGGGTCGGCGACGACTTCATCCTGATCTACCGGCTCTCCATGCTGGACCTGGTGCCGGGCGGCTCGACGCTGGAGGAGGTCGTGACGCTCGCGAAGGCGATCGAGGCGGCGGGCGCGACGATCATCAACACCGGCATCGGCTGGCACGAGGCCCGGATCCCGACCATCGCCACCTCCGTGCCGCGCGGCGCGTTCAGCTGGGTGACCGAGAAGGTGCGCGGCGCGGTCTCCGTACCGCTGGTGACGAGCAACCGCATCAACACCCCCGAGGTCGCCGAGGAGATCCTCGCCTCCGGCCGGGCGGACATGGTCTCGATGGCCCGGCCGTTCCTGGCCGACCCGGAGTTCGTCGCGAAGGCGGCGGCGGGCCGGGCGGACGCCATCAACACCTGCATCGGCTGCAACCAGGCCTGTCTGGACCACATCTTCAGCCTCAAGATCACCTCCTGCCTGGTCAACCCGCGCGCCTGCCACGAGACCGAGCTGGTGCTCTCGCCCACCCGGACCCGCAAACGCGTCGCCGTGGTCGGCGCCGGTCCGGCGGGTCTCGCGTGCTCGGTGACGGCGGCCGAGCGCGGGCACGCGGTGACCCTGTTCGACACGGCGGACGAGATCGGCGGTCAGCTGAACGTGGCGCGCCGGGTGCCGGGCAAGGAGGAGTTCGACGAGACGCTGCGCTACTTCCGGACCCGGCTGGCGGAGCTGGACGTCGAGGTGCGCCTGTCCACCCGGGCCGACGCCGGGAGCCTGGACGGTTACGACGAGATCGTGCTCGCCACCGGCGTCGAGCCGCGCACCCCGGCGATCCCCGGCACCGACCACCCGAACGTCGTGAGCTACCTGGACGTGCTGCGCGACGGGGCGCCGGTCGGCGACCGGGTGGCGATCGTCGGCGCGGGCGGCATCGGCTTCGATGTCGCGGAGTTCCTGACCGACGGCGGCGACGCGGCGAGCCTGGACGCGGACACGTTCTTCCGGCAGTGGGGCGTGGACACGGCGTACGAGGACCGGGGCGGGCTGCGCGCCCCCGAACGCCCGAAGTCGCCGCGCACGGTGCACCTGGTGCAGCGCAGGAGCTCCAAGGTCGGCGCGGGGCTCGGCAAGACGACGGGCTGGATCCACCGCACCGAACTGCGCCACCGGGGCGTCGAGATGATCGCCGGAGCCTCCTACGACCTCATCGACGACGAGGGCCTCCACCTCACCGTCGACGGTGAGCGGCGGGTGCTGCCGGTCGACACGGTGGTGCTGTGCGCGGGCCAGGAGCCGCGCCGCGAGCTGTACGAGGAGCTGAGCGCGGGGGCCGTGCCGGTCCATCTGATCGGCGGCGCGGACGTGGCGGCCGAGCTGGACGCGAAGCGGGCCATCCGCCAGGGCACGGAGCTGGCCGCCTCGCTCTGAGCCCGTCCCTCGGGGAGCCCGTACCGCTGTGCGCCCCCGTCCTTAGGATGCACTCCATGTCACTGCCGCACGCGATTCTCACCGCTCTGCTGGAGAAGCCGTCCTCGGGTCTGGAACTGACCCGCAGGTTCGACCGGTCGATCGGCTACTTCTGGTCGTCGACGCATCAGCAGATCTATCGCGAGCTGGGAAAACTGGAGCAGTCCGGACGGATCAGGGCACTGCCCACGGCGGTGCCGGCCCGGGGGCAGAAGAAGGAGTACGAGGTGCTGCCCGCGGGCCGCGAGGAGCTGGCGGCGTGGGTCGCGCTCCCCGAGGACCCTCGGCCGGTCCGTGATCCGCTGCTGCTGCGGATGCGGGCGGCGGCGGTCGTCGGGGCGGACGGCATGGGCGCGGAGCTGCGCCGTCACCTCGCGCTGCACGAACGCCAGCTGGCGGAGTACCGCGAGATCGAGGAGCGCGGCTTCACCCCCGCGCCGACGACCGCCGAGGACCGGCTGCGGTATCTGGTGCTGCGGGGCGGCATCGACCTGGAGACGTTCTGGATCGGTTGGCTGACCCGGGCCATCGCGGACCTGGACGACTGACCGCAGAAAGCCTCACGGGCGGGGCGCGGCTTCACGGGTGCGGCTCGGCGTCATGGGTGCGGCGCGCCGCCCGCCCGTACGGCCAGGGGTTCGGGGGCGATCGCGAGGCGGGGGCTGCCGATGACGACCCGGGTGGGCACCGGGTCCACCGGGGCGGCGACCGGCTCCTCGGCCGCGCCGCCCCGTTCCGTGTTCCGCGCCTGGGCCCGGCTGAGGAGGATCACCCCGCGCACGGCCGCCGCCGCGCCGAGGAGGGCGAGCGCCAGGCTGACCGGCCCGCCCTGGAGGCGCTCGCCGAGCAGGGCCAGGCCGATCGCTGCGGCGGCGACCGGGTTGGCGAGGGTGACCACCGCGAGCGGCGCGCCGAGCCCGCCCCGGTAGGCGGTCTGGGAGAGCAGCAGCCCGCCCATCGCGAAGGCGGAGACGAGCAGCGCCACCGTCAGCAGCCGCCAGCTGAACAGCGGGCCGCCGGAGTGGTCGGTGACGGCAACGGTGAGGGTCTGGGTGAGCGCGGAGGCGACCCCGGAGGTGATCCCGGAGGCCGCCGCGTGCCGCAGCCCCGGCCGGGCCCCGGGCCTGCCGAGGCCGGCGACGACCGCCATGGTGATCGCGCCCACGCCGAGCGCCTCGGGAAGGCTGAGCGTCTCGTGCGGGGCGGAGCCTCCCGCGGTCAGGAGCACGGCGCCGAGGCCGAGCAGGGTCAGGGCCGTGCCCCGCCACTCGACCCGGCCGACCCGGCGGCCGGCCGCCCGCGCCCCGAGCGGCACGGCGACGACGAGCGTGAGCGCGCCGAGCGGCTGGACCAGGGTGAGCGGGCCGTAGGCGAGCGCGGCGACGTGCAGCAGCGCGCCCGCGGCGTTGAGGCCGACCGCCGACCACCAGGCGCCCCGGCCCAGCAGCCGCAGGACACCGGTGGCGGGGTCGGTACGGCCGGCCAGCCGGGACTGGGCCACGGCGGCGGCCGCGTAGGCGGCGGCGGAGACGAGGGAGAGCGCGACGGCGAGCAGGGTGGCGTTCATCGCGCGGCCCCGGCCCGGGCACGCGCCCGCGATCCGGCACCGGCGGCGGGCTCGAAGGACCGGGCCGGCACGACCGACGCACCGGCGCCGCTCCCGGAGGCCCCCGGTGCGAAGGCCGCGGGCCCCGCCGCGCCGTTCGCGTACGCCGGGACGGAAGCCCCGTCGCCGCTCCCCCACAGCCCCGGCCCG
>MUNB01000566.1 GCA_002154345.1 Streptomyces griseus
CCCGGCCCCGGACGGCGGCCCGGCCCGGCCCGACCGTACCGGGCACAGGATGTCGGGTCCGGCACAGTGGGCCTTTCCTAACGTGGAGATCGCAAGGGAAGAAGGAAGGACGGCCAGGGGTGCTGGAGCGGCTGAGCGAGGCCATGGACCACATCGAGGACCACCTCGACGAGACGGTCGACGCGGCCGAGCTGGCCCGTATCGCCATGACGTCGGAGTACCACTTCCGGCGGATGTTCTCCGCGCTGGCGGGCATCCCGCTCTCCGAGTACGTCCGCCGCCGACGGATGACGCTCGCCGGGGCCGAAGTGCTCGCCGGGGAGCGGACGTTGCTCGATGTGGCGGTGCGGTACGGGTACAGCTCGGGCGAGGCGTTCGCGCGTGCCTTCCGCGCCGTGCACGGGGTGGGCCCCGGCGAGGCGCGGCGCACGGGTGCGGCTCTGCACTCCCAGCCCCGGATGTCCTTCCGCCTGATCGTCGAAGGGAGCAGCAGCATGCGGTACCGGGTGGTGGAGAAGGACAGGTTCCGGCTCGTGGGCCGGGGGACACGGATCCCGCTGGTCTACGAGGGGATGAACCCGGCCATCGTGGAGTTCGTCAAGAGCATCGGCAAGGAGGCGCTGGGCCGCTGGGAGGAGCACGCGGCCGGGGAGCCCGACGGTGTCGTGGCCGCCGTCAGCAACCATTCCGCCGAGGACGCGGAAGG
>MUNB01000567.1 GCA_002154345.1 Streptomyces griseus
GGTCAGCAGGCCTCCGAGACCATCGACGTGCAGACGCGGGCGGGAGCCACGGAGGAGCGGGCCTACAAGGTTCCGGCCGGGAAGGTGTTCGGCGTCACCGACATCGTGGTGGCGAACTTCCAGGGTGACGAAGGCGTCGTGACGATCTCCTTCGGAGAGCGCAAGATCACGACCATCGCACTGGAAACCTTCCGCAACCAGGACTATCACTGGGTCACCCCCATTCAGGTTCCGGAGAACGCCACCGTCACCGCTTCCGTCACCTGTGCCAAGCCCGGCACCCCGGCTACCGGAACACAGGCTTCCGGATGCCATCAGGTTCTGAATGTCAGTGGCGTGCTGAGCGATCTCGCACGATAGAAACAGCGACGCCGAGCGCTCTGCTTCGCCTGTCAACGAGACAACAGCAGAAACCCGGCCGAGAGGAAACCCGGCGTGCCGGGCGGTGGCGGATTCGCCCTCCCGGATACGCCAAAGGCCTCTACCAGTTCGGTCGCCCGCGGCGGCGACAGCACCGGAAGAATATCCGCTTCCGGCGGACGGACGCCCGAACGGGCCTGCTCAGGACCGGTTCTGACGGCTCGGGGGCGGAAGCGGGGTGCCCGTTCGGAGTGTCTCGGCGCCCGCTTCTGCCCTCCGCACCCGGCCGGATTCCCCCGCCTTCCCGGCGCATTCTGGCCGAATCGCGTCACCTCGGCGCGTCTCCCCGGCAGCCCCGGACGTCTGTCGGCCTTCCGGCGTTTACCGAGAAAAAGAGATACCAAACACATAGGCTCCCCGGCGCGCCGTCCTCCCTTTCGCCCAATCCCCCGACAGGGGCGGCCGCTTCGGGCGGTTCCGTAACGCGTTGTTCTCCTTCTCTTCACACGGCCGGCGGAATACGCGTCGGCGTCCGCGAATAGGCGGACCGTTCCGGCCGGCCCGCCAAGGGCAGTTTTCCCGTGGGTACGAGGGCCCGGAAAGGCAGCCTCATTGCCCCGCGTCCAGGACTCTGGGGCCTACTCTCCGCCCGGGCGGCCGGTCGAGACTGGACAGTGATCGAGTGACCGTCCAGAAGGAGCGAGCATGCCGTCGTACCTCACCCCCGGTGTTTACGTGGAGGAGGTGCAGTCCGGAGCACGGCCCATCGAAGGAGTCGGCACCGCGGTCGCAGCCTTCGTCGGCTTCGCCGAAGCGGGCCCCTTCCACCAGCCGACGCTGGTGACCAACTGGGACCAGTACGTCCAGACGTTCGGCACCTTCACCGCCGACACCTATCTCACGCACGCCGTGTACGGCTTCTTCGCCAACGGCGGCGGCGCGGCCTACATCGTGCGCATCGGCGGCCCCGCGCAGGGCTCGGAGGGTACGGCGCAGGGCGCGGTCGCCCCGGCCCCCGCAGCCGTCGCGCTCGGCGGCTTCCTGGTCGAGGCCAAGCCCGGCACGGGCGACGGCCTCTCCGTGGAGATCGCCGACGCCGAGGGCGAGAACCCGCCGGAGGACCGCTTCCGGCTGCTGGTGCGCCAGGGCGGCAAGACGGTGGAGACGTACGACGTGTCCACCCGCAAGAACGTCAAGGGCTATCTGGTCACCCAGACCCGCGACTCCAAGTTCGTCCAGGTCACCGAGCAGCCCGGCACGGCCCAGAGCCGCCCCGAGAAGCAGACCGTCGCCCTCGCCACCGCGGGCGCCCCCGGCACCGGCTCCGGTGTGGCCCGGATCGACGCCTCCGAGTACGTGGGCGACGCCTCCGCGCGGACCGGGTTCGCCGGTCTCGAAGCGATCGACGAGATCACGATGGTCGCCGTCCCGGACCTGATGAGCGCCTTCCAGCGCGGCGACATCGACGCCGAGGGCGTCAAGACCGTGCAGCTCGCGGTCATCTCGCACTGCGAGCAGATGGGCGACCGGGTCGCCGTCCTGGACACCCCGCCGGGCATGAACGCCCAGCGCGTCCGCACCTGGCGCAACGAGGACGCCGGCTACGACTCGCGCTACGCGACCCTCTACTACCCGTGGGTCAAGGTCTTCGACCCGGCGAGCGGCCGCAACTCCCTGGTCCCGCCGAGCGGTCACGTGGCCGGCGTCTGGGCGCGCAGCGACGGCGAGCGCGGAGTGCACAAGGCCCCGGCCAACGAGGTCATCCGCGGCGCGGTGGACCTGGAGATCCGCCTCAGCAAGGGCGAGCAGGACCTCCTCAACCCGATCGGCGTGAACTGTGTCCGCGCCTTCCCCGGCCGCGGCATCCGCATCTGGGGCGCGCGCACCCTCTCCTCCGACCCGGCCTGGCGCTACCTGAACGTGCGCCGCCTCTTCAACTACCTGGAGGAGTCCATCCTCCTGGGCACCCAGTGGGTGGTGTTCGAGCCGAACGACGACCGCCTCTGGTCGAGCATCCGGCGCAACGTCACCGCCTTCCTCACCGAGGAGTGGCGCCGCGGCGCACTGTTCGGCCGTACGGCCGAGGAGGCGTTCTACGTCCGGTGCGACCGGAGCAACAACCCGCAGGAGTCGATCGACCTCGGTCAGGTCGTCTGCGAGATCGGGGTGGCGCCGGTGAAGCCCGCGGAGTTCGTGATCTTCCGTCTCTCGCAGTTCTCGGACAGCACCAGCCTCGTCGACGAGTGACCTTCGCGGTCCTCCCGCACCCCTTCACTTCCCTTCCCGATCAGAACAGGTGACACACAGTCATGGCAGAGGGCGACGCTCTTTCCACCCACGTCTTCGGCGTTCAGCTCGGCGGCTATCTCGTGGAGTCCATCCAGGAGATCAGCGGCATGACCGTCGAGGAAGAAGTCGTCGAGGTCCGTCAGGTGACCGCCGAGGGCAAGCAGATCATCCGCAAGCAGCCGGGCGCCCGTCAGGCGGGCGAGGTGACGATCACCCGCGGCCTCGACAAGAGCAGCGAGTTCACCACCTGGATCAAGGAGACCCTGAACAACGGGGCCGTGGACACCGCGCGGCAGAACCTCACGATCGAGATCAAGGACTCGACCGGTGAGACCGTCCGCCGCATCCAGCTGATGCAGGGCTGGGCCTCCAAGTGGGAGGGCCCCTCCCTCAAGGCCGGCGAGTCCAGCGCGGCGACCGAGACGGTGACCATCACCTTCGAGGAGATCGTGGTCGAATGAGGCGCCGGACCGTTACGCCGGGCGCGGGCCTCGAAGAGGTCCTCGACACCCTCGCCGCCGCGCCCGCCGCACGCGAGGAGGCCGCCGCTCCCGCGCCCGCCCGCCCCCGGGAACGGGAGACGCTGCAGACGGAGTTCGCCTTCGAGCTGCCGCGCGGGTACGTCGACGACGAGGGCCAGGTGCACCGGAACGGCACCATGCGGCTGGCGACGGCCCGGGACGAACTGCGCCCGCAGATCGACCTGCGGGTGAAGGAGAACCCGGCGTATCTGTCCGTGGTGCTGCTCAGCCAGGTGATCACCCAGCTCGGCCCGATCACCGATGTGCACGCCGGGATCGTCGAGCGGATGTACGCGACCGACGTGGCGTTCCTCCAGGACTTCTACCGGCGGATCAACAGCGAGGGCCACACGCATGCCGCGGTGACCTGCCCGCTGTGCCACGGGTCGTTCGAGGTGGACCTCTCGGGTGGGCGCCTGGGGGAATCGTGACGTACGCGCTTCCCCGGCTGCGGGAGGAGATCGCGTACGTCGCCTACCACTTCCATTGGCAGCGTGAGGACATTCTCGACCTCACCCACGGCGAACGTCAGCAGTGGGTACGGGAGATAGCGCGGATCAACACCCGCGTCAACGAAGGCGGGTGATCGTGTGGGGCTCGGCGACTGGCTGCGCCGGACGGACCGACGGCGGTCCGGCGCACCCGTGCGGGAGAACGGCGAAAGCACGGGCCGGGACGCGGGCGGCACCGCCGTACCCGCTTCCGCCACCGCCCCTGCCGCCGGCGCTGCTTCCGTGTCCCCCGCTCCGGCCTCCGGCGAGGGCGACGGCGGTGGCTGGGACGGCGGCTGGCGGCGGGTGGCCCCGCCGTCGGTGACCGTCGCCCGGTCCTCGATCGGCGTGAGCGACGGGCTGCGGTTCCGGTCCCGGCTCGCCTCCTGGCAGAACCCGGCCCTCGGCGGCGAACTCGGCCACTCCGTCCTGCCGTCGGCCCCGGTCGGCCTCATCCACGGCGTCGCCCGCCCGGGCAGCGCCCGGACCGCCTCCCCCGGCGGACCGCTGCTGCTGCGCGCGGTCCGGCCCCAGGAAGCCGACGAGCCCGCCGAGCCCACGCCGAACCTGCCGTCCGCCTCGGGGAACCGGGCTGCGGGCCCAGACAGCCGGGCCGGCGGCCGTACGGGGTCGGGTACGGGTTCGGCTTCTGGTACGGGGACGGGGAAGCCGGGTCCTGGAGCGCCGTCGGTCCAGCGGTCGGCCGGGGCTGCCCCGTCCGGGGATTCAGGAACTTCGGGGGCTTCAGAGGCTTCAGGGCCGTCGCGTTCTTCCGGTCCGTCCGGCTCCTCCGGCTCCGGGGCCTCCTCGCGTGCGGCTCGCGTGAGCGACCCGCACACCACCACGGGCCACGCCCACGGCGACGGACCGGACTCCGGGTACCGGGCCCGGCCCGCGGCCGTGCGTCCGCAGCGGATCGCCCCGCCCCTGATCGTCGCCCGGCGTCCGGCGATGCCGCTGCGGCAGATCGCCGGGCTCCCGCCCGCCGCACCCGTCACGCCCGTCACACCTTCCGGTCCTGCCGCCCCTTCGGCCGCTCCTTCCGCTCCGGCTGCGGCTGCTCCGGCCACCGCCGTCCAGCGGGCCGTGTCCGAGCGACCGAGCGGTCCGGACCGTACGGCTCCGGAACCCCCGTCCCCCGACCGCGCCTCCGGCCCGCCCGCCGCCGAGGTGGTGCGCCCGGCCCTGGGCAAGCCTCTGCGCGCCCTGCCCGACGGAGCGAGGCCGGCCGGCGACGGCGGTCCGGCGGGCGTCGGCGTCGTACCGTCCGCGCCCGCGTCGACTCCCCCGGCCGCCGAGATGCCGGTGCTCCAGCGCCGGGCGACGGACCCGCCGAGCCCTCCGGCCACGCCGCACGCGACGCCCCGGGTGCCCGCACCCGGTTCGGCGCAGGCCCAGGCGAAGGCGTCAACTCGGCGACAGCCGACGCCCGACTCCCGGCCCCGGACATCTCAGCCGTCCCAGCAGACCCAGTCGTCGCAGTCGTCGCAGTCGTCGCAGTCGGCCCAGCCGTCCCAGTCCGCCCGGACGTCCGGGC
>MUNB01000568.1 GCA_002154345.1 Streptomyces griseus
ACGGGGTGAGCGGGCGGGCCGGGGCGGCTTCGCCCGTGGGGCGGGCCGGGGCGGTGGGAGCGGTGGCCGTCATCGGGACGCCTCCTCGGTGATGGGCGCGGCTTCGTCGACCAGGCGGAGGAACGCCTCCTCGACCGTGGCCGTGCCGGTGCTGCGGCGCAGGGCGTCGGGGGTGTCCTCGGCGAGGATGCGGCCGTCCCGCATCAGGAGGAGGCGGTGGCAGCGTTCGGCCTCGTCCATGACGTGGGAGGAGATGAGGAGGGCGGTGCCCCGGTCGGCGGCCAGGCGGTGGAAGAGGTCCCAGAGGTCGCGGCGGAGTACGGGGTCGAGCCCGACGGTCGGTTCGTCCAGGACCAGCAGGTCCGGGGTGCCGAGGAGGGCGACGGCCAGCGAGACGCGGCTGCGCTGGCCGCCGGAGAGCGCGCCCGCGAGGGCGTCGGCGTGGGTGGTCAGGTCGACGTCGCCGATGGCGCGGGTGACGGCGTCGTTCCGGGCGTCCCGGTGGGCGCGGCCGGGGTGCAGGACGGCGGCGAAGTAGTCGAGGTTCTGCCGGACGGTGAGGTCGGTGTAGACGGAGGGCGCCTGGGTGACGTAGCCGATGCGGGGGCGCAGGGCCGGGTCGCCCGCGGGGTGGCCCAGGACGCCGAGGGTGCCGGTGACCTTGTCCTGGGTGCCGACCACCGCCCGCATGAGGGTGGTCTTGCCGCAGCCCGAGGGGCCGAGGAGGCCGGTGATGCTGCCGGGGCGGACGGTGAAGT
>MUNB01000569.1 GCA_002154345.1 Streptomyces griseus
TCGGCGTCGCGGGCGTGGGAGCAGGTGTGGGCGTGGGCGGAGGTGCGGATGCGGGCGCCGACCCGGGCGCGGGCGTGGGCGTCGGCGGACCGGCAGGTTCCGGTGCCGGCTCCGGCGTGGGCGCGGCCTCCGGCTCCGGGGCACGCACCTCGGCCGAAGGCGGCACCGGGACCGAGGCGTCCGGCTCGGCCAAGGGCGCCTGCGCCTCCGGGGTTTCCCGCTGCGCCACCGGGACGGGCGGCACCGCGTCCGAACCCTGCGGCTCCGCCGAGCGCGGCTGCGCCACCGGCGTCTCCGGCTCCGTCAGGGGCGGCCGCGTCACGGAAGGCTCCGGCTCCGGCCCGCTTTCCGGCTCCGTTACAGAAGGCTCCGGCTCGGGCTCCGGAGCCGCGGCCCGTGTCCGCCGTACCGGCTGGGAGGACCAGCCCAGGTAGCTGCCGCAGTTGCCGCAGAAGTCGTCGGTCTCGCCGTTGGCCGTACCGCACGCCGGGCACGAACGCATCGCGTCAGCCTCCTGTCTGTTCGGGCTCTTCGGGCGGGCCCGGCAGGACCTCCACCCGGCAGGTGAGGTGGACGGGGCACGAGGCCGTGGCGACGTCCAGGACGCGGTGGGCGTCCACCGGGACGTCCGCGCGCACCGGCCAGACCCGGACGAGCAGTTCACCGGTCGGCGGCGGCGGGAGCGCCCCGCCGGGCTCGGCCGACCAGGTGGCGCCCCCGCCGTCCCGGACGTCCGCGTGCACCCCGCAGACCAGCCGCAGCCGCTCGACGAGACCCCGCCGGGTGCCGCGCCACCGGTGCAGCTCGACGGCGCGCGCGACGACCGCCCGGCGCAGCTCGACCGGCCACGCCGGATCGGTCTCGACGCCCACCCACGAGGCCAGCCAGGGCAGGAAGTCGGCCGGGGCCAGCGCCGGGTCGACGTAGGCGGGCAGGTTGTCCAGTGTGGACAGGACCGGCGCCAGCACCGTGTCCAGGCCCGCCGTGAACCGCTGGGCCAGGTCGTCGTCCGCGTACAGGGCGGGCAGCAGTTCGCCGATCGGGTAGCGGCTCGGCAGACCGGGTATCGCGGCCCGTGTCATACGTCCTCACCGGCCCCGCTCGCGGTGACCACCACCTGGTGCTGGTGCGAGAAGACCAGGGCGCCCGGCGCGACGTCGACCCGGTCCACCGCCGCCCCGCGCCGGCCGGTGATCGGGTCCGCCGGGAACAGCCGGACGTCCTCCACCAGACCGGCCCCCTCCACACTCTGGAGCACGGCGAAGACCTCTCCGTACTGCACGCGCCTCCCGAACGGCCACCCCCGGCCGTCCGCCCCGCCGCGCAACGGGTCGATGTGCCGGAACAGCGCCTCCAGCGCCTGCGCCCGCACCCGGTCCACGTCGCCCGGCGCGGCCACCAGCCGGGCGACGACCGTGACGCCCTGGTAGGCGGGCGGCTCCACGATCAGCCGGGTGCCCACCAGACGCCGTTCGTCGAGCCGTTCGGTGACCGCGGCCAGCACCTGGTCGGAGGGGATCAGCTGCTCGAAGCGGAGATGGCCGTCCTCGTCGGCGACCGCGTCGGGCACCACCAGCACCCGTACCGCGCCGGCCTCGCCCGCCACCGCCGGCACACAGCGCACCCGGCGCAGCGACGGCGCGGCCTCGCGGGCGATGAGCTCGTAGTCCTCGGCCGTCACCGCCCGCTCCTGCACCCGCAGGATGTTGGGCGCGCGTACCTTCGCGTTCTCCACGGTCTCGCCGTCGACCCCGCCGGTCGCCGCCTCGCGGTTGTTCACGTCCGCGACGTACGGCACCGAGCTGCGCAGCACGGAGATCGCGCCCCGGGCGACGTTCCCCGCCGCCCCGCCGCCCGTGCGGTAGCGCGGAACGCGGAGCTGGGCGCCCTTCTCCGGCACCGCACCGTACGCGCGCATCGTGCCGTCCGGCTCGCGTACCTCCGGCGGGAACGCGAACTCCCCGGAGACCGCGTCGATCCGCACATGCCGGTCACCGGGCCCGGACGCGCCGAAGTGCTCGACCGGCGTCCAGATCTGCCAGCCCTCGTCCGCAGACACCTGGACCACCGGCGGCTCCCCGTCCAGCAGCAGCGGCGCCCTGCTCACCGTGAACCGCTGCCCGGCGACGCCCTCCGACACCCCGAGCGGCACGTCGACGACGGTCTCCGCGTGCTCGGCGGCCGTCGTGCCGCCGACCGTGAACACCTCGGCCTCCCGGATCGTCGGCGACTCCGAGTAGAACGGCTGGCCCGGCTCCGGGGCGGTGACCCGGCAGCGCAGCCACCCGGCCCGGGTGCCCGCCACCACGGACGCGGTGTGCCCGGCCGGGACGAACACGACGACCTCGCCGGGCCTGTTGAGCCCGCCGGTGCTGTCGGTGCCGGTCGCGCACATCACCCAGCGCGCCCCGTCCCACGCCTCCCACACCAGCGGCGGCTGACGCGGGTCGACGCCCACGCCCTCCACCCGGCTGTCCAGGCGGACGGCGACGATGCAGCGCGGCACGGCCGTCGGCAGCCCGAACAGCAGGGCGTCACCGGGCTCGGGACGGTTCTGGAAGCACGGGATGTCCTTGCCCGCGCCGAGCGGCGCGGTCCGGTCCGTCTGCTCGCCCGACACCGGCGCGGTGACCAGCCGGACCAGCGAACTCGGCACGATCGGCAGGTCGTCGGCGGTGGAGAACACCACCGGCTCCTCGGCCTCCCCGCGCGCGGTCGCCACCTCCGTACCGGCGGGCAGATGCACGGTTTCCGGCTGCGGCGCGGACAGCCAGAAGTCGATCTCGGCCCGGGCCACGGTCGGCGGGAACAGCGTCACGCCGAGCAGGTCGAGGAAGGCCGCGTAGTTCTTGTCCGGCACCCGGTTGAGCCGGTACAGCAACTGGTCGACCAGGTACGCGAACGTCTCGATCAGCGTGACCCCGGGGTCCGACACATTGTGGTCGGTCCACTCGGGAGAGCGCTGCTGGACGTACCGCTTGGCCTCGTCGACGAGCTGCTGGAAGCGCCGGTCGTCCAGATTGGGCGAAGGCAGGGCCATCAGCGCATCCCCGCTTCCTGAGAGGTCTCCGCGGCCGGACCCTCCGACGACGGGATCGTGTAGAAGGGAAAGACCAGGTTGCGCAGGTCGTTGGTGGCCCGCACGGTGTAGTGCACGTCGATGTAGAGCGTGCCCTCCTCGATGGCGTCGAACGCGATCACCACGTCCGTCACCTCGATGCGCGGCTCCCACCGCTCCAGCGAGGTGCGCACCTCCTGCGCGATCCGCCCGGCCGTCGCCCCGTCGCCGGGCGCGAAGACGTACTCGTGGATACCGCAGCCGAACTCCGGTCGCATCGGCCGCTCGCCCGGCGCGGTGCCGAGGATCAGCCCGATCGCCTCCTCGATCTCCCGGTCCCGCTCGACCAGCGCGATCCCGCCCGTCGGCCCGACCCGCAGCGGGAAGCCCCAGCCGCGTCCGATGAATCCGCCGCCGCTCACATCGGGCCCCCGATCAGGACGTTGAACGCACCGCTGATGATGGGCGCGCCGCAGGTGGTCTTGTCGCCCATCCGGGCCGCGGACAGTCCGCCGATGAGCACCGCCCCGCCGATCGCGGCGGCGGGGTTGGGCATGATCACGTTGCCGGGCCCGAGCGCCGCGTGCGGGGGGATGACGCACCCGTGCAGGCTCCCGGTGACGGCTGCGGGCCGGCCGCCGATGAGCACGGTGGCCACGGCCACCGCACCCGGGGGCGGGGTGGCGATGAGACCGCCGTGGGCGGTGCTGTCGCCCGTGCGGGCTGCGGGGGGCATGGCCGGGGTTCTCCTTGCTGCGAAAGGGATTTCAGGGGTGCGAGTGAGTGGTGGACGGGGGCTTCGGGGGAAAGCGGGTCGGTGGTCGGTCAGTTGATCCTGATGAGTTTGGCCTTGAGGACCGCGAGCAGTCCGCCGTCGACCGTGACCCCCGTCTTGCCGTTGACGGTCACCGAGCGGCCCTTGATGTTCACGTCGCCGGTGGCGCCCGCGTCGAGCGTGATGCCCGAGGCGGACAGCGTCACCGAGCTCAACTCCCGCGTTCCGCCACGGGCTTTCACGGTCAGGGTGATCTCGCCCTTCTTCTCGTCGAGGACGACGTCGAGCCGCTTGTCGCCGGTGGCGATCCGTACGCCCGACGGCCCGCGCGGGGCGTCCAGCAGCTCCAGCCGGTTGCCCGAACGGGACACCAGGGAGCGGCGGTTGACCTTGCCGCTCGTCGGGTCGACCAGCGGGACGTCGTGCGGCGACGGCTTGTCGACCCCGTTGTAGAGGCCGCCGAGCACATACGGGCTGTCCAGCAGCCCCTGCTCGAACCCGACCAGCACCTCGTCGTTGACCTCGGGGCTGAACACCCCGCCGCCGCCCTGGCCGCCCCACTGCACGGTGCGGACCCAGTCGGTGACGTACGTGTCGTCGAGCCACGGGAACTTCAGCCGCACCCAGCCGCGTTGGCCCTTGCCCTCCTCGCGGATGTCGGTGACCACCCCGATCGCCAGACCGGGCATCCGCGGTCCGCGCGAGGGGGCGTTGCCGCCGGCGGTCAGCCCGGACAGCGAACGGTCCGGCGAGGCGCTGACGATCACCGTCGTGCGGTAGCCGGTGTCCGGTTCGAGGACGTGGTGGGCGGCGGTGGCGGTGTAGCGGCCGGAGAACGCGGGCCCCACGTTGCCGAGGGCCACCGGCAGACCCGCCCGCAGCTGGGGGTTCCCGTACGCGACGGCCTCGACCTCACCGAAGCCGGAGCTGACCGAGGCCGCGAGCGCATCCGCCACGGCCCGGGTCTCCGCCTGGGTGCGGTACGGAGTGTCGGCGATCGTCGTACGGGAGCCGCCGGAGCCGAAGATCCGCGCCGCCGTCGACGGGCTCATCCCCGGCACGACGGTGTCGCTGCGGATGGACTGCTGCCGGGCCACCAGCCGGGTCTTGGTGTCGACGTTCCAGCCGCGCACCTCGACACTGTCCGCCCCGTCCGCACCCGTCAGCACCGCACGCAGGGCCAGCAGATTGTTCCCGTACTCCAGAACCATCGGGTTGCGCGTGGCGGACGTCGAGGGCGCGGGGGCCGAGGACGCCGGGTCCGGCGTGGTGAACTGCAACAGGCCCTTGTCGTCGACCCGTACGGTCGCGCCGCTCTCGGCCGCCAGATGCTGGAGGAACTCCCAGTCCGACACGTTCGGCTGGGTCAGCTGCTTGTACGTGATCGACGCGGCCTCGATCCGCCCGCAGGTCAGACCGGCTCCGGTGGCGACCTTGCGGACGATGTCCGCCGTCTTCATGTTCCGGTACGCCACGACCTTCCGGCCGCGCTGGAGCCGGTGCGCCTTGGAGAACGCCCGCACGACGGTGAACGAGCCGGTGGTGTCGGTGTCCAGCTCGATCGCGGTGACCTCACCGGTGAACAGCCGCTCGCGCGCCCGGTCCTGCACGGTGACCACCGAGATCTTCAGCGGGGTGCCCATGCCGATGCCGGTCTTGGCGAGGAAGGTGTGGTCGGGGTCCCGGTACGTCAGGACGGCGGTGTCCGGCAGGCCCACGTTCTCGTCGACCACACAGCTCACCAGCTGGGTGGCCCAGACGGCGGGCAGCTCGGCCGGCGCCTCGACGATCGGGTCGGCGGCGAAGGAACGGCCGGGGGCGTCCTTTCCACTCATCGGCTCTCCTCCGCCAGGTGGTCCTCCCGCCCGGGCACCAGGAGTTCCCGGCCGGGCGTCAACTGCATCGGGTCGTCGATGTCGTTGGCGTACGCGATGGTCCGCCAGGCGGTGGCGTCGCCGTACTCCCGCCAGGCCAGCAGCGGCAGGCTGTCCCCGGCCACGACCCGGTGGGTGCGCCGCGCCTCCTTCGAACCCGAGGTGGGGTTCTGGCCGGCCGGGTCGACGCTCGCCTCCTCGATCGACAGGGAGCAGGTGGCGCGCAGCGGCTTCCCGTCCACGTCGAACAGCGTGTACGACACGGAGAGGTTGGAGAGCACCCCGTCGAACGAGGTCGTCTTCGACGTCCCCCAGTCGAACCGCACCCAGGGGCTGGCGGGCGTCTTGCGGGCCAGACTGCTGGGCGTGGGGACACAGGCGGTCATCAGCTGCTCCACCGCCTTCTCCACGGAGTTGTCGTGGGTGGCGGTCGCGTCGAGGAAGACCTCCAGCGACAGGGCCCGGGGCCCGCTGCCGACGAACTCGGGCAGCGCGGACTGCCCGGCCATCCGGGACGGAGTGCGCCGCCACTCGGTGCTCTTGCTCAGCGACAGCTTCGCCGGGTTGAACTGCAACGTGAGCCGGGCGAGCGTGCCGCCCGGCTTGGCGCCGACGGTCGACGGCGGCTCCATGATGGTCAGCTGGGCACGAGCGCGGCTCGCACGGAGAGCGGGTGACACGGCGTTCCTCCTTCCTTCGTCCTGGTCTTCGCCTCGGTCGCGGTCCCGCCGGGGGCGGTCAGGACGGCTCCAGCCCCTCGTGCGCGATCTCCAACGTCTCGATCGCCGCCTGGGAGTTGGCCGGATCGAAGGACGGCCCCTGCCAGCGCACCGGCACGATGCCGTGGACCTGCCAGCTGATGATCCGGCTGAGATCGGGGCGCAGCGCCACGATCTCGCCGTCCTTGGGCTCGACCCGCTGGATCGTCTCGTTCAGCCAGCGCGCGATCTTCATCGTGTCGGCGGTCACCGGGCGGGTCAGCGTGATGTTCGTCCAGGTGATCCGCCCCGGCAGCTGCCAGGTGAACCCGTTGTTGCCGCCCTCGGCGTACGTCTCCATCTCCACCTCGGCGCCCAGACCGGAGCAGGTGTGGAACGCGCCCAGGTCGCTGCCGCCGATCGCGAGCTTGAAGAACACGCTCGTCGCGAAGATGTTGTCCGTCATGCGTCTCTCGTCTTCTTCTCTGCTGTCGGTCGTACGGGTCGTGCGGGGGCGGGCGGTTACGGGTGCGGGTCCGGCGCCGGGCCCATCGTGGCGTCAGCGGCGGCCGTCGTGCAGCCGCCCGCTGCGTTCCCGGCCCCGCCGCAGATCGGCGCGGATGAGCCGGCTCACCGGGTCGAGGAGCCGGCGGGCCAGCTCCTCGATCTCCGTACCGCTCAGCCGGTTCGCCGGAGAGGCGTCGGGCCCGTCCTCGGCCCCGGCCGCGGGGCCCGCCCGCTGCACGGCGGGCTTCGCCGGGGCGGCCTGCACGGGCACCCCGGTGATCCCGGCGTTCGCCGCCGCCCGCTGGACCGCCTGCGCCCTGCTCTCCGGGCGACCCGCACCGGCGGTCGGTGCCGGTGCGCGGGGCGGCACCCGTACGGAGAGACCCGGCGGCACGGCGGGCGCGGCACCGTCCACGGGGGCCGGTCCGGCGGCCGGCGGACCGGCGCCGTCGGGCACCACCGGCATCGCCAGCCGCTGTACGGGTACGGCGTCGGCTCCCGGCCGCGCGGCCCCGGGCGGATGCGGCCGTACGACGGGAACGCGGCGCGGACCGGCGGCGGTCGCGGATGCCGATGCCCCGGAAGGCGTTGGCGGTGCTGAGGGCGTGCCCGGCCGGGCGGACCGGGCGTACGGGAGCGGCGCGGCGGGTGCGGACGGGGCCGATGCAGCGGACGGAGAGGTGGCGGCGCGTTGGACGGCGGGGGCCGCCGGTGCGGTGCGGTGTGCGGGGCCCGGCTGCGGAGCGCTCGGGGATGCGGGCGAGGCGTTCGTGGCCCGCCCCGACCGTCGAACGAGTCGCTGGAGCACGCCGCCGGGCGGGGTCGGGGCGGCAGCGTCGGTGGTGGCGTCGGCCGTGGGGTGCGGGGCGTGGCCGGGGGTGACCGGGCCGCCGCCGCCCCGGTGAACGGGGTTCGTGGTCGCGGAACGCTGGACCGGGTCACTCGGCACCGCACCGGAAGGCGTCGGCTGCCGGGCGCTCGGCAGGTTTCCGGTCCGGGCGTCGGCGGGGCCCGGCTGCGGTACGTCACGCCGCCAGGTGGCCGCGACGACCGGGCGGGCGGTGCCGCCGCCTGCCGCAGCTGCCGTCGGCGGTGCCGAAAACCCTTCGGCGGAACCGGTGTTCACCGTCAGGCGGCGTTCGGCGAGCAGGGCCCGTGACCGCTGGACGGCGGGCGGCAGTGACGGTGCCGTATCGCCGGAGCCCCGCGGCGTCGCCCGGTCCCGGGCGAC
>MUNB01000057.1 GCA_002154345.1 Streptomyces griseus
TTCTCCGTGCACGCCGAGCGGGCGCTCGGGCGGTGGGCCGGGTTCAGCGTCGGCTGGCTGTACTGGTTCCTGCTGGTGGTGGTGCTCGCCGTGGAGGCGACGGCGGCCGCGCAGATCGCCCATGGCTGGGTGCCGGGAGTCGAACCGTGGGCGTGGGTGCTGCTGTTCATGGTGGTCTTCACCGCGGCGAACCTGACAGCGGTGAAGAACTTCGGCGAGTTCGAGTTCTGGTTCGCTTCCCTGAAGGTCGGCGCGATCGTGGTCTTCCTGGTGCTCGGCGGGCTGGCGGTCTTCGGGTGGCTCCCGGACACCGACCCGGTCGGGATGACCAACCTGACCGGGTCGGGCGGCTTCCTGCCGAACGGCTGGAGCGGGGTCGTCTCCGGTGTGCTGACCGTGGTCTTCGCCTTCGGCGGTCTCGAGGTCGTCACCATCGCCGCCGCCGAGACGGACGACCCGGCGCGCGCGGTGGGGCGGGCGGTGCGCAGCGCGGTGGTGCGCATCCTCTTCTTCTACGTCGGCTCGATGCTGGTGATCGTGGCCGTGCTGCCGTGGACCGCGCAGCAGGCCGGGCTGAGCCCGTATGTGAAGGTGCTGGACGCGATCGGGGTGCCGTCGGCCGGGCAGATCATGAACATCGTGGTGTTCGTGGCGCTGCTCTCCGCGCTCAACGCCAATCTGTACGGCTCCTCCCGCATGATCTTCTCGCTGGCGGAGCGCGGCGAGGCTCCGCGCGGACTGCTGAAGGTGTCCCGCGGGGCCGGGGCGGAGGGCGGGGTGCCGCGGCGGGCGGTGCTGGCGTCGGTGGCCTTCGGCTTCGTCTCCGTGCTGCTCAATCTGCTGTGGCCGGACACCGTGTTCCTCTACCTGCTCAACTCGGTCGGCGCGGTGCTGCTGTTCGTCTGGGCGCTGATCGCCGCCTCCCAACTGCGGCTGCGCGCCCGGCTGGAGCGGGAGGCGCCCGAGGCGCTCACGCTGCGGATGTGGTGGTTCCCGTATCTGACGTGGGTGACGCTGGCCGGGCTGCTCGGGGTGCTGCTGCTCATGCTGACCGACGAGGCGGCGCGGCCGCAGGTGCTGTGGTCGGCCGGGGCGACGGCGCTGGTGCTGCTGGTGGCGGTGGGGCGTCAGCGCCGGGAGCGGCGGGAGCGGCGAGACGGGCCGCCGGGGAGCGCGGACGCCGCCGTCCGGTAGGCGGGTGTGCACCTTGTGTGAGCCCGGTGACCGTATAGCGGACACCCATTCCGTGTGAGCGGTACGGATGTTCAGACTGTGGGTTCGTCCCCTTGTCTCAGCTACCGAACAGAGCTCGTCCATGCCTCGGACCTCCGCGTCTCCCCCCACCGCAGACTCCGCGGCCCCCGCAGGGCCCTCGGCGGACTCCGCGCTCACCCACGGCCTCAAGCAGCGCCACCTCTCGATGATCGCCCTCGGCGGGGTGATCGGCGCCGGTCTCTTCGTCGGTTCGGGCGCCGGGATCGCCTCGGCGGGGCCCTCGATCATCGTCGCGTACGCCATCTCCGGGCTGCTCGTCATGATGGTGATGCGGATGCTCGGCGAGATGTCGGCCGCCAATCCGGCCTCCGGCTCCTTCTCCGTGCACGCCGAGCGGGCGATCGGCCCGTGGGCCGGGTTCACCGCGGGCTGGTCCTTCTGGTTCCTGCTCTGCGTCGCCGTGGGCCTGGAGGGCATCGGGGCCGCGCAGATCGTCAGCGGCTGGCTGCCGGGGACACCGGAGTGGGCCTGGGTCGCCCTGTTCATGGTGATCTTCCTGGGCACGAACCTGGCCGCCGTGAAGAACTTCGGTGAGTTCGAGTTCTGGTTCGCCGCGCTGAAGGTCATCGCGATCACGCTGTTCCTGGTGCTCGGCCTGCTGGCGATCCTCGGCGTGCTGCCGGACACGGACGCACCCGGCCTGTCCAACCTCACCGGCGACGGGGGCTTCCTGCCCCGGGGCACGGACGGCTTCATCATCGGACTCCTCGCCTCCGTCTTCGCGTACGGCGGTCTGGAGACCGTCACCATCGCGGCGGCCGAGTCCGAGAACCCGGTGCAGGGCGTCGCGAAGGCGGTCCGCACCGCGATGTGGCGCATCGCGGTTTTCTACATCGGCTCGATGGCGGTCATCGTCACGCTGGTGCCCTGGGACGACCCGAAGGTCGCCGAGGTCGGCCCCTTCTACGCCATGCTCGACCACCTGGGCGTCGGCAGCGCCGCGCAGATCATGAACGTGGTCATCCTCATCGCGCTGCTGTCCGCGATGAACGCCAACATCTACGGCGCTTCCCGCATGGCCCGGTCGCTGGTCGCCCGGGGCCAGGGCCCGGCCGTGCTCGGCCGGATCTCCTCCGGGGTGCCGCGCAACGCCGTGCTGTTCTCCTCGGTCTTCGGGTTCCTGTGCGTGCTGCTCAGCTACTGGCGGCCGGACGACGTCTTCCCCTGGCTGCTGAACATGATCGGCGCGGTGATCCTGGTGGTGTGGATCTTCATCGCCGCCTCCCAGCTGATCCTGCGCGGCCGCACGGAGCGCGAGGCTCCGGACAAGCTGGTCGTGCGCATGTGGTTCTTCCCCATCGGTACGATCGTCGCCCTGGCGGCCATGGTGGGCATCTTCCTGCTGATGCTGCGCCAGCCGGACACCCGTGACCAGCTGCTGGCCACCGGAGCGCTGACGGTGGTGCTGATCGGTATCGGCCTCGTACGGCAGCGGCGGCGGGGCGGCGACGGCGGCGACCGCACGGCCGGGATCCCGGCCCAGCGGAAGTAGTTCCCGCTCGGCCGTACGGCAGCACGTCCCGCACGGCCTCTACGAACGCCGGGCTCCTCCTCGTACGATCGGGGCGGAGCCCGGCGTTTCGGCGTCCGGCGTTCCGGTGTGGGGTTCCGGCGCCGCGTGCACCCGTGGCCAACAGGACATCGCAATGCCGGGCACCGTACGCCGGGCCGTCATCCGCCCTCGCTTCCGTGGTGGCTCCACCCACCCGAGGAGCCGTCATGTCCGTTGCCCCCAGGCGTCGTTCGATCCTGCTGGCCACCGCCGCCGTCACCGCTGCGGCCACCGCCCCGGCCGTCGCCGCCTCCTCCGCCACCGCCGCCGGGCGTCGCCCGCAGCGGCCCACCTGGCCCCTGGTCATCGGGCATCGCGGGGCGGCGGGCTGGCGGCCCGAGCACACCGCCGACGCGTACACCTATGCCGTACGGGCCGGGGCCGACTGGATCGAGCCGGACCTCGTACCGACGAAGGACCATGTGCTGGTCGTGCGGCACGAGAACGAGATCGGCGGGACGACGGACGTGGCCGGCCGGCCGGAGTTCGCGGACCGCCGCACCACGAAGAGGGTCGACGGCAAGGCGGTGACCGGCTGGTTCACCGAGGACTTCACGCTGCGCGAGCTGCGGACGCTGCGCACGGTGGAGCGGCTTCCGCTGGTCCGCGACCGCAACACGGTCTTCGACGGGCGGGGCCGGGTGATGACGTTCCAGGAGGTCGTGGACCTGGCCCGGCGGCTGTCGCGGGAGTCGGGCCGGCGGATCGCGGTGTTCCCGGAGACGAAGCACCCGACGTACTTCCGCTCGATCGGACTGCCGCTGGAGGAGGAGCTGATCCGGGTGATCCGCCGCAACCGGCTGACCGCCCGGGACTGCGTCGTCCAGTCCTTCGAGCCCGACAGCCTGCGGCGGGTGGCCGCAGCCCGCCTCGGGCTCCCGCTGTGGCAGGCGCTGGGCACGAGCGGCGGCCCGTACGGACACGAGCTCACCTACCGCGACATGATGACCCCGGCCGGGCTGCGCGAGATCGCCTCGTACGCGGAGTGGATCGGCCCGGACAAGTCCTCGGTCGTCCCGCCGAACACCCTGCTGGCGGACGCCCACGCGGCGGGCCTGAAGGTCGGCGCGTACACCTTCCGGGCGGAGAACCAGTACCTCCCGGCCGCGTACCGCCGGGGCACCGACGCCAACGCCTTCGGTGACGCGTTCGCGGAGTACGCCTTCCACTACGGGCAGGGCGTGGACGCGGTGGTGACGGACTTCCCGGACATCGCGGTGCAGGCCAGGGACGATCTGCGGGCGTGACGCCCGCCGAGCGCGCCCGGGCGTTCGGGACCGGCCCGCGGTCGGTCACGCGTCGGCCGCGCTCGCGGTGAAGGTCTCGGGCGGAGCGTCGGCACGGAGATAGCGTCCGGGGGAAGTGCCGACGGTACGCCGGAACGCCGCGAGGAAGGCACTCGGTGTCGCGTATCCGACGGTACGTGCGACCCGGGAGACGGGCCGGCCCTCGGCGAGGAGGGGAAGGGCGGCACGCAGCCGCACATGGGTGCGCCAGCGGTCGAAGGTCATGCCGGTGTCCTGGACGAAGAGCCGGGTCAGGGTGCGCCGGCTCACGCCGACGGCCCGTGCGTGCGCCTCAAGGCCCCGGGGGTCTCCGGGGTCGGCGAGCAGTACGTCGGCCACGGCGCGTACCCGGTCGTCGGCGGGGTCCGGCACATCGATGGGCGTGGCCGGCAAGGGGTGCAGCAGATCCAGCACGACGGCCTCGGCTCGCAGCCGGGCGTCATCGGGGAGTTCCTCGCGGCCGAGGTAGTCGATCAGATGGGCGAGCAGCCCGTCGACGCCGACCGGTGTCGGCTCCGTCCAGTCCAGATCGCATCGGTCCGGTTCGAAGTAGAGACTGCACAGCACCGCGTCGCGGGTGGCGCCGGTCCGGTGGACGACGCCCGAGGGCAGCCACAACGCCCGTGTGCGCGGCAGGACCCAATAGGCGGGGCCGACCGCGACGCCGAGGGTCCCGCGCCGCGCCCAGGCCAACTGGTGCTGCGGGTGGCTGTGCGGGACGAACCACTGCCCGGACGCCAACGGGAAGCTCCCGACGACGATGGCGCCCACCCCGGCCGGAACGGCCCCCACGACGGCATCGGTCATCCCCCGAGCCTATGTCCCCAACGCGCTATGACGTGGCCCCGTAGCGGATAGCGGCCATACCGGCCGGTGGATAGCGTCGTTCCATGCCGATCAGTCATCCGCGCCACGGGCGCTGCCACCGTTCGCCCACTCCGTCGACGAGGACGGGCCGCCCGGCATGACGTCGGCGCGAACCGCGACCACCGCGACCCTCGTCGGGCGCCGGGGACCGGCCCTGGTCGTGCTGTGCTTCGTCCAGTTCATGCTCGTCCTGGACGACAACGTGGTGAGCGTCGCGCTTCCCAGCATGCGCGATGACCTCGGCTTCAGCACCACCGGCCTGGCCTGGGTCGTCAACGCCTACTTCCTCGCCTTCGGCGGGCTGTTGCTGCTGTTCGGCCGGATGGCCGACCTGCTGGGCCGCCGACGCGTCTTCCTGAGCGGTGTGGCGCTGTTCGGTGCGGCGAGCCTGGTCTGCGGACTCGCGCAGGAACCGTGGCAGCTCGTGGCGGGGCGCTTCGTCCAGGGCGCCGGAGCGGCCATGGCCAGCCCCGCGGCGCTGGCGCTGATCACCCTTCTGTTCCCCGGCACCGAGGAGCGCGCCAAGGCGTTCGGCATCTGGGGCGGCATCGCGGGTCTGGGCGGGACGACGGGCCTGGTGATCTCCGGCGCGCTGACCGGCCTCGCGTCCTGGCGCTGGATCTTCCTGATCAACCTGCCGGTGGCTCTCGTCGCCCTTGTGCTGCTCCCGCGCCTGGTCCCCGAGAGCCGGGCCGGGCGCGCGGTACGCCTCGACGTGCCCGGTGCGGTACTCGGCACCGGCGCCCTGGTGTCCCTGGTCTACGGGCTGCTCCGGACCGGCGATTCGGGCTGGGGCGACCCTGCCGCCGCCGGGCCCCTGGTGCTGTCCGTGTTCCTGGCCGTCGCCTTCGTCGTGGTCGAAGCACGAACCGCCGAGCCGCTGCTGCCGATGTCGTTCCTGTCCGTCCGGTTCCGTGCTGTCGCCAACGGTGCGACCCTCCTGTTCTCCGCCGCCATGTACGCGATGGCCTTCCTGCTGATGGTTCACCTGCAGACCGTTCTCGACTACCCTCCCCTCACCGCCGGCCTCGCCTACCTGCCCTACTGCGCGGGCATCCTGACGGGCATGTGGCTCTCCTCCCGAGCAGTCGTCGGGCTCGGGATGCGCCCGACGCTCATCGCCTCGTTCCTGATCAGCGCCGCCGGATTCCTGCTGCTGTCCGGCGTGGCGCCGAACGACGGCTACGCCTCCGGAGTCCTGCCCGGCATGCTCGTCACGAGCCTCGGATGCGGACTGGCGCTGCCCGCCCTGACCGTCGCCGCGCTCACCGGCACCACGGAGGAGAACGCCGGGATCGGCTCGGCCGTGCTCAGCTCCGTCCAACAGGTCGGCGGCGCGGTGGGGGTGGCGGTGCTGGTCGCTCTGGCCACGCGGCGCAGCAACGCCCCGGCAGCACAGGACGACCCCCTGCACGCCGCGACGGAGGGCTTCTCCCTCGCGCTCACCGTCACCGCCGCCCTCCTCGCGCTCGGCGCCGTCCTCATAGCCACCTCGCTGGGCAGGAGCCGCCCGCCGGAGGACGTGCACGACACCGGGGACGTTCCGGCAGGCCACGGGAACCGCGCATAGCCGTGGCTTCGGCCGATCGGGAACCCAGGCCTCGCGTCACCGGGCACCTGACGAGAGGCCTGGGTCCTGATCCGCCGGACAGGCCCTAGCCCACGTCCCCGGTGCCGCCCTCGGCCGGTGCCGCGCCGGGCCGTTCCCCGCCGGGCCGGACGGGGCCGGCCGCCGCGCGGATGCTGTCCCGGGCGGCCTCGGCGACCGCCCGCGGCGTGATGCCGAACTCCTCGTACAGGCGCTCGTAGGCGGCGGACGCGCCGAAGTGCTCCAGGCTGACCATCCGCCCCGCGTCCCCCACCACGTCCCGCCAGCCCTGGGCGACGGCCGCCTCGACGCTCACCCGGGCCCGGACGGCGGGCGGCAGGACCTCGTCCTGGTAGGCGTACGGCTGCTCGGCGAACCACTCGCGGCAGGGCATGGAGACCACCCGCGCGTCGCTTCCTTCGGCGGCCAGCAACTCCCGTGCCTCCAGGGCGATGTGGACCTCCGATCCGGTCGCGACGAGGATGACGTCGGGCGTCTCGCCGCGACTGTCGGCGAGGACGTAGCCGCCCCGGGCGGCCCCTTCGGCGGAGGCGTACGCGCCGTCGCTCCCGCCGCGCCCGAGCACGGGCAGCGGCTGCCGGGTCAGGGCGAGGCCGGCGGGCCGGTCGTGGTGTTCGAGGACGGTGCGCCAGCAGACGGAGGTCTCGTTCGCGTCGGCGGGCCGTACGACGTCGAGGCCGGGAATCGCGCGGAGCGCGGCCAGTTGCTCGACGGGCTGGTGGGTGGGGCCGTCCTCGCCCAGGCCGATGGAGTCGTGGGTCCAGACGTAGGTGACCGGCAGCTTCATCAGGGCGGCGAGGCGGACGGCCGGGCGCATGTAGTCGCTGAAGATCAGGAACGTACCGCCGTAGGGCCGGGTGAGGCTCTGGAGCGCGATGCCGTTGAGGATCGCGCCCATGGCGTGCTCGCGGATGCCGAAGTGGAGCGTGCGGCCGTACGGGGCGCCGGGGAACTCGCCCGTCTGCTTCCGCTCCGGCACGAAGGACGGTTCGCCCTCCATGGTGGTGTTGTTGCTCCCCGCGAGGTCGGCCGAGCCGCCCCACAGTTCGGGCAGCACGGGGGCCAGCGCGGTGAGCACATCGCCGGAGGCCTTGCGGGTGGCGATGCCCTTGGGGTCGGCGTCGAAGACGGGCAGGCTGTCCGCCCAGCCCTCCGGCAGCTTCTGCTCCAGCAGCCGGTCGAGGAGTGCGGCGCGTTCGGGGTGGGCGGCGCGCCACACCTGATAGCGGGGCTCCCAGGCGCGGTGGGCCGCGGCCCCGCGCTCGACGACCGCGCGGGCGTGCTCCAGTACGTCGTCCTCGACGGTGAAGTCGGCGTCCGGGTCGAAGCCGAGCAGCTTCTTGGTGGCGGCGACCTCGTCGTCGCCGAGCGCGGAGCCGTGGGCCTTGCCGGTGTTCTGCTTGGTGGGCGCGGGCCAGCCGATGATCGTGCGCAGGACGATCAGGGAGGGCCGGCCGTGCTCGCTCTTCGCGGCCTCGACGGCGGCGAGCAGGGCGTCGACGTCCTCGACGTAGTCGCCGGTCCGGGTGAAGTCGACCGTCTGGACGTGCCAGTCGTACGCGGCGTAGCGGGCGGCGACGTCCTCGCTGAAGGAGATGTCGGTGTCGTCCTCGATGGAGATGTGGTTGGAGTCGTAGAAGACGACCAGGTTCCCGAGCTCCTGATGCCCCGCCAGCGAACTGGCCTCGGACGTCACGCCTTCCATCAGGTCGCCGTCGGAGGCGACGACGTACACATGGTGGTCGAAGGGGCTGGTGCCGGCGGGCGCGTCGGGGTCGAGGAGGCCGCGCTCGCGCCGGGCGGCCATGGCCATGCCGACGGCGGAGGCGAGCCCCTGCCCGAGCGGCCCGGTGGTGATCTCGACGCCCCGGGTGTGGCGGTACTCCGGGTGGCCGGGGGTGCTGGAGCCCCAGGTGCGCAGCGCCTTCAGGTCGTCCAGCTCCATCCCGTACCCGCTCAGATAGAGCTGGATGTAGAGGGTGAGGCTGGAGTGGCCGCAGGAGAGCACGAAGCGGTCGCGGCCGAGCCACCGGTCGTCGGCCGGGTCGTGCCGCATCACCTGCTGGAACAGCAGATACGCCAGCGGGGCCAGGCTCATCGCGGTGCCCGGGTGGCCGTGGCCCGCCTTCTGCACGGCGTCGGCCGCGAGCGCCCGCACGGTGTCGACGGCGCGGACGTCGAGCGGCCCCCAGCCGGCCGTGTCCGCGAGGGGCGGGGCGAGTCGCGGATCGCGGCCACGGGCAGCGCGACCGCCTCCGGCATCGGTCGGGCCGGTCGGGCCGTTCGGCGCTTCGGTGGGTGCCATCGAGTCCTCCTGATCGGTGGGGCCGTCGAAGGAGCAAATCACTTCTTCGGGGCAAAACGGAGGAGGAGCCGCGTCGTAGGTCCTAGGCCGAAGGGCTGATCACTTCGGAACGCTCCTGCTGTTAGCCTGCTTCTGCACATAGATTGCAATAACAACTGGACGGCATTCCCAGCAGTCGGAGGGCTCGCATCATGGCCACGTACACGCTCCCGGAACTCCCGTACGACTACGCGGCGCTCGAACCGGTCATCAACCCGCAGATCATCGAGCTGCACCACGACAAGCACCACGCCGCGTACGTCAAGGGCGCGAACGACACCCTGGAGCAGCTGGAAGAGGCCCGCGACAAGGAGGCCTGGGGTGCGATCAACGGCCTTCAGAAGAACCTCGCGTTCCACCTCTCCGGCCACATCCTGCACTCGATCTACTGGCACAACATGACCGGCGACGGCGGCGGCGAGCCCCTCGCGGCGGACGGCGTGGGCGACCTCGCCGACGCGATCACCGAGTCCTTCGGCTCCTACGCGGGCTTCAAGTCCCAGCTGACGAAGGCCGCGGCCACCACCCAGGGTTCCGGCTGGGGCGTGCTCGCGTACGAGCCCGTGAGCGGCAAGCTGATCGTCGAGCAGGTCTACGACCACCAGGGCAACGTCGGCCAGGGCTCGGTCCCGATCCTGGTCTTCGACGCCTGGGAGCACGCCTTCTACCTGCAGTACAAGAACCAGAAGGTGGACTTCATCGAGGCGATGTGGCGGGTCGTCAACTGGCAGGACGTGGCGAAGCGTTACGCGGCCGCCAAGGAGCGCGTGGACGTGCTGCTGCTCGCTCCCTGAGCGCCGCCGGCCCACCGGATACGTCCTGCCTCGTGATCGTCTTCTCAACCTTCACCACGGCAGGCGGATGAAAGAAGAGCCCCCGCGAGGACGTGACTCGCGGGGGCTCTTCCATGCCGGTTCCCGATCAGCGCCCCGTCCATCTCGCGCCATCCGGGCGTCCTCAAGGGCGCCGGGCTCGTCACCGAGCGCCGGGAAGCCAACCGCATCCTCTACGCGCTGGCCGAGGAACGGCTCGCCCTGTGCGTGGGCCGTTTCCTCAGCACGGTCTGGCCCGAGCAGATCGTGCTCCGCAACACCAAGTGGCGCTCCGCTCCGGAAGGCGACGCCTGGTACGCGGCCAGGCGTCGCCCGGCAGACGGCAGTTTGACGACAGGCCCTGGCCCCGGGCGTGCACGGCCGCGCGGACTTCACGGTGCGGGAGGAGGCCGACGCCGTACGGGTGGCCTTCGCGACCCGGGACGGCGAGGTGGGGGTCGACGCGACGGTGGAACCGGCCGCGGAACTGCACGGCGGCGGGCTGTTCGCGGACCTGGCGGAGGCGTCGGAGTTCTTCCGCCTCGGCAGCCGGGGCCTCTCCCCCAACGCCGGGGGCACGCACCTGGACGGCGCGGTGCTGGACAGCGCGCTGGTGATGCGGGGCGTGGCGGCGGACTGGTCGCAGGGGGAGCCGTTCCGGCTGGGGCGCGGGGTCGAGGCCGGCGTCTGGACCGGGACCTGCGGCTGCGGCCGCGTACGGCGGTCAGGGGGCCGAGGGCCGGGGCGGAAAATACCGGCGGACCGGCGGGCGCGGGTGCCACGATGACGTCATGAGTTCTGCCCCCTCCCCCGCACCCGTACCGGCGGACCCGACCGTCCTGCACCCGATGCCCGGCCAGCCGCGCGTGGTGCAGCTGAAGCCGCTGGTGACCTCGCCGCTGGTGGAGGTCGGCGACTACTCGTACTACGACGACCCCGAGCACGCCACGGAGTTCGAGACCCGGAACGTGCTCTACCACTACGGCCCGGAGCGCCTGGTGATCGGGAAGTTCTGCGCGCTGGGCACCGGGGTGCGGTTCCTCATGAACGGCTCCAACCACCGGATGGACGGCCCGTCCACCTTCCCGTTCCCGACCCTCGGCGGCTCCTGGGCCGACCATTTCGACCTGCTCACGGATCTCCCCAATCGGGGCGACACCGTGATCGGCAACGACGTCTGGATCGGCTACGAGGCGGTGATCATGCCGGGCGTCCGCATCGGGCACGGCGCGATCGTCAGCTCGCGGTCGGTGGTCGTCTCGGACGTCCCGGACTACGGCATCGTCGGCGGCAACCCGGCGCGCCTGATCCGTACCCGGTACGAGGAGGCGGACATCGCGCGCCTGCTGGCGGTGGCCTGGTGGGACTGGCCGGCGGAGCACCTGACGCGCCACATCCGTACGGTGATGTCGGGCACGGTCGCGGAGCTGGAGGCGGCCGCGCCGGAGGCGTGACGGGGCGGGCCGCTGTCTAGGCTGACAGGCGTGCCGAACGAGCTCAGCCACGAGGGCGACACCTTCATCAACTTCCGGAACTACACCTTCCAGGACGCGAGGTCGGCCGCCTTCCGGTGGGTCGACGTCAAGCGGCTGCGGTTCGCGGCGGAACCGGCCGACGATACGGAGCTGCTCGCCGCGCTCATCGGTCATGAGCAGTTCCGGGACGACTACGCGGGCGGCGGGGTGCTGCCGGACGGGCTCCGGCACGGCCCGTACTGGGTGGAATCGGTGACTCCGGACGCGTACGGAAGCATCGGCCGGGAGGAGAGCGACCTCGTCCTGCGGGAGTGGGCGAACCAGTTCGAGGACGTACCCGCCGATCTGGCGACGGATCTGCGGCGGGAGGTGTTCGACCGGCTGGCCGCCGCC
>MUNB01000570.1 GCA_002154345.1 Streptomyces griseus
GTGCGGCGCAGGGCCTCGCTCAGCCGCGCTGCCGAGTCGATGACGGCCTGGGCGTGCATCCGGCCCGGGTGGCGGGTCAGCCGCTCGATCGGCCCGGAGACCGAGACGGCGGCGACCACCCGGTTCGAGGGGCCGCGCACCGGGGCGGAGACCGAGGCCACGCCCGGCTCCCGCTCGCCGATCGACTGGGCCCAGCCCCGTCGCCGTACGCCGGAGAGCGCCGTCGCCGTGAACCGGGCGCCCTGGAGGCCCCGGTGCAGCCGCTCCGGCTCCTCCCAGGCCATCAGGATCTGGGCGGAGGAGCCCGCCTTCATGGTGAGCGTGGAACCGACCGGCACCGTGTCCCGGAGTCCGGACAGCCTTTCCGCCGCCGCCACGCAGATCCGCATGTCGCCCTGCCGGCGGTAGAGCTGCGCGCTCTCGCCGGTGATGTCGCGCAGGTGGGTGAGCACCGGTCCGGCCGTGGCCAGCAGGCGGTCCTCGCCCGCCGCGGCTGCCAGTTCCGACAGCCGGGGGCCGAGAATGAACCGGCCCTGCATATCCCTCGCCACCATCCGGTGGTGTTCCAGTGCCACGGCCAGTCGATGGGCCGTGGGCCGTGCGAGCCCGGTCGCCGCGACCAGCCCGGCGAGGGTGGCCGGACCGGACTCCAGGGCGCTCAATACCAGAGCTGCCTTGTCGAGAACGCCGACGCCGCTAGAGTTGTCCATACGACGATACTCCCGTCTCACTCTGTGAAACGCAAGTTCAATTTTCGGCGGAAGTTGCGAACCTGTACGGGCGGCCCCACAACGGCTCGTAGCCACCGCCCCGCACGGGGGTCCGGACGGAGGCACACCAATCTCTAGTTGGGCCGGCGAAGACGCCGGCCGGAGGGAAAGCGATGGGTAGGACACTCGCGGAGAAGGTCTGGGACGACCATGTCGTCCGGCGCGCGGAGGGCGAGCCCGACCTTCTCTTCATCGATCTGCACCTGCTGCACGAGGTGACCAGCCCGCAGGCCTTCGACGGTCTGCGGCAGGCCGGACGTCCCGTGCGGCGCCTCGACCTCACCATCGCCACCGAGGACCACAACACCCCGACCCTCGACATCGACAAGCCGATCGCCGACCCGGTCTCGCGTGCCCAGCTGGAGACCCTGCGCAAGAACTGCGCGGAGTTCGGCGTCCGGCTGCACCCGCTGGGCGACGTCGAGCAGGGCGTCGTCCACGTGGTGGGCCCGCAGCTGGGGCTGACCCAGCCGGGCACCACCGTGGTCTGCGGCGACTCCCACACCTCCACGCACGGCGCGTTCGGCGCGCTGGCGTTCGGCATCGGCACCAGCCAGGTGGAGCACGTCCTGGCCACCCAGACGCTGCCGCTGGCCCGCCCGAAGACCATGGCCATCACGGTCGAGGGCGAACTGCCCGACGAGGTCACCGCGAAGGACCTGATCCTGGCGATCATCGCCCGGATCGGCACCGGCGGCGGCCAGGGCTACATCCTCGAATACCGCGGCTCCGCCATCGAGAAGCTCTCGATGGAGGCCCGGATGACCATCTGCAACATGTCGATCGAGGCCGGCGCCCGCGCGGGCATGATCGCCCCGGACGCCACCACCTACGACTACCTCAAGGGCCGCGACCACGCCCCCGTGGGCGAGGACTGGGACGCCGCCGTCGCGTACTGGAACACGCTGCGCTCCGACGACGACGCGGTGTTCGACGCCGAGGTCGTCATCGAGGCCGCCGAACTCGCCCCGTTCGTCACCTGGGGCACCAACCCCGGCCAGGGCGCGCCCCTGTCGGCCAACGTCCCCGACCCTGCTTCGTACGAGGACGCCTCGGAGCGGTTCGCCGCCGAAAAGGCCCTGGAGTACATGGGGTTGACCGCCGGACAGCCGCTGCGCGAGATCAGCGTCGACACCGTCTTCGTAGGTTCGTGCACCAACGGCCGCATCGAGGACCTGCGCAACGCGGCCTCGATCCTGGACGGCCGCAAAGTCGCCGACGGCGTAAGGATGCTGGTCGTCCCCGGCTCGGTCCGGGTCGCGCTCCAGGCCGTCTCCGAGGGCCTGGACAAGGTCTTCACCGAGGCCGGCGCCGAATGGCGGCACGCGGGGTGCTCGATGTGCCTCGGCATGAACCCCGACCAGCTGGCCCCCGGCGAGCGCTCCGCCTCCACCTCGAACCGCAACTTCGAGGGCCGGCAGGGCAAGGGCGGCCGCACCCACCTGGTCTCGCCCCAGGTCGCCGCCGCCACCGCGGTGCTGGGCCATCTGGCCTCGCCCGCCGACCTGTCCGACGCCCGTACCCCCGCCGGAGTCCGATAGCCATGGAAGCCTTCACCACGCACACCGGCCGGGTCGTCCCGCTGCGCCGCAGCAACGTCGACACCGACCAGATCATCCCCGCCCACTGGCTGAAGAAGGTCACCCGCGACGGGTTCGAGGACGGGCTCTTCGAAGCCTGGCGCAAGGACGAGAACTTCGTCCTCAACCGCCCCGAGCGCCAGGGCGCGTCGGTCCTCGTCGCCGGTCCCGACTTCGGTACGGGCTCCTCCCGCGAACACGCCGTCTGGGCCCTGCAGAACTACGGCTTCAAGGCGGTCATCTCCTCCCGCTTCGCCGACATCTTCCGCGGCAACTCGCTGAAGAACGGCCTGCTCACGGTGGTGCTGGAGCAGAAGGTCGTCGACGCGCTCTGGGAGCTGACGGAGGCCGACCCGACCGCCGAGGTGACCGTCGACCTGGAGGCCCGCCAGGTCCGCGCCGAGGGCGTCACCGCCGACTTCGAGCTCGACGAGAACGCCCGCTGGCGCCTGCTCAACGGCCTCGACGACATCAGCCTCACCCTTCAGAACGAAGCGGACATCGCCGCGTACGAGGCGGCCAGGCCGGCCTTCAAGCCGCGTACCATTGCCGCCTGAGCAGCACTTTTCCAGGACTGCGCCCCCTGCCTCCCGGCAGGGGGCGCAGTCGCTTGTTGAGACCCCGTCGGGCGACAACTCGCCCCAGATGGCACAATCGGTGCATGGAACGCGACAGCCAACTCAAGCTCTATGGCCAAGTCGCCGACCGATTGAAGGAAGCGCACGCGAAGGTGCGTGCACTGCAAGTCCCGGAGGGCGTACGGATGGCGCTGACCCGGAAGCTGTTGGTCGTCACGGCCGCGGCGAAGCACGATCTCCCGGACGCGGCAAGGCGTCTGGACCGGTTGATGAAGGACCTCGATGAGGGCCGATTCCCCGAAGGTGACTGACACGTGGAACTGCGCATCGGTCGACTTCGTTGCGGCACTAGGGTGATTAGCCCGTTTCGTGTTTGATTTGCGGTATATATCTGCCTAACGTGCGAAAAAGCTTGAACACTTTCGTTCTGGCAATGTCTCCGAAGGGGAAGACGTGAACAAGGCGCAGCTCGTAGAAGCGATTGCCGACAAGGTCGGCGGCCGTCAGCAGGCCGCGGACGCCGTCGACGCGGTACTCGACGCGATCGTCCGTGCCGTGGTCGCCGGGGACCGTGTCTCGGTCACCGGCTTCGGCTCGTTCGAGAAGGTCGACCGCCCCGCCCGGTACGCCCGCAACCCGCAGACGGGTGAGCGCGTCCGGGTCAAGAAGACCTCGGTGCCCCGCTTCCGCGCGGGTCAGGGCTTCAAGGACCTGGTGAGCGGCTCGAAGAAGCTCCCCAAGAACGACGTGGCCGTCAAGAAGGCCCCCAAGGGCAGCCTCTCGGGCGGATCTTCCGCCGCCCGTACGACGGTGAAGGCCGCCGCCGCCAAGAAGTCGGCCGCCAAGAAGGCCACCGCGAAGAAGACCACCGCCAAGAAGGCGACCCCGGCGAAGAAGACCACCGCCGCGGCCAAGAAGGTCACCGCGAAGAAGACCACCGCGACCGCCAAGAAGGCGTCCGCGGCCGCGAAGAAGGCGACCCCGGCGAAGAAGACCTCCGCCGCGGCCAAGAAGACCGTCGCCAGCAAGACCGCGCCCGCCAAGAAGACCACGGCGAAGAAGGCGCCCGCGAAGAAGACCACGGCGCGCAAGATCACGGCCAAGAAGGCCACCGCACGCAAGAAGTGAGACCGGGCCACCCGCTCGCACCTCACAACGCGCCGGGCCGGGCTCCCCTCCGGGGGAGCCCGGCCCGCGGGCTGTCCGGGCCCCGTTCGGCCCAGGCCCCGGCGAACAGCTTCTAGAACGTCTGCAGGGTCACCAGCGTGATCCGCAGCGCCGCCCCCTCGCCCTCGCCCTCGATCCGCACCCGCTGCCCCGGACGCAGCAGCAACAGACCGCCCGCGTCGAAGGCCGGGGCGCCGAACTCCACCGGGGTGCCGTCGTCCAGCAGCACGCTGCCGCTGCGGGTCTCGGGGTCGTACGTGTACGAGGTCGCCTGCATGGGCGGCAGCCTATCGGTCGGCCGCCGGGGCGGACACGGCCGCGATCCGCGCCGTGTGCGGCCCCACCCCCAGGGCCAGGGCCACCCGCAGATCCTCGCCCGTATCGACGTCCCGGCGCACCGAGTCGACACCGGACAGCACTATTTCCACCGCCCCCGACGCCAGGTGCCGTGACCCGGACGGGCCACCGAAAGCCGGACGGAATTCCGCACCGCTCGCGGCGGACAGAAATGTCGTACCGATTCCCGCCGCGTCCCGGAGAAATGCGCTGGGAAAAGCGGAAGCAAAATCGAGCACCCGCTCCAATTCACCGGTGCGCAGCGCGGGCAGATCGGCGTTGAGCGCGGCCACCGCGGCGGCGGGCCGGACGGCCCGCACCGAGCGGGCGCCGTGCGCGAGCGCCGCGTTGAGCCCGGCCCCCGGAGCGTCCGGCACGATGCGCGCCCCGAGCGCGGAAAGGGCCGCCGCGGCCGCGGCGTCGTCCGTGACGACCACCACATCCCGCACCCGGGCACAGGCCAGCGCCGCCGCCACCGTGTCCTGGGCGAAGGCCAGGGCCAGCAGGGGCCGCGCGGCCTCGCCCGCCGCCCGCCCCAGGCGGCTCTTGGCCCGTGCGAGCGGCTTCAGCGGAACGACCAGGGACCAGGGCCCGGCCGGATCGGTGTTCGTGGCGATCTCCCCCTCCGTACGCATCAGCGCCTATTCTCGCCTGCCGGTACGACAACCCGGAGGACCACTCCGCAACGTGAGGCGTACGGTGTTCTCGACAGAGCAGGGGCCTGGGGCGAGACTTGACCGTCAGTAGCCAGCCAGCAGGTCAAAGTCCCTAAGGAAGGTGTCCGAGTGTCCCGCCGCAGAATCGGCTTCTGGTACCGCCTGGCGGCGGTTATCGCCAAGCCGCCATTGGTGGTTCTGTTCAAGCGCGACTGGCGGGGGATGGAACACATTCCGGCCGACGGCGGATTCATCAGCGCCGTCAACCACAACTCCTATCTGGACCCGCTCTCCTACGGCCACTTCCAGTACAACAGCGGCCGGGTGCCGAGGTTCCTGGCCAAGGCCGGCCTCTTCCGCACCCCGTTCGTCGGGATGATGCTGCGCGGCACCGGCCAGATCCCCGTCTACCGCGAGACCACCAACGCCCTGGACGCCTTCCGGGCCGCCGTGGAGGCCATCGAGCGCGGCGAGTGCGTCGCCTTCTACCCCGAGGGCACCCTCACCCGCGACCCCGAGATGTGGCCGATGGCCGGCAAGACCGGGGCCGCCCGGGTCGCCCTGATGACCCGGGCGCCCGTCATCCCGGTCGCCCAGTGGGGCGCCAACCACGCGATGCCGCCGTACGCCAAGGAGAACAAGTTCCGGCTCTTCCCCCGCAAGACGCTCCGGGTGCAGGCCGGACCGCCCGTCGACCTCAGCCGCTTCCACGGCCTGGAGCCCACCCCCGAGGTGCTGCGCGAGGCGACCGAGGCCATCATGGCGGCCATCACCCGCGAGCTGGAGGACCTGCGCGGCGAGAAGGCGCCTGCCGAGCTCTACGATCACCGCAAAGCCCGTGCTGAACAACGGCGCAGGGCCCAGGGAAAGGGACCCACGTGACGCACCCCGTAAAAGCAGCCGTCTTCGGAACCGGCTCATGGGGTACGGCCTTCGCCGTGATCCTCGCCGACGCGGGCTGCGACGTCACCCTCTGGGGGCGCCGCGCCGAGGTCGCCGAGACCATCAACACCACGCACACCAACCCGGACTACCTCCCGGGCATCGCGCTCCCCGACACCGTCCGCGCCACCACCGACGCCGCCGAGGCCCTGCGCGGCGCCGAGTTCGCCTTCCTCGTGGTGCCCTCGCAGACGCTGCGCGCCAACCTCGCCGACTGGGCCCCGCACCTGGGGCCGGACACCGTCCTGGTCTCCCTGATGAAGGGCGTCGAGCTGGGCACCGCCGAGCTGATGAGCGAGGTGATCGCGGACGTCACCAAGGTCTCCGCCGACCGTATCGCCGTCGTCTCCGGCCCCAACCTGGCCAAGGAGATCGCCGAGCGCCGCCCCGCCGCGGCCGTCGTCGCCTGCGCCGACGAGTCCGTCGCCCAGCGCCTCCAGGCCGCCTGCCACACCGCGTACTTCCGCCCGTACACCAACACCGACGTGGTCGGCTGCGAGCTCGGCGGCGCCGTGAAGAACGTCATCGGGCTCGCCGTCGGCATCGCGGACGGCATGGGCCTCGGCGACAACACCAAGGGCTCCCTCATCACCCGGGGCCTCGCCGAGACCACCCGTCTGGGCCTGGCCATGGGCGCGGACCCGTTGACGTTCTCCGGACTCGCGGGACTGGGCGACCTGGTGGCGACCTGCTCCTCGCCGCTCTCGCGCAACCACACCTTCGGCACCAACCTCGGCCGCGGCATGACGCTCCAGGAGACGATCGCCGTCACCAAGCAGACCGCCGAGGGCGTCAAGTCCTGCGAATCGGTCCTCGACCTGGCCCGCAGGCACGGGGTCGACATGCCCATCACCGAGACGGTCGTCTCCATCGTCCACGAGGGCAAGTCCCCGGTCGTCGCGGTGAAGGAGCTGATGTCGCGGAGCGCCAAGGCCGAGCGACGCTGACTCCTCCTCTACCAGCAGGTACGCTCATCGCGATATGAGCAGCGAGAACCTCCCCCAGAGCCCTGAGCGCCGCGAGAGCCCTGAGCAGCAGCGTCGCAAGCCCCGTGTGGCGGTCGTGTTCGGCGGCCGCAGTTCCGAACACGGCATCTCGGTCGTCACGGCCGGCGCCGTCATGAAGGCCATCGACCGGACCACGTACGACGTCCTGCCGATCGGCATCACGACGGACGGCCGCTGGGCGCTCACCGCGGACGAGCCCGAACGCATGGCCATCGCCGACCGCAAGGTCCCCGATGTGGACGGGCTCGCCGAGTCCGCCGAGGGCAGCGTCACGCTCTCCGTCGACCCCGGCAGCCGCGAGGTTCTCTACAGCGAACCGGGCTCGGTGCCCAAGGCGCTGGGCGAGGTCGACGTCGTCTTCCCCGTGCTGCACGGCCCGTACGGCGAGGACGGCACCCTCCAGGGGCTGCTGGAGCTCTCCGGAGTGCCCTACGTCGGCGCGGGGGTCCTCGCCTCCGCCGTCGGCCAGGACAAGGAGTACATGAAGCGGGTCTTCCGCTCCTTCGGGCTGCCGGTCGGACCCTACGAGGTCGTCCGCCCCCGCGAGTGGGAGAGCGACCCGGCCGCCGCCCGCAAGCGGATCGTGGACTTCGCCGGCGAGCACGGCTGGCCGCTGTTCATCAAGCCCGCCCGCGGCGGCTCCTCGATGGGCATCACCAAGGTCGACGGACTCGAAGGCCTCGACGAGGCGATCGAGGAGGCCCGCCGCCACGACCCGAAGTTCCTCGTCGAGTCGCTGCTGCGCGGCCGCGAGATCGAGTGCGGGGTGCTGGAGTTCGAGGACGGCCCGCGCGCCAGCGTGCCCGCCGAGATCCCGCCGGTCACCGCGCACGACTTCTACGACTTCGAGGCCAAGTACATCGACTCGGCCGCCGGTCTGGTGCCCGCCCCGCTCACCGATGAGCAGACCGCCGAGGTGCAGCGGCTCGCCGTCGCCGCCTTCGACGCCGTCTCCTGCGAGGGCCTGGTGCGCGCCGACTTCTTCCTCACCGAGGACGGCACCTTCGTCATCAACGAGATCAACACCCTGCCGGGCTTCACCCCGATCTCGATGTACCCGCGCATGTGGCAGGAGAGCGGCGTCGACTACCCGGAGCTGGTCGACCGGCTGATCCAGGCCGCGTTGAACCGCTCCACCGGACTGCGCTGACGGAAATGCCCGCGGGCCTCAGAACCGGCTCGGGACCGTCTTCGCGATGGGGCCGGCGAACGAGGCCAGCGGCGTGATGTCGTGGGCGTACGCCGAGGAGAGCGTGACCTCGACGTACGCCTTGCGGTACGTGGTGGTGAACCGCGGCCCGGAGTCCTCGGGCTCCTCCAGCATCCACTGCACCCCGTCCGCCTCGACGCCCTGTGACTGGGGGTCGTCCATCTTCGCGGGCCGGGGGACCCCGCAGCGCAGTACGATCGCCCCGTCCCCCCAGCCGGCGGTCAGCTCCGAAGCCGGGGAGGGGTCGCTGCGTTCGAGTTCGAGGACGGCCTCCGGCAGTTCCTCGTGCAGGGCCTCGCAGTACGCTGCGGCCTCCGAGGACGGTGTGGGAACCGTGACCGAGGGCTGCGCGTCGCTGAGGGAACAGCCCGCCGCGGCCAGCACGAGCACGGCAGCGGACGGACCGAGGAATATCGAGCGTGGGGAACGGCGGGCGGATGACGTCACCGGCCCAGCCTAGACGGGGGTCAGAGGTGGACGACCGGGCAGGTCAGGGTTCGTGTGATGCCGTCCACCTGCTGCACTTTGGCGACCACCATGCGGCCGAGTTCATCGACCGTGTCTGCCTGGGCCCGCACGATCACGTCGTACGGACCGGTGACGTCCTCTGCCTGGATGACTCCCGGAATCTTGGAGATGGTCTCGGCGACGATCGACGCCTTGCCCACCTCGGTCTGGATGAGGATGTACGCCTGTACCACGGAACCTCCAGGGCGGCCACGAGGATCATGTGGGGGAAAGGGACGCCACGTTATCGCGTTGCCGCGGGCCGCGGGGAGACCTACGGGCCGGATGACGCCCACAGCGTGGCGTACAGGGCGCAGAAGTTGACGTATCTCTTGACGGTACCGACAGCACAGACGGCTCGCGACCGGGGGCCCGGACGGGTGTCCGGGGCGATAAAGGAGAGGTGAGACTCGGTGAAGGGAACCGTGGGCGAGTTGGGGGAGTTCGGGCTCATCAGAGAGCTCACGTCCCGGCTCACCACCACTCCGGCGGTACGGCTGGGGCCCGGCGACGACGCCGCGGTCGTGGCCGCCCCCGACCGCAGGGTCGTGGCCAGTACGGACATCCTGCTGGAAGGACGGCACTTCCGCCGCGACTGGTCGACGGCGTACGACGTCGGCCGCAAGGCCGCCGCCCAGAACCTCGCCGACATCGCGGCGATGGGCGCCGTGCCCACCGCGCTGCTCCTCGGCCTCGTCGTCCCCGCCGACCTCCCCGTCACCTGGGCCGCCGAGCTGATGGACGGGCTGCGCGACGAGTGCCAGGTGGCGGGCGCGGCCGTGGTGGGCGGCGATGTGGTCGGCGGCGACACGATCACCGTCGCGATCACCGCGCTCGGCGATCTGCGCAACCACGAACCCGTCACCCGGGGCGGCGCCCGCCCCGGCGACGTCGTCGCGGTCACCGGCTGGCTCGGCTGGTCCGCCGCCGGATACGCCGTGCTCTCCCGCGGCTTCCGCTCGCCGCGCGCCTTCGTCGAGGCCCACCGGCGGCCGGAACCGCCGTACCACGCGGGCCCCGCGGCCGCCGGACTCGGCGCCACCGCGATGACCGACGTCAGCGACGGCCTCGTCGCCGACCTCGGCCACATCGCGGAGTCCAGCAAGGTCCGCATAGACCTGCGCTCCGGCCTGATCGACATCCCCTCGCAGATGTCCGACATCGGCCAGGCCGTCGGCGTCGACCCGCTCCAGTGGGTGCTGACCGGGGGAGAGGACCACGCGATCGTGGCGACCTTCCCGCCGGACGTGAAGCTGCCCGCCCGCTGGAAGGTGATCGGCGAGGTCCTCAACCCCTCCGCCCTGCCCCAGGTCACCGTCGACGGCGCGCCCTGGACCAGCAAGGGCGGCTGGGACCACTTCGGCTCCATCGAGGACACCCACCAGCACCGGTGACCGTTAGATTGCTGCGTATGCCCATACGTACCGCTGTCCCGCCCCGCGTGCTCACCGTCGCCGGATCCGACTCCGGCGGCGGTGCGGGGATCCAGGCCGATCTGAAGACGATGCTCGCCCTCGGCGTGCACGGCATGAGCGTGCTCACCGCCGTCACCGCACAGAACTCCCTCGGCGTCCAGGGCGCGTGGGAGCTTCCGGTGGACGCCGTACGCGCCCAGTACCGCAGCGTCGTCGACGACATCGGCGTCCAGGCCGTGAAGACCGGCATGCTCGCCTCGGCCGCCCTCGTGGAGACCGTCGCCGAACTCCTCGCCGGAACCGACGCCCCGGTGGTCGTCGACCCGGTCGGCGTCTCCAAGCACGGCGACGCGCTGCTCGCCGCCGAGGCGCTCGACTCCGTACGGACGAAGCTGCTGCCCGTCGCCACCGTCGCCACCCCGAACCTCGACGAAGTGGCCCAGCTCACCGGCGTCCGGGTCACCGACGAGAGCGGAATGCGCCGCGCCGCCGAGGAGATCCTCGGCTTCGGACCGCGCTGGGTCGTGATCAAGGGCGGCCATCTGCCCGGCGAGGCGGTGGACCTGCTCACCGACGGCAGCGCGGAACACTGGCTGCGCGCCCCCCGGCACGACAACCGCCACACCCACGGCACCGGCTGCACCCTGGCCTCCGCCATCGCCTCCGGGCTCGCGCTCGGGATGGACGTCCCCACGGCGGTCCAGGGTGCGAAGACGTACGTCACCGGCGCGATCGAGGCCGGCTTCCCGCTCGGCGGCGGTATCGGTCCGGTCGACCACGGCTGGCTGACCCGGACAGCTGTCTGAGCGCAGCAAAAAGCCGGTCCACCGAGATGGACCGGCTTTTTGGGCAACCGGAAGGCTGCGCTACGACGGGGACGTCAGCGCGCGACCTTGCCGGCCTTGATGCACGAGGTGCAGACGTTGAGCCGCTTCGGCGTCCGACCGACCACGGCACGCACGCGCTGGATGTTGGGATTCCAGCGACGGGACGTACGGCGGTGCGAGAACGAAACGCTGTTGCCGAAGCTCGGCCCCTTGCCGCAAACGTCGCAGTTGGCAGCCACGGGTCACTCCAAAGACTTCAGATGCACTTACAGTGAATTCCGGCGCGCCGGAATCAGTTCGACTGAAGTGGCGGTACCGGAGGGATGGCCCGACTCTCATCGGGCAACCGGAGCAGCATACAACGCCTGCTTCGGAGATACGAAACTACCACGGCTCGGCCGCCCGCCCTCCCGGCCCCTGTCCCTGCCGGGACCCCGGCAGGCGGGCTAACCTGCGGTGCAGCCCGTTGCCACGGCCGCTTCAAGGAGGACCATCGGTGCCGCAGCTCCCCGACGACCTGGACGCCGTCGCGGTACGCACATGGTGCTCACTGGCCCTGGAGACACTGGGCCGGGAACGCGCGGAGATCGACGCGATCAACGTCTACCCCATCGCCGACGGGGACACCGGCACCAACCTCTATCTGACTGTCGAGTCCGCCGCCGCGGCCGTCGAGGCGGTGTTCGCCGCGCACGAGACCGGCACCACCGCACCAGCCACCGCCGACGCCGTACGCGCCATGGCGCACGGCGCCCTGATCGGTGCCCGCGGGAACTCCGGCACGATCCTCGCCCAGCTGCTGCGCGGCATGGCCGGGGTGCTGGCCGACGGCGGCGACGCGGCCCATCTGCGCCTCGCCCTCACCAGCGCCGCCCACGCGGCCCGGCAGGCCGTCGCCCACCCCGTCGAGGGCACCGTGCTCACCGTCGCCGCCGAGGCCGCCGAGGCCGCCCGGGGGGACCACGCCGACCTGGGCGCCGTCGTCACCGCCGCCTACGAGGGGGCGCGCGCCGCCCTCGCGCGCACCCCCGAGCAGCTCGCCGTCCTCGGCCGGGCGGGCGTGGTCGACGCCGGGGGCCGGGGTCTGGTGGCGGTGCTGGGCGCGCTGGTGGAGACGGTGACCGGGCGGCCTCCCGTACGGGGACCCCGTACCGGTTCGGGGAACTCCGGGAACTCCGGGAGGGCGCCCGTGACCGTGGACGGCGGTTCCGTGGTGGGGCTGCCGGTGGGCGGCACTCCGGTGGAGGGCGTCACGGAGGGGGGCCTCGCGGCGAGCGCTCCGGTGGAAGGGCCGCTCGACTGCCCCGAGGACGGCGGCGCCGGGCCCGCGTTCGAGGTGATCTACCTCCTGGAGGCCCGCGACGAGCAGGTGGCCCGGCTGCGGACCCGGCTCGACGCGCTGGGCGACTCCCTGGTCGTGGTCGGCGGCGACGGGCTCTGGCACGTCCACGTCCACGTCGACGACGCCGGGGCCGCCGTGGAGGCGGGCGTCGAGGCCGGCCGTCCGTACCGGATCCGGATCACCCACTTCGCCACCGAGAGCGGCCACGACGTCCGCGTCCAGGCCGAACCCGCCCAGCGCGCCGTCGTCGTCGTGGTCCCCGGCGACGGCCTGGCCGGGCTCTGCACCGAGGCCGGCGCCACCACCGTGATCGCCCGCCCCGGCGAACCGCCCGCCAGCGGCGAACTGGTCGACGCCATCCGCCGCGCCCACGCCCGCGAGGTGGTGCTCCTGCCCAACGACGCGGCCCTGCGCCACACCGCCGCAGCCGCCGCCGAACAGGCCAGGACCGAGGGGGTCAGGGTCGCGCTCGTGCCGACCCGCGCCGCCGTCCAGGGCATCGCCGCCCTCGCCGTCCACGAGCCGGACCGGGGCTTCGACGAGGACGTGGTCGCCATGACCGCCGCCGCCGGGGCCACCCGCTACGCCGAACTGGCCGTCGCGGAACGCCAGTCGTGGACCATGGCCGGGGTCTGCCAGGCCGGCGACATCCTCGGTCTGATCGACGGCGACGTGGCCGTGATCGGCGCCGACGTCCCGGCCACCGCCCGCACCGTGCTCGACCGGATGCTGGCGGCCGGCGGCGAACTGGTCACCCTCGTCCTCGGCGAAGACGTCCCGGACTCGCTGGCCGACGCGCTGGAGGAGCACGTACGCGAGGGCCATCTCGCCGTGGACACCGTGGTCTACCGGGGCGGGCACCAGCGCGCACCGCTGCTGATCGGCGTCGAGTAGCGGCGCGTGGCACGGCCGGCCGTGCGTGCCCACCGGACAGCTGTCAGTGCCGTGGTGTGCAATGGATCGCGTGTCCTCGTTCGATGAACCTCTCAAGAAGCTGCTCGGCGGAGCCACCGCGAAGGTGATGGCCGAACACCTCGACCTGCACACGGTCGGTGATCTGCTGCACCACTACCCGCGGCGGTACGAGGAGCGCGGCAAGCTGACCGCGCTGGCCGACCTCCCGCTGGACGAGCACGTCACGGTCGTCGCCCAGGTCGCCGACGCCCGGATCCTGATGTTCAACAACGGCCGGGGCAAACGCCTGGAGGTCACCCTCACCGACGGCAGCGGCCGCCTCCAGCTGGTCTTCTTCGGCCACGGCGTCCACAAGCCGCACAAGGAGCTGCTGCCGGGCCGCCAGGCGATGTTCGCGGGCAAGGTCTCCGTCTTCAACCGCAAGATGCAGCTCGCCCACCCCACGTACCAACTCCTCGACGCCTCCGACGCCGACGAGGCGACCGAGGCCGTGGACGCCTTCGCCGGACGGCTGCTGCCGATCTACCCCGCCTGCAAACAGCTCGACTCCTGGCGGATCGCCAAGGCCGTCGACGCCGTGCTGCCCAGCGCCCAGGACGCGGTGGACCCGCTGCCCGCCTCGCTCCGCGAGGGCCGCGGCTTCACCCCGCTGCCCGAGGCGCTGCTGAAGGTGCACCGCCCGCAGACGAAGGCGGACATCGAGGACGCCAAGGCCCGGCTCAAGTGGGACGAGGCGTTCGTCCTCCAGGTCGCCCTGGCCCGCCGCCGGTACGCCGACACCCAGCTGCCCGCCGTCGCCCGCCGCCCCGTCGCGGACGGCCTGCTGGACGCGTTCGACGCCAAGCTGCCCTTCACCCTCACCGAGGGCCAGGAGAAGGTCAGCAAGGAGATCTTCGACGACCTGGCCACCGAGCACCCGATGCACCGGCTCCTCCAGGGCGAGGTGGGCAGCGGAAAGACCATGGTGGCCCTGCGCGCCATGCTCGCCGTGGTCGACGCGGGCGGCCAGGCCGCGATGCTCGCCCCCACCGAGGTCCTCGCCCAGCAGCACCACCGCTCGATCACCGAGATGATGGGCGAGCTGGCCGAGGGCGGCATGCTGGGCGGCTCGGACCGGGGGACGAAGGTTGTCCTGCTCACCGGCTCCATGGGCATGGCCGCCCGCCGTCAGGCCCTGCTCGACCTGGTCACCGGCGAGGCCGGGATCGTCATCGGCACCCACGCCCTCATCGAGGACAAGGTCCAGTTCCACGACCTGGGCCTGGTCGTCGTGGACGAACAGCACCGCTTCGGCGTGGAACAGCGCGATGCCCTGCGTTCCAAGGGGAAGCAGCCGCCCCACCTCCTCGTCATGACCGCCACCCCCATCCCCCGTACGGTCGCGATGACCGTCTTCGGAGACCTGGAGACCTCCGTCCTGGACCAGCTCCCGGCCGGCCGCTCCCCGATCGCCAGCCATGTCGTCCCCGCCAAGGACAAGCCCCACTTCCTCGCCCGCGCCTGGGAGCGCGTCCGCGAGGAGGTGGAGAACGGCCACCAGGCGTACGTCGTCTGCCCCCGCATCGGCGACGACGCGGAGGAGGCCGAGGGGAAGAAGGGCAGGGCGAAGAAGAAGACCGCCGAGGAGGACCCGGAGAAGCGCCCGCCGCTCGCCGTCCTGGAGATCGCCGACGAGCTGCGCAAGGGCGCGCTGGCCGGGCTGAGCGTCGAGGTGCTGCACGGCAGGATGCACCCCGACGAGAAGGACGACGTCATGCGCCGGTTCGCCGCCGGTGACGTCGACGTCCTGGTCGCCACCACCGTCATCGAGGTCGGCGTCAACGTCCCCAACGCCACCGCCATGGTGATCATGGACGCCGACCGCTTCGGCGTCTCCCAGCTCCACCAGCTGCGCGGCCGCGTCGGGCGTGGATCCGCCCCGGGGCTCTGCCTGCTGGTCAGCGAGGCCCACGAGGCGAGCCCCGCCCGCGCCCGGCTCTCCGCCGTCGCCGCCACCCTCGACGGCTTCGAGCTCTCCCGGATCGACCTCGAACAGCGTCGCGAGGGCGATGTGCTGGGCCAGGCCCAGTCCGGAGTGCGCTCCTCGCTGCGGATGCTCACCGTCATCGACGACGAGGAGGTGATCGCCGCCGCCCGCGAGGAGGCCGTCGCGATCGTCGCCGCCGACCCGGAGCTGGAGCACCTGCCGGAGCTGCGCACGGTGCTGGCCGCCCTGCTGGACAAGGAGCGCGAGGAGTATCTCGACAAGGGGTGAGGACGCGGGGGCTCCTGCCGGTCGGGCCGGTGCGTCCACGATATGGCGTGCGGCCCGCACCGGCCCGACCGGCAGGAGCCC
>MUNB01000571.1 GCA_002154345.1 Streptomyces griseus
CGCCACAGCGGTGGCCACCGCTGTGGCGCATAAGCTGGTCCAGACCAATCGAGTTGTCAAGACCTCTGGCGGTGAAAGGCCGACGGCGGGGTGGTCGCGAGAGGGCTCCGGCACCCCCGTACGGGGGTGCCGGGCCGAGGATTCACGGCACGGAAACGACCCCGTGACCGCACGCCGCCCCCCGCACGAGTGATCTTGCGGGAGAACTTCGGGCCGTCACGGAAACGCCCTTACGAAAAGGCAGTCGGATGCCCCGGAACGCGGCCTGACGTGCGCGAATGGATACGTGATCGAAAGCCGGACACGGGCTTCGGTAACGCTCCGCAGCGAAAGGCGAGTTGGGCGGAATCGATTTCATCCCGTTTAGCACCCGGGCTTCGTCGGAACGGTGTTCGCATGGTGGCGTACTGGTCTCCGATAACTGTTCTCTGCCTGGTGAGACGTGGCTAAAGTGCTGGGGCAGGAGCACGGAGCAGGTAGCGATTGCGGTCGACGTCCCCACGTCGACCGGAGCCGAAACGGGGAAGAGCGTGCCGACCGCAATAGCAGTGACGAGCGCAGACCTGGTGCTGCCGCCCACCGATCAGCAGACGCCGACCGCCGCTCTGCTCCAGGCCCCCGAGGCCCAGGTGCTGGAGCTGGCCATCGGCGACATGCACCTGCTGCTCGAACAGCACGGGTATGTGATCGCCCTCTATCCCTCGGGCATCCGGCCCGAGCACGAGCGCCGCCTGCACTCCATCCGCTCGGTGCTGGAGAGCGACCGGATCGCCCTCGTCAAGGTGGACCTCCCGCCCCTTGGCGTGGCCGTACTGGTGCGCCAGCTACGGCAGTTGTCCATCTGCGACTTCAGCCCCGGGGTGGTCGCCTCCGCCGCCCGGCTGCTCTCGCACTACATCCACGCGGGCGCGCTCCTCAACTCCGTCGCCCGGCTCGACCGGGTCCCGGTCAGCCTGAAGAGCCACGCCAAGTCCTGGGTCCCCGGGTCCCAGTTCGCCGTGCTCGCCGGCCCCGAGCCGCAGCTGATCAAGGTGGGCCCGACCGTCGAACCGCCGGCCGGACCGGATTTCGGTACGCATCTTCTGGTGGCGAAAGGGAATCTGCACTCGGACTGGGTACAGGAGACCCTCGCGCCCGCCTGGAAGGTCCAGGCCATTCACGACACCACGGTCCCGGCCGACTCACCGCGCTGGTGGGGCACGGGAAAGCTGGTGGAGTTCGCGGCCCACCTACCGGACCTCTCCGTGCTCTACCAGCTGGTTTCCTCCGTACGCCGGGAAAAGTGTCACTGGTGCGCCATGGAACTCATCGGCGACCGCTGTGCATTCTGTTCCGCACCACTCGCGGCTCCGGAGAACCGCACGCCTCCCACCGGTGTCCTCCACCACGGGGCCGACGTTTCGCCGGGCCCCTAGGCCACCCGCTCCACCGCTCCGCGCGCCGGTCCTCCCCCGCCGCGGCCGTCCCCGTTCCACCCGTCCCCGTACTCGCCCCGCACCCGCGCACGTACACCGCCCAGCGCCACCGCTCCCGCCCGCGGGCCGTCTCCTCCACGGCGCCGCGCCGCCACACATGTAAGCGCGTAACCGCCCCACCGCAGGGCCGCACCGCTCCGGTGTCGCACTGCTCCACCCACGCTCCACCCACCGCTCCACCGCACCTTCTGTCCGCTGTCCGTCCCACGCATCCGATTCGAACGAGGTTGTCCGGACCATGAACTCCCGCCAGCGCCGCGGCGTGATACTCCTGCTCCTGTCGGTCCTGTGCGCCTTCGCGGCCTTCGCCGGCGTGCTCTCGGTGATCAGCGACGTCAACTCGAAGGTCGGACCCGAGGTGACGGCGTACCAGCTGAAGACCAACGTGGCTCCGTACACCGCCCTGAACAGCGGCCAGTTCGAGAAGATCAAGATGCCCAAACGCTGGCTCTCGGAGAACGCCGTGACCGACCTGCGCGAGGTCGAGTCGAAGATCGCGGTCACCGAGCTCCGCGAAGGCTCGCTCCTCCAGTCGGACATGATGGTCCGCAAGCCCGAACTCCGCGCCGGTGAGCAGGAGATCGCCATCATGATCGACGCCTCCACCGGTGTCGCGGGCAAGATCACACCGGGCGCGACGGTCAACATCTACGCCACGTTCGCCGGCGAGCAGCAGGGCGACTCCGCCCAGTCCAAGGTCATCGTCGCCAACGCCAAGGTGCTGGACGTCGGCGAACTCACCGCCCTGGACCCGAGCGCGGACGACCGGGGCAGCCGGGCGACCGAGGCCGTGCCGATCACCTTCGCCCTGAACACACTGGACACCCAGCGCGTCGCCTACGCCGAGTCGTTCGCGGAGCACGTACGCCTGGCACTCGTCGCCCCGGGCAGCGACGGCACCATCCGTCCCGGCGACCGCACCTACACGCTCGACAAGGACAAGTGAGGATCGGATGACCACCAGAATCCTCCCGGCCGTCGGCGATCTCGACGCGGCCCGCTCCGTCACCACCCTGCTCAGCCAGCTGCCCGACGCCGAACCGGCCACCCCCGTGGGCGATTCCACCCAGCTCATCGACACCCTGGCCCGCCTCGCGGGCGAGGCGCTCGACGAACTGCCCGAGGTGGTGCTGGTCCACGAGCGGATCGGCCCGGTGCCGGCCCTGGAGCTGATCCGGGAGGTGTCGCTGCGGTTCCCCTCGGTCGGCGTCGTCATGATCACCGCGGACGCCAGCCCGAACCTCTTCGCCGACGCGATGGACTCCGGCGCCCGCGGCCTGGTCACCCTGCCGCTGAGCTACGAGGAACTGGCCAACCGCGTCCAGGCGGCCGCCCAGTGGTCCGCCGGGGTACGCCGCCACCTCACCTCCGGCAACGAGGTCTTCACCGGCCCCGGCGGCACGGTGGTCACGGTCACCGGCGCCAAGGGCGGCGTCGGCGCGACCGTCACCGCCATCCAACTCGCCCTGGCCGCCCAGGCGTCCGGCAACACGGTGGCGCTGGTGGACATGGACCTCCAGACCGGGGACATCGCCTCGTTCCTCGACGTCCAGTTCCGCCGCTCCCTCGTCGACCTCGCCCTGATCACCGACATATCGCCCCGAGTGCTGTCCGACGCGGTGTTCTCCCACTCCACCGGCCTCGCCCTGCTGCTCGCCCCTGGCGAGGGCGAACGCGGCGAGGAGGTCAGCGACCGCTCCGCGCGCCAGATCGTCAGCGCGCTCCGCACCCGCTACGAGATCGTCGTCATCGACTGCGGCGGCCAGATGAACGGGGCCAACGCGGCGGCCATCGAGATGGCGGACGTGGCCCTGCTGGTCACAACCCCCGACGTGGTCGCGGTGCGCGGCGCGAAACGCATCGTACGGATGTGGGAACGGCTCCAGATCCGCAAGGCCGAGGAGACCGTCACCCTCGTCAACCGCTTCACCCGCAACACCGAGATCCAGCCGCCGCTGATCCAGAAGATCACCGGCACCCGGGTCGCCTCGGCGGCGATCCCCGCCAACTTCAAGGAGCTCCAGGCGTCCATCGACTCCGGACGCCTGCACGAACTGGACGCCAAGAGCACGGTCAAGCAGGCGCTCTGGGGCCTGGCCGGAGAGCTGGGCATCGTCAAGGAGAGCACGGCCGCGAAGAAGAGCGGCAGCGCCCTGGTCAAACGGAACAGCGGCGCTCTGAAGAACGACCGGGGCTCGATCGGACGCCCGCGCCGCCGGCGCGACGGCTCCGGCCGGGGCCCCGGAGACTCCGAGGGGACACGTTGAGCGATGACCACCACAAGGACGGCACACAGCGGCATACGGGGGCGGATCACCGCCCTACGTGAGTGCGGGGGACTGGGCCGGAACCGGGACCGCGGCCAGACTGCCGTCGAGTTCCTGGGCATGACCCCCTTCATCATCCTGATCATGCTCGTGCTCTGGGAGTGCGCCCTGATCGGCTACACCTTCAGCCTCGCGGGCAACGCGGCGGACGTGGGCGCGCGCAAGGGCAGCGGGGCGGAGTACGCGCCGAGAGCGGCCTGCTGGACGGGTGCGATGAAGGACCTGCCCGACGCCTGGTCGAAGAATGCCGACGTCGACTGTGACGGGAGCGGCAGCCGGCTGTACGAGACCACGGTGACGCTGAAGGTTCCGGTGCTGGTGCCGGGCCTGTTCGACCTCGACACGGAGATCAAGGGCCGGGCGGGATCGCCGAAGGAGACGCAGTCATGGTGACTACACATCCGAACAGCGAGCACACCCGTTCCGCACCCGCGAGCAACGGCCGGGACCGTGACCGCGGCCAGGTCGCCATGGAGTACCTCGGCTTCCTCCCTCTGCTGCTCCTCGTCGCGATGGCGGCCATCCAGCTGGGTCTGGCCGCGTACGCCGCCAATCAGGCGGGCACGGCCGCCCGCGCCGGAGCCCGTACGGAAGCCAGCGTGGACGCCCGGGGCAGCGGCGAGAGCAACGCCCGCGACGCCGTGAGCGACTGGGTGGAGGACGGCGGGTTCCGCTACCGCAAGAGCGGCGGCCAGGACGTCACGGTCACGGTCCGGGTCAAGGTGCCCTCCGTGGTGCCGGGGCTGAAGGGGTGGTGGGCCGAGCGGAGCACGACCATGCCCAACGAGAACTCCCGCTTCGGCTTCTGACCCGCCCCGCCAGGACTACGGTCCCGACCCCGACGACCGACGAGGAGAGTTACGCAGATGAGCCTGCGGGCACGCATGACCGCTCCGGAGGAGCAGGGCGGAGCACGGGAGGACGGTCACCTGGTGGCCACCTACCGGGCCAAGCTGCTGGAGGAGATCGACCTCGCGGAGATGTCCTCGCTGGCCGCCGCCGACCGGCGGGCCCGGCTGGAACGCGTCCTCGGCCACATCATCAGCCGCGAGGGCCCGGTGCTGTCCACCGTGGAGCGCTCGCAGCTGATCCGCCGCGTCGTGGACGAGGCGCTCGGCCTCGGCATCCTGGAACCGCTCCTGGAGGACGCGTCCATCACCGAGATCATGGTCAACGGCCCCGACCAGATCTTCGTCGAGCGCAACGGCCGGGTCGAACAGCTCCCGATGCGCTTCGGCTCCCACGAACAGCTGATGCAGACCATCGAGCGGATCGTGTCGACCGTCAACCGCCGCGTCGACGAGTCCAACCCGATGGTCGACGCCCGCCTGCCCAGCGGCGAACGTGTCAACGTGATCATCCCGCCGCTGTCGCTGACCGGCGCGACGCTCACCATCCGCCGCTTCCCGCGCTCCTTCACGCTCCAGGAGATGATCGGCTTCGGCTCACTGGACGAACAGATGCTGGTGCTGCTCGCCGGCCTCGTCCAGGCCAAGCTCAACATCATCGTCTCGGGCGCCACCGGCACCGGCAAGACGACCCTCCTCAACGCGCTCTCCGGACTGATTCCGAACGCCGAGCGCATCGTCACCATCGAGGACTCCGCCGAACTCCAGCTCCAGCAGAGCCATGTGATCCGGCTGGAGTCCCGTCCGGCCAACGTCGAGGGCAAGGGCCAGATCACCATCCGCGACCTGGTCCGCAACTCGCTGCGTATGCGCCCCGACCGGATCGTCGTCGGTGAGGTCCGAGGCGGCGAGTCGCTCGACATGCTCCAGGCGATGTCCACCGGTCACGACGGTTCGCTGGCCACCGTGCACGCCAACAGCGCCGAGGACGCGCTGATGAGGCTCCAGACCCTCGCCTCGATGTCGGAGGTCGAGATCCCGTTCGAGGCGCTGCACGACCAGATCAACAGCGCCGTCGACGTGATCGTCCAGCTCACCCGGCACGCCGACGGAGCCAGGAAGATCACCGAGATCGCCGTGCTGGACAGCCACGGCCGCGACCCGTACCGCATCATCACGGTCGCCCGCTTCAACGCCCAGCCGATGTCGGCGGACGGCCGGATCCACGGCGACTTCCAGTACCTCCCGCTGCCCCGGAGGCTCGCCGAGCGCCTCTACCTGGCCAGTCAGCCCATCCCGCAGGCGTTCGGCGTCGCCCAGTCCGCCGAACAGCTCGCCACCCGAGAGGCCAACTAGGTACCGAGCCATGGACAACGTCAACCTCCCCCTGGTCACCGTCGGCGTCACGCTGCTGTGCTGCGTGCTCGGCGTGATGGGCCTGTACGCCTACTCCGGCGGCAAGGCCGACCGCGACGCCCTCGTCGAGCGGCTCTCCCACGTCGGCCAGATACCCGAGACGGGCCGCCGTCGCCGCTTCAAGGGCCTGGACCGCCGGCTGCGGGCCACCTCGCTGGGCCGGAAGCTGGAGCTGAAGCTCGCCGCGACCGGCATGGACATCACGCCCGGCGAGTTCGTCGTCTACGCGCTCTTCGCGATGGCGGGGCTCTGGATGATCGCCTCGTCCATGCTCGCGGCGTTCTTCGGCCCGGTCGCCGCGCTGATCGGTCTCTGGGGCACCAACGCGTTCCTCAACTGGCAGCGGGTCAAGCGCACCGAGCGCTTCATCAACCAGCTCCCCGAGCTCTCCCGCATCCTCGCCAACGCCACCCAGGCGGGCCTGGCCCTGCGCACCTCGCTGTCGATGGCGGCGGAGGAGCTGGAGGACCCGGCGGGTGAGGAACTGGCGCGGGTGGCACGGCGCTTGGCCGTCGGTGAACCCCTGGAGGACGCGCTCAGCGAACTGACGGACCGGCTCCCATCCCGCGAACTGGTCGTTCTGGTCACGACGTTGGTCCTCTCCAACCGGGCCGGCGGTACGGTCGTCAGCTCGCTCCGCAACCTCACCGAGACGCTGGAGGAGCGCAAGGAGACCCGCCGCGAGGTCAAGACGCAGCTCTCCCAGGTCACCGTCACCGCCTACGCCGTACCCATCTTCGGCGTCGGCGCGATGCTGCTGATGAACGCGGTGATGCCGGGTGCGCTGGACCGGATGACGGGGGCGTTCATCGGTCAGGCGGCCGTCGTCGTGGCCATCGTGCTGTACGCCATCGGCTTCGTGGTCATCCGCCGCCTGTCCCGTATCGACGTCTGACGAGCTGGGAGAAGAACCGCCATGGACCTGCTGCTAGCCCTGGTCGTCGGCCTCGCCGTCTACGGGGCCATCCACGGCATCCGGATGTACCGGGCCGACGCCAAACTCCCCGGCGACCTCGCCGTGGCCCTGGAATCCGGCTCCTCCCGCACCAGTGCGGTCGGCTCCGGCATCGACCGGCTCGGCATCCGCTGGGCCCCCGCGGTCCTGCGGATGATGGGCCCCAAGGCCGTCAACAAGAAGCGCCGCCAGATCGACCTGGCGGGCAACCCCGGCGGCCTCACCATCGACCGCTACGCGGCCCGCCGCGCGGTCTACGGGGCGCTGGGCCTCCTGGGCGCGTTCACCATGATCCTGCGCGGCCAACTGTTCCTCGCGCTCCTGATGGTCGCTTTCGGCCTGTTCTGGGTGGAGGCCGGGATCTGGTCGGCCATCCGGGTCCGCCGCGAGCACATCGAACGCACCCTGCCGGACTTTCTCGACGTCCTGGCCGTCGTCGTCTCCGCCGGGCTCGGGTTCCGGCAGGCGCTGGACCGGGTCGCGGAGAAGTACGAGGGCCCCTGGTCCGACGAACTGCGCATCACTTTGCGGCAGATGGACATGGGCGTCAGTCGCCGCCAGGCCTTCGACGAGCTGCGCAGGCGCAATGACTCCGAACAGGTCGCCATGTTCGTCACCACGCTCCAGCAGGGCGAGGAGCTGGGTGCGCCGATCGTCGAGACGCTCATCCAGATCGCCAACGACATGCGCCGCACCGACGCCCAGAACGCCCGCCGGAAGGCGGCCAAGGCGGTGCCGAAGGCCACGTTCGCGGTGACCTCGTTCCTCCTCCCCGGCACGCTCGTTCTGCTCACCGTCGGATTCGTGTACGGAGCCGACGTCGACTTCGCGTTCCTCACGGGCGGATGACATGAACGACGGGCGTGATGGGGACGAGGGGAACGAAGGGGGACGCGGGGACTCGCGGGGAATTGCGGACACGAGACGGAGGTGACAGGAACATGGCATACCAGCTCAGTGGCGTGCAGCCCGGACTGGCCGCGGACCTGACCCGCGCACACACCGCGACCCCGGCCCGCCCGGCCTTCGCCATTCAGGTCAACGCGCTCCAGGCGATGTGTCGTCAGGTCTTCGGCTTCCGCCTGGCGATGATCGCGATAGCGACCCCGTACGCCATCAGCCACACCGCGCCCGGCCTGCCCACCTGGTTCATCGGTTCGGCGATCCTGGTCACCTTCATGGGCTCGTACGTCCTGTTCCGTGACTGGGAGCGGTTCGGCCCGGTCCTTCTGCGCCACCCCTGGCTGCTGGCCGTCGACGTGTTCTTCGGTGCCCTGCTGCTGATCACGGCGACCCCCGAGTCGACCCTCGCGTACGTCACCGTCTGCACCCCGCTGCTGGCCGGCCTGATCCAGGGCTGGCGCGGCGCGGCGGTCTTCGCGGCCCTCCAGGTGGTCATCGTCTTCGGCGTGTACGCCAGCGTCCCGAAGCTGGAGGCGGGCGGGGCGACGGGGCTCCTCCTGCCAGGCTTCTGCGTGATCGCCGGGGCGGTCGGCGTCACCCTGCGCAATCTGCTCCTGCGTTTCGGTACGGCGACCCAGGCGCTCACCGAGACCCGGGCGCGGCTGGCGGTGACCGAGGCGGTGGAGGGCGAACGGACCCGCCTGGCCCGCGAGATGCACGACTCGGTCGCCAAGACCCTGCACGGACTGGCGCTGGCCGCCGACGGCCTGGCGTGCTCGGCGGACCGGATGGACCCGCCCACCGTGAAGCTCCAGGCGGATCTGGTCGCCCGCGCCGCCCGCCGGGCCGCCGCAGAGTCCCGGGAACTGCTCAGCGACCTCCGTCGGGAGCAGGGCCTGGAAGGAGGCGTCGACCTGCTCGCCGAACTGGCTGCGCAGGCACAGGACTTCTCTGCCCGCCACCCGGTCACGGCCACCTTCCGTCGCCTGTCCGAGGAGACCCCGGTCCCACCGGTCCCGCAGGCGGTCGCCCGCCAACTCGTCACCGTCGCCTCGGAGGCCCTGGAGAACGCCCACCGCCATGCGGGCCCGACGTATCTGATCGTCCTCGCGGGCGTGAAGGGCGACATGCTCCGCGTCAGCGTGTACGACGACGGGCGCGGCCTGCCCCCCGGCACGACACTCGACACCCTCCGCCGGGCCGGCCACTTCGGCCTGGTCGGCATGGTGGAGCGGGCCGCCTCCATCGGCGCCCGCATCCGGATCGGCCGAGGGAAGGCGGAGAAGGGTACGGAGGTGCGGGTGGAGCTGCCGCTGGCGGCGCTGAAGGCCACGGCTTCCGAGGAGAACGCCACGCCTGCTGCCTTGCCCGCGCCGTCACCTGAGCCCGCGTCCCGGCTGTCGTCAGCGCCTTCGTACGCGCCACTGACCCCTGCACCTGTACCAGCACCTGAGAACGTCACGACCCCCCACCCGTAACCCCGACCCTGAGAGGAGGTCGCAGCATGCCGGACGATGTCTCCCCCGCGCCGAACCGCTACGGGGCGGCGGCCCACCACCCCGCCCCCCAGCACCCGTCGCCGCACATCCCGCTCACCCGTAC
>MUNB01000572.1 GCA_002154345.1 Streptomyces griseus
GCGGGGCGCAGCTGCCGCCGGTGTCCTTGGCGCGTACCGCCTTGGTGATCCAGGCCCGGTCGAGGACGCGGCGTTCGTCGGCCTCGGCGACCAGGTCCTCGGACTGGTTGTAGTCGCCGTCGGCGGCCTGTACGGCCCAGAGGTGGACGGCGACGCCGTGTTCCTTGGCGGACATCAGACCGGGCAGCAGATCGCCGTCGCCGGTCACCAGGACCACATCGGAGCAGGCCCGGTTCCTGGCGAGTTCGGTGAGCTCGGCGTGCATGGCGGCGTCGACGCCCTTCTGCGCCCAGCGTCCGTCGCTGCGGGTCAGGGCGCCCAGCCGTACGGTCACGCGGGGCATCACGCGGAGCCGGCGGTGCTCGGGCTGGGGCACCCGGTCGGGGGCGCCGTCGAACCAGTAGATGCGCAGCAGGGGCTGTTGGGTGTCGGCCTCGGCGCGCTCGCGGAGCCCCTGGATGAGGGCCGCGTGGTCGACGGTGATGCGGGAACGGGCGGGCTCTCCGGCCAGCAGACTCGCGGCTGCGCCCAGCAAGTAGCCGGCGTCCACCAGGACGACGCAACGGTCCACGCGTTCCACCCTCTTCCAGAATTCGGGAACGGTTCAGCGGCCCGCTCCTCGATGACCGGGTCCGCTTACCCAGGGTTTCCTTCGAGTCTGCCCGACCTCGCGGGGGTTAACGGCCGGAACTGGATCATCGGCGTGGCGGATCCGGAAAGGAATACGGGAAGAAGGCGAAAAGGCGGCGGAACGGCAGGCCACTGCGGAAACCGCTACGCACGGTAATGATCCAACATGCGGTGTTTGCGGCGCCATGTGAGTCTGACAGCGGTCCTGGCCCCCCAGGATTCCCCACAGGAGGCATTCACCATGGCCAAGAACAAGAACCGCAAGCAGGGCAGCCAGCACGACCGCGCGTCCGCGTCGGAGCGTAGTGCGGAGCAGGCCAAGTCGACGGCGTTCGAGTCCCAGAACCAGTCGCAGGCGCAGGCCCAGGGCAGCCCGTCCGACGTGGCGCGCAAGCATCAGCGACGCTTCGGCCACAACTGACCCGTCGGCCGCTCGCGGTAGAGACTGGCGTTGAGGACGGCGAGAGGGGCGCCCCGCACCGGCGGGACGCCCCTCTCGTCATGTCTGTCGTGTCGTGCTCGGGCTCAGCCGGCCAGGCAGGACGGGCCGAGCAGCACCTTCAGGTCGCCGAAGAGCGCCGAGTCGGCCTTGACCCGGTGCCGGTCCAGCCGCAGGACGGTGGTCTTGCGGGGGCCCTGGAGCTTGATGCGTACCTCGGTGTCGCCCCGGTGGTGGCTGAGCACCTCGCCGAGCCGGGTGACCATGGGCGGGGTGATCTTCACGGTGGGGATGGTGAGGACGACGGGGGCGTTGGTCCCGGCGTTGGAGATGTCGGGGACCTGCATCTCCATGGCGACCAGCCGGGGCACGTCCTCGCGCTTGTCGAGGCGTCCCTTGACGAAGACGACGGTGTCCTCGACGAGCTGGGTGGAGACCAGCTGGTAGGTGGCGGGGAAGAACATGCACTCGATGGAGCCGGCCAGGTCCTCCACGGTGGCGATGGCCCAGGCGTTGCCCTGCTTGGTCATCTTGCGCTGGAGGCCGGAGATGATGCCGCCGACGGTGACGACGGAGCCGTCGCTGTAGTCGCCGCCCATGAGCTGGGAGATCGAGGCGTCGGCCTTGTCGGACAGCACGTGCTCCAGGCCGAAGAGCGGGTGGTCGGAGACGTACAGGCCGAGCATCTCCCGTTCCTGGGCGAGCAGGTAGGCCTTCTCCCACTCGATGTCGGAGAACTCCACGTCGAGCCCGAAGCCCGGCTCGTCGCTCTCCTCCTCGCCCATGCCGCCGAAGAGGTCGAACTGTCCCTCGGCCTCCTTGCGCTTGACCTGCACCACGTTGTCGATCATCGGTTCGTGGTGGGCGACGAGCCCCTTGCGGGTGTGGCCCATCTCGTCGAACGCGCCGGCCTTGATCAGCGATTCCACGGTGCGCTTGTTGCAGACGACCGCCTCGACCTTGTCCAGGAAGTCGGGGAAGGTGCTGTACTTCCCCTTCGCCTTCCGGGACCGGATGATCGAGTCGACGACGTTCTGGCCGACGTTGCGGATGGCGGTCAGGCCGAAGAGGATCACGTCGTCGCCCTGGGCGGCGAAGTTGGACAGCGACTCGTTGACGTTGGGCGGGAGCACCTTGATGCCCATGCGGCGGCACTCGTTGAGGTAGACCGCGGACTTGTCCTTGTCGTCCTTGACCGAGGTCAGCAGGGCCGCCATGTACTCGGCGGGGTAGTTCGCCTTGAGGTAGGCGGTCCAGTAGGTGACCAGGCCGTACGCCGAGGAGTGCGCCTTGTTGAACGCGTACCCGGCGAACGGCACCAGGACGTCCCACAGCGCCTTGATCGCCGCGTCGGAGAAGCCCTTCTCCTTGGCGCCCTTCTCGAAGAGGACGAAGTTCTTCGCCAGCTCCTCGGGCTTCTTCTTACCCATCACGCGGCGCAGGATGTCGGCCTCGCCGAGCGAGTACCCGGCGACGATCTGGGCGGCCTTCTGGACCTGCTCCTGGTAGACGATCAGGCCGTAGGTGAGGCCGAGGACCTCCTTGAGGGGCTCCTCCAGCTCCGGGTGGATCGGGGTGATCTCCTGGCGGCCGTTCTTGCGCTCCGCGTAGTTCGTGTGCGAGTTCATGCCCATCGGGCCCGGCCGGTAGAGGGCCGAGACGGCGGAGATGTCCTCGAAGTTGTCGGGCTGCATCTGGCGGAGCAGGGAGCGCATGGGCCCGCCGTCGAACTGGAAGACGCCGAGCGTGTCACCGCGGCAGAGCAGTTCGTACGTCTTGGGGTCGTCCAGCGGCAGCGAGAGCATCTCCAGGTCGATGCCCTTGTTGGACTTCACCATCTTGATGGCGTCGTCCATGATCGTCAGGTTGCGCAGGCCGAGGAAGTCCATCTTCAGCAGGCCGAGCGACTCGCACTGCGGGTAGTCCCACTGCGTGATGGTGACGCCGTCGGTGTGCCGGACCCAGACGGGCGCGTGGTCGACGATCGGCTCGCTGGACATGATGACGCCGGCTGCGTGCACGCCCATCTGCCGGACGAGGCCCTCGACGCCCTTGGCGGTGTCGATGACCTTCTTGACGTCCGGTTCGTTCTCGTACATCCCCCGGATCTCGCCGGCCTCGCTGTAGCGCGGGTGCTTGGGGTCGGTGATGCCGTTGAGATCGATGCCCTTGCCGAGGACGTCGGCGGGCATGGCCTTGGTGAGGCGGTCGCCCATCGCGTACGGGTAGCCCAGCACGCGGGCGGAGTCCTTGATGGCGTTCTTGGCCTTGATCTTGCCGTAGGTGCCGATCATGGCGACCTTGTCGGCGCCGTACTTCTCGGTGACGTACCGGATCACCTCGACGCGCCGACGCTCGTCGAAGTCGATGTCGACATCGGGCATGGAGACGCGCTCGGGGTTGAGGAACCGCTCGAAGATCAGCCCGTGCTCGATCGGGTCGAGGTCGGTGATGCCCATGGCGTACGCCACGATCGAACCGGCGGCGGAGCCTCGGCCGGGGCCGACCGCGATGCCGTTGTTCTTGGCCCACATGATGAAGTCGGCGACGACCAGGAAGTACCCCGGGAACCCCATCTGGATGATGATGTCCATCTCGTACTCGACCTGCTTCTGCCGGTCGTCGGGGACACCGTTCGGGAAGCGGCGGCCCATGCCGATCCGGACCTCCTCCTGGAACCAGGTGATCTCCGTGAAGCCGTCCGGGATCTCGAACTTCGGCATGAGGTTCTTCGCCTCGAACATGCCGGAGGTGTCGATCTGCTCGGCGACCAGGAGGGTGTTGGCGCACCCCTGCTGCCAGGCGTCGGAGGAGTCGACGGCGTACATCTCGTCCGTCGTCTTGAGGTAGTAGCCCGTGCCGTCGAAGCGGAAGCGGTCGGGGTCCGAGAGGTTCTTGCCGGTCTGGATGCAGAGCAGGGCGTCGTGGGCGGTGGCCTCGTGGGCGTACGTGTAGTGGGAGTCGTTGGTGACGAGCGGCGGGATGTTCAGCTTCTTGCCGATCTCCAGCAGCCCGTCGCGGACCCGGCGCTCGATCTCGATGCCGTGGTCCATCAGCTCCAGGAAGTACTTGCCCTCGCCGAAGATGTCCTTGTAGTCGGAGGCCGCCTGGACCGCCTCGTCGAACTGGCCGAGCCGCAGCCGGGTCTGCACCTCGCCCGAGGGGCAGCCGGTGGAGGCGATGAGCCCCTCGGACCACTGGGAGATGGTCTCCTTGTCCATCCGGGGCCACTTCTGGAGCCAGCCCTCGGCGTACGCGTCGGAGGAGAGCCGGAAGAGGTTGTGCAGCCCGGTCTTGTTGGACGCCCAGATCGTCTTGTGGGTGTAACCACCGGATCCGGACACATCGTCGCGCTTCTGGTGCGGCTGTCCCCACTGCACCTTGCGCTTGTGCTTGCGCGACTCCGGGGCGACGTACGCCTCGATGCCGATGATCGGCGTGACGTTCGCCTTCTTCGCCGAGTGGAAGAAGTCGTACGCGCCGTGGAGGTTGCCGTGGTCGGTCATCGCGATGTGCGTCATGCCCATCTCGTTGGCCGCCTCGAACATGTCCTTGAGCCGCGCCGCACCGTCCAGCAGCGAGTACTGGGTATGAACGTGCAGGTGCGTGAAGGGCGGCTTGGTCACGGCGTCGGGCCTCCGGGAAGTCGGGCGATGACGGACGGGGGGACAGCGTGGAAGTCTACGACGTGACGGAGTCGAACGACGGGCACTCCCGGCTTCCGCCGAGCGTTGGAGAAGGCGGGACACGTGTCCGTTTTGTCATGCACTCGGTCACCTGGGCCCGGGGTCCGGCCAGACACGCCAGCTACAGCAGGAGGCAGCAAGAGATGTCGGAAACGCAGACCGGCGCAGCGCAGCGCGGGGAGCAGATTCTCGCCGTTTTCGACACCGCCTTCGGGGAGCTGCTGGCCGCCGATCCGGCCGCCTTCCGGGTCAAGTTCCGCAAGATGGCGGGCTCGGCCTTCGCCTTCTACCGGGGCACGGCCTGCCTGTTCTACAGCGACCTGGAGCGGGAGCGGCACGGCGGCCCGTTCCTGGACGAGCGCACCGGCCGGGTATGGATCCACGGCGATCTGCACGCGGAGAACTTCGGCACGTACATGGACGCCAACGGCCGTCTCGTCTTCAACGTCAACGACTTCGACGAGGCGTACGTGGGCCCCTTCACCTGGGACCTGAAGCGGTTCGCCGCCTCCGTGGCGCTGATCGGTTACGCGAAGGCGCTGGCCGACGAGCAGATCACCGAGCTGGTCCGGATCTTCGCCGCCTCGTACCGCGAGCGGATCCACGCGCTGGCGACGGGCGCGAAGAACGACGAGGTGCCGCCGTTCACGCTGGACACCGCGGACGGCCCGCTGCTGGGCGCGCTGCGGGCCGCCCGTTCACGCACGCGGTTCTCGCTGCTGGACTCGATGACGGTCATCCGGGACTTCGAGCGCCGGTTCGCGGACGGCGGCGGGGCGATCGACCTGGACGCCGCGACGCGCTACAAGGTGCTGGCCGCGTTCGACGGGTATCTGGAGACGCTGCCGGAGTCGAGCCTGACCCGGCCGGACTCCTACCGGGTCAAGGACGTGGTGGGCCGCCGGGGCATCGGCATCGGATCGGCCGGGCTGCCCTCGTACAACATCCTTCTGGAGGGCAACAGCGACGCCCTGGAGAACGATGTGGTGATCTACCTCAAGCAGGCGCAGACCCCGGCGGTCTCCCGGCACATCACGGACGCCGCCGTGCGGGAGTATTTCCAGCACGAGGGGCACCGCACGGTGATCTCGCAGCGCGCGCTCCAGGCGCACGCGGACCCGTGGCTGGGCTGGACCGAGCTGGACGGCTCCGGTCAGCTGGTCGCCGAGGTCTCGCCGTACGCGGTCGATCTGGACTGGTCCGACATCGACGAGGTGGACGAGATCGCGGCGGTCGTCGCGGACCTGGGCCGGGCGACGGCCACCATGCACGCGGCCGCCGACGACGAGAGCGGCCACTCGCTGGTGCCGTTCTCCACGGAGCGGGCGATCGACGCGGCCATCGCGGCCGACGAGGAGGGCTTCGCGCCGCTGCTGGTCGACTTCGCCCACAGCTACGGGGCACGGGCCCGCGCGGACCACCAGATCTTCGTGGACCTCTTCCGCAACGGCCGGATCCCGGGCCTGTAGGGCGTGAGAGTCCCCGGGCGGCCCCGCCCGGGGACTCTCAGCCTCTTTTAAGGTCCGCTTACCTCCACGCATGACACACTTTCCGGCGATGGACATCTCAGGGACGCAGCTCAGGGTCGCGCGCGCGGCGGTCTTCACCGCGCTCGTCGTCACCCTGTCCACGGCGTCCCATGTGCTGCTCTCCCGGGTTCCGCTGCCGCTGACCGCGGTGGCGCTGCTGGCGGGCGTCGTCTTCGCGGTGGCGTACGCGCTGGCCGGCCGGGAGCGCGGCTTCGGGGCGATCGCGGGGCTGCTGGTCCCGCTGGAGCTGGCCGCCGACACGCTCTTCACCACCGGCCAGCACCTCTGTTACGGGGCGGCCGGCGGCCCGGTCGCCGGTCCGC
>MUNB01000573.1 GCA_002154345.1 Streptomyces griseus
CGCCCCCTCCTCGACCGGTGCGGGCACTGGTCGAGGAGGGGGCGCGCGTACGGGCCGGGCAGCCGGTCGGGGTGCTGGAGGAGGGGCCGTTCCACTGCGCGGAGGGCTGCCTGCACTGGGGCCTGCGGCGCGGGGACGCCTATCTGGATCCGCTCTCGCTGCTGCCGCCCGCGCTGCTGCGCACAGGCCCCTCGCGGCTGCTTCCGGTGTTCGGTGTGCCGGAGCCGGAAGCGGTCCGGATCAGCCGCTCAGGCCGCCGGTCACACCGCGCAGGACCATCGCGACGACGGTGTCCGCGATGACGCCCGGCTCCTCCGCGACGCCCAGTTCGATTCGACGCACGGCGGCGTCGACCGAACCCTGCAGGAGCATGGCGGACAGCCTGGGCTGCTCGTTGCCGAGGTCGCCCAGCGCTTCGACGATCATGGCGATCAGTCCGCCGTGCGCGGCGCGGATCTTCTCCCGGGCGCCCGCGTCCAGCTCGCTCGCGGAGATCGCGACGACCGCGCGGTGGCGGCGGTCCCCTACGAGGTCGAGCTGCCGCCGCACATACGCCTCGATCTTCGCCTCGGGCGTATCGGCGCGCTCCATGGCGTTCTCGACCTCGGCCGCCCAGACGGGGAAGTCGACGGCGCACAGCTCCTCGACGACGGCGGCCCGGGAGCGGAAGTACTCGTACACGGAGGACCGGGCGAGGCCCGTGCGCTCGGCGAGTGCGGGGAAGGTCAACGCCTCCGTACCGCCCTCGGACAGCAGGGAGCGCGCGGCGTCCAGGAGGGCGCCGCGCTGCATGGTCCGGTGCTCGGCCACGGAGGCCGCTCGAATCCTGGGCACATGTCCACTCTACGGCGGCAGACGTGCGGGGGAAGGGCATGGCCACCGACCGGATGGCCGGAGAGGGCAGGGGTGGGGTCGGGAAAGGGCCGGGAAGGCGTCTGTCAGCGGCCCGCGTCGGCGAGCTTCGCGCGGAGCTGCAGCACGGACTTGGTGTGGATCTGGCTGACCCGGCTCTCGGTCACCCCGAGGACGTTGCCGATCTCCGCGAGAGTGAGGCCTTCGTAGTAGTAGAGGGTCACCACGGTCTTCTCACGGTCGGGGAGGGTGTTGATGGCCCGCGCGAGCAGCCGTCTCAGCTCACGGTCCTCGGCGACCTCCACCGGGTTGTCGGCGGCGGTGTCCTCCAGCGTGTCCATCAGGCTCAGCCGGTCGCCGCCCTCGCCGCCGACGTGCAGCAACTCCTCCAGGGCGACCACATTCGCCAGCGACAACTGGCTGAAAACCGCGTGCAGTTCCTCCAGCGCGATACCCATCTCCGAGGCCACCTCGGCCTCCGACGGCGTGCGCCGGAACCGCGCCTCCAGCGTGGCGTAGGCACGCTCCACGTTCCGCGCCTTCTGCCGGACGGACCGTGGGATCCAGTCCAGCGCCCGGAGTTCGTCGATCATCGCGCCGCGGATCCGGGTGATCGCGTACGTCTCGAACTTGATGGCCCGCTCGATGTCGAACTTCTCGATGGCGTCGATGAGTCCGAAGACCCCGGAGGAGACGAAGTCGGCCTGCTCGACGTTGGACGGCAGCCCCACGCTCACCCGGCCCGCGACGTACTTCACGAGCGGCGAGTAGTGCAGGATCAGCTGCTCCCGCAGTCGCTCGTCGCCCGTGGTCTTGTAAGAACGCCACAACTCGTCGAGGGAGGAGGGAGCGGGAGGGCGCACAGTGCCACGCGCAACCGGTGGTACTGCCGCGCGGTCAGACCCGGAGGTGTGCTGGGGCATGTGGTGCCTTGAGCCGTTCTGCCGTGAAGTGCTGGGGGACTTTTGTCTGGGGCGGAATCCTTGTGAGCGTAGCGTGACTGAGGCGTCGCAGTCCGCGCAGGACGGGAGTTCCCTGCCGCGTGACGGCGTGCCGCCGTTCACGCCGCCCGCGCCCGCCGGGGGCCGGGGCCGCCACCGTGGGCATGGGTCCCGGGCAGGTCACCGATCGATCGTGCGAGGTCATCGGCCTTACCTTTTCACCCGAATGCTCCAGGTCAAGAACCGCCTCGCCGCGCGTCGTCGTTGCGTACCGAAGGAAGCGTCAACCGCCAGCCGTCGCCTTCGCGTTCGACGAACCCCAGTGAGTGCAGTTCGTACAGTCGACCGAGGGTTTCGTCGGCCGAAGTCCCCGCGGTGCGGGCGAGGTCGCGGGGGTGGCTGACACCGTGGTACGGAAGCGCTTCGAGGACTCTCGCGGTGACCGCGTCCAGGTGGTCCCTGGGCACCACCGGGCCGCGTCGGACCGGTGGGAGGTCGCCGATGTCCCCGACCAGCTCGACGACTTCGTCGGCGTCGGTGACGAGCGCGCCCTCGCCGCGCAGCAGCTCGTGAACCCCTGCCGACAGCCCGCTGGTGGCGGGTCCGGGCACCCCCATCGCGAAGCGGCCGAGCCGTTGGGCCTGGCGGGCGGTGACCAGCGAACCGCTGCGGTATTCGGCCTCGACCACGACCGTTCCCCTGGTCAGTGCGGCGATGACGCGGTTGCGCAGGACGAATCTGCTGCGGGTGGGGTGCGAGGAAGGCGGCAACTCGGCGACGATGAGACCCTGTTGGGCCAGCCGCCCGAGCAACTCGGTGTGTCCGCGCGGGTAGGGTACGTCGACACCGCAGGCCAGCACGGCCGTCGTCGCCCCACCCGCCGCGAGCGCGCCCCGGTGAGCGGCCCCGTCCACCCCGAACGCGGCCCCCGACACCACCACCCAGCCGCGCTCCGCGAGCCCGGAGCCGAGGCTCGCCGCCATGTGCGCCCCGTACGGGGTGCAGGCTCTCGCACCGACCACCGCGACCGAGCGCAGGGACCACAGCCGCAGGTCGGGCCGTCCCCGCACCCAGAGTCCGACGGGCCGCGCGTCGCCCAGGTCGTCCAGCTGGCTCGGCCACTCCCGGTCCCCCGGGCAGACGAAGCGCCCGCCCACCGCGGCGACCGCCGCCAGATCCCGTTCCGGCTCCGCGGCGGCCGCCCGCAGCCGGTAGCCACCGAGCCGGAGAGCGGTCATCCCCGGCAGCCTCTCGGCGGACCCGTCCTCGACGGTGAGCCGCCGCAGCAGCTCGACCGCACCGGTCGCCCGCAGCCAACGCCCGGCCCGCTCGTCCCCCGGCTCCAGCACCCGCGTCAACGCGGCCCTGGCCACCCGCTCCCGCTCCCGCTCCCGGCCTGCTGCCCGGTCGCCATCGCGGCCGTCGCCCCGGTCGCCATCGTGACCGTCTCGCCGCTCCCGGCCTCCTGCCCGGTCGCCATCATGACCATCACCCCGTTCGCAGCCGTCACCCCGGTCGCCACCGCCGTGACCCTCGCCCCGGTCGCCGTCCCCGTCGCCGCCATCCGGGCCGGGGGCGTGATCCCGGCCCGGATGGCGGCGAC
>MUNB01000574.1 GCA_002154345.1 Streptomyces griseus
CGGGCCGACGTCGGCCCGCCTCACCCTGCCTCGGCACGCTTCAGCTCACTTCAGCTCGGGCGGCGAGATCTCGGAGGCCTCGATCCCGGACTCGGTGGTGCCCCACTTCTTCAGGATGCGGTCGTAGGTCCCGTCCTCCTTGAGCCGGTTCACCGCGGCCTGGAAGGCGGGGGCCAGCGGGGTGCCCTTCTTGAAGGCGAAGCCCACGTCGAGCCGCTTGAACTCGTTGAGGAAGCGCAGCCCTTCCTGCTGGCTCACCGCGTACCGCAGCCCGTTGATGGTGGACATCACCACATCGGAGCGGTTCTGCTGGAGCGAGATCCAGACGGCCGCCTGGTCGGAGTAGGTCTTGACCTTGTACGGCTTCTTGCCCGCCTCCGCGCACCGGGGCAGATTCTCCTGGAGCGTCACCTCGAAGGTGGTGCCCGCCCCGGTGGCCACGTCCAGTCCGCACAGCTGGGTGAGGTCGGTGACCTTCTTCAGCTCGCTGTCCTCGCGGACCGCGAAGCCCTGCCCGTCGTTGATGTACGTCACGAAGTCGATGGTCCTGCGGCGTACGTCGGTGACGCCGAAGTTGCCCGTGCCCAGGTCGTACTTCCCGCTGCCGAGCGCCGGCAGGATCGCCTCGAAGGACGCCACCTCGCGCTTCAGCTTCAGCCCGAGCACCCGGGCCGCCGCGTCCGCGAAGTCGATGTCCGCACCGGCCAGCGTGGAGCCGTCCTCCTCGTAGAAGGCCCCGGGCGGGGCGCCGACGGAGGAGGCGATCCGCAGCGTGCCCGCCTCACGGACCCCGGCCGGCAGCAGCTTCGCCGCGGCCTCGTCCTTCTTCACCGCGGAGACCACGTCCGTCGTCGGGGTCTTTCCCTTGGCGGCGCCCTTGTCGGATCCGCCGCCCGCCGCGTCGGTCGGCTCGGCGCAGGCGGTGAGCGTCAGTGCGGCCACGGTGATCAGAGCGAACAGGGCGGTATACCGGGATCGGGACATGGCGGTGCTTCTCCGGGTTCGTCAGGGTAGGCCGACCGCCTCCGGGCCACGGCGGCACGGGGCCACGGCGGCACGGAGGGGCGGCGGGAGTGTTCGGCGGTGCGAGGGGAGGGCGAAGCGGTGTGGTGAAGGTGAAGTCACGCGAGGAACGGGGCTCTAACGCCGAAGAGAGCGGCGTGAGCAGGAAGAACCGGACAGCAGAGGGTCAGCTCAACAGGAAAGAGGACCACACGCGACCGAAGTCGATGTGGGAGCGGGTGACCAGCCACTGCTGCGGATGCATGGGCCAAGTGGAACAGGCATCCGAGTGCACGTCAACCAAGGTGAGATGTACGGCTCACAGTGTGGACAGGCTTGACAACGCCCCGTGTACGCCGCTTATCTCGAAGACGGACCGGCGCTGAGGGGCCCGGTCCGTGTGTGGTTTCCGGTGTGAAGGTACGCCCCGTGTTCGATCTGAGCATCCACGGAGCTCCCGCATGCCCCCGCAGACCGTCTCGCTGCCCCCTTCCTCTTCCTCCGCCTCTTCGCCGGCGCTCGCCAAGGACGCTGCCGACGCCGTGCCGCGCATCGTCCCCGTACGCCGAACAGGCCGCTGGGCAGCGGCAGTTGTCGTCCTGGCGCTGCTCGCGCTGGCGCTGAACTCCGTCGTCCGCAACGACGCCTTCCAGTGGGACGTCGCGCTCTCCTACTTCGCCACCGTCCCCGTGCTGCGCGGACTCTGGCTCACACTCTGGCTCACCGCGGTGGTCATGGTGCTCGGCTTCGCGCTGGGCGCGCTCCTCGCCGTCCTGCGGCTCTCCGGCAACCCCGTTCTCCAGGCGGTCAGTTGGGGCTACGTCTGGCTTTTCCGGTCCACGCCGATCCTGGTCCAGCTGCTGTTCTGGTTCAACATCGGCGCGCTGTACCCGCAGATCCTCGGCGTCTCCACGGTCAGCCTCCTCGGCCCGGTCACCATCGCCGTCATCGGGCTGACGCTGCACGAGGCCGCGTACGCCGCCGAGGTCGTGCGCGGCGGGATCCTCGCCGTCGAGCGCGGACAGGTCGAGGCCGCCCAGTCCCTCGGCCTCGGCCCCTGGCGGCGGTTCCGGCGCATCGTGCTGCCGCAGGCGATGCGCTCCATCGTGCCGCCGGCCGGGAACATGCTGATCGGCACGCTCAAGGGCACCTCCATCGTCAGCATCATCGCCGTGCAGGACCTGCTGTACTCCGTCCAGCTCGTCTACCACCGCACCTACCAGGTCATCCCGCTGCTCCTCGTCGCCACCGTCTGGTACGCGCTCGTCACCACGCTGCTGAGCATCGGCCAGCGCTATGTGGAGCGGTACTACGCCCGTGGCTCGGCGGGTGCGCGATGAGCTCCGCACCCAGTGTCGTGGTGATCGGCGGCGGCCCCCGGGGCACCGGCGTCATCGAGCGCATCGCCGCCAACGCCGGTGAGCTGTACGGGGATCAGCGCCTGGACATCCATCTGGTCGACCCCCACCCGGCGGGCGGCGGACGGATCTGGCGCCCCGACCAGTCGCCGCTGCTGTGGATGAACTCCATGGCCGAGGACGTCACCATGTTCACCGACGAGACGGTGGAACTGGCCGGACCCGTCGTGACCGGCCCGGCCCTGGACGCCTGGGCCGATGACGTCCGCGCGGGCCGCGTCGTGCCGGACGCGGACCCCGCCGTGCTGGCCGAGATACACGGCCTCCGCGGAGCGGACTTCCCCACCCGCCGCCTCCAGAGCGCCTATCTGCGCTGGACCTACGACCGCGCCCTGGCCGCCCTGCCGCCCGGCATCACCGTCCACGAGCACCGCACCACCGCCCTCGCCGTCACCGGCGCGCGCGGCGAACGCCAGCGCGTCCGGCTCCAGGACCGCGCCGAACCCCTGCTCGCCGATCTCGTCGTGCTGACCGTGGGCCACCTCGACGCCGAGAAGGACCCCGAGCAGGAGGAGCTCGGCGCCTTCGCCCGCCGGCACGAACTGGTGCACCTGCCGCCCGACTTCACCGCCGACAGCGATCTGGCCGCCCTGCGCCCCGGCGAGCCGGTCATCGTCCGCGGCTTCGGCCTCGCCTTCATCGACCTGATGGTGCTCCTCACCGAAGGACGCGGCGGACGCCACGAGGGCGGCGTCTACCTGCCCTCGGGCCGCGAACCCGTGCTGTACGTCGGATCGCGGCGCGGCGTCCCGTACCACGCGAAGATCGGCTACGGCTGGACCGGCGAACGCCCGCCGCTGCCGCGGTACGCGGACCAGGCGTGGGCCGACGAGCTGCTGAGCCGGACCGGGCCGGTCGACTTCCGGCGCGACGTCTGGCCGGCGGTCGCGAAGGAGCTGGGCCACGCCCACTACCACCGGCTGTTCACCGCCCACCCCGAGCGCACCGCCCTGGCCCACGAGGTCTTCGCCGAGAAGTACGCCGCCGCCGACCCGGGCAGCGCCGAACTGGCCGGGATCGTCGCCGAGGCCGTACCCGACCCCGCCGACCGGCTCGACCTCGACGCCCTCGACCGGCCCCTCGACGGGGTCCGCCTCGACTCGCCCGAGGCCCTCCAGGAAGCCCTGCGCGACTACATCACCGCCGACCTGACCCGCCGTCACGACCCGGCGCACAGCGAGGATCTCGCGGTCTTCCTCGGGCTGCTCTCCGCCTACGCCCAGCTCGTCCGGCTCGGCGACATCGGCGACCGGTGGCACGGGTTCTTCAGCTATCTGGCCTCCGGCCCGCCCGGACCCCGCCTCCACCAGCTCCTGGCCCTCTCCCGGGCCGGCGTCGTCCGCTTCCTCGGCGCGGACCTCACCGTGGAGAAGGACGAGGAGCGCGGCGTCTTCCGGGCCACCAGTGCCACCGTCCCCGGCGCGCACACCGAGGCCCGCGCCCTGGTCGAGGCCCGCCTGCCCGACCCCTCGCTCCGGCACACCGCGAGCCCGCTGCTGCGCGCGCTGCGCGACGACGGGGCCGCCGTCACCGAGACCGGCCTGCTCTCGGTGGACCCGGCCGACAGCCGGGTGCTGGACCGCGCGGGCCGCCCGCACCCGCGACGCTTCGCGCTGGGCCCGTTCACCACCGCCCGCAGCAGCGGCGCGTTCACCCGGCCCCGGACCGGCGGCCCCGCCTTCCGGCAGAACGACGCCGCCGCGCGCGCCGCGCTCACCTTCCTGCGCGACCTCTCCTGTCGCGGTCGGCTCGCCTCCTGACCTGCCGCCCGCCTCTTTCCGTACCACCGCCGCCTGAGCGCCCAAGGACTCCTCTCATGTCGCTGACCAGCGATCCACCCATCGACCCACCC
>MUNB01000575.1 GCA_002154345.1 Streptomyces griseus
CGACTGCTCGCTCGGGACCGCCCTGCGGGCGCTGCGCACCGAGCTCGACCTGCCCGGCGCCTTCCCGCCCGAGGCGCTCGCGGAGGCGGCGGAAGCGGCGCGGAACCCGGACCTGGCGGCCCACGAGGACGCCACGGACCTGCCGTTCCTCACCATCGACCCGGCGAGCTCGACGGACCTCGACCAGGCGATGTTCCTGGAACGCCGCCGGGGCGGGTCCGGCTACCGGGTGCACTACGCCATCGCGGACGTCGCCGCGTTTCTCCGGCCGGGCGGCGCGCTCGACGCCGAGGCCCACCGCCGGGTCACCACCCTCTACTTCCCCGACGACCGGATCCCCCTCCACCCCACCGTCCTCTCCGAGGGCGCCGCCAGCCTCCTCCCCGGCGAGACCCGGCCGGCCGCACTGTGGCGGATCGACCTGGACGGCGACGGGCGGGCCGTCGCCACCGACGTACGCCGGGCCCTGGTCCGCAGCCGGGCGAAGCTCGACTACGCGGGCGTCCAGCGGCAGATCGACACGGGCACCGCCGAGGAGCCCCTCGCCCTGCTCCGGGACATCGGACGGCTGCGCGAGGAACAGGAGCTGGCCCGGGGCGGCATCTCGCTCGACGTGCCCGAACAGGAGATCATCGAGCACGACGGCTCCTACGGCCTCGCCTACCGCGCCCCGCTCCCCGCCGAGGCGTGGAACGCGCAGATCTCGCTGCTCACCGGCATGGCCGCCGCTCGCCTGATGGCCGACACGGGCACCGGCATCCTGCGCACCCTCCCCGTCGCCCCGGACGGAGCCGTCGCCCGGCTGCGGCGCTCCGCCCGCGCCCTGCGCATCGACTGGCCGCACCACGTCCCGTACGCCGAGGTCGTCCGCTCCCTCGATCCGGAGCAGGGCAACCACGCGGCGTTCCTCCTGGAGTGCACCACCCTCCTGCGCGGCGCGGGCTACACCGCCTTCGACCACGGCGAACTCCCCGACCCCGCCGTGCACGCGGCGGTCGCCGACCTCTACACGCACTGCACCGCACCGCTGCGCCGCCTGGTCGACCGGTACGCGTCCGAACTCTGCCTCGCCGCGACGGCGGGGAAGGAACCTCCCGCGTGGGTACGGGAGGCCCTGCCCGCCCTGCCGAAGGAGATGGCCGAGGGGACGCGCCGGGCCAACACCGTGGAGCGGTCCTGCGTGGACCTGATCGAGGCGGCGTTGCTGGAGGGGCAGGTGGGGCAGCTCTTCGACGCGTACGTCGTCGACGTGCAGGAGCGGAACCCCACCACCGGCACGGTCCACCTCCGGGACCCTGCGGTCGTCGGCCGGATCGAGGGCGGCACGGCTCCGCTGCCGCTGGGGGAGCGGCTGCGGGTCCGGCTCACGCAGGCGGGTCCGGCGTCGAGGACGGTGCTGTTCGCTCCGGCGTGAGCGGGGGAGTGAGCGCGGGCGTGGCCTGGGACGCGGGCGCGGGCGTGGGCTGGGGCGTGGCCCGGGGCGCGGGCTTCACGAGAGCCGCGACGGCCGCCCGGGGATCGTCCGCGTTGAACCGGAGCGTACGGGCGGTGCCGCGCCGGCCGAGCGGCCGCACGAACTCCACCGGCTCCGTCAGCTCCACGGTCACCGTCGTCTGGCTCCCCACCGCCAGGTCGAGCGTTCCGTCCTCGTCGACCCGGACCAGGCCGCCGCCCGGGAAACGCCGGTCCACCCGGGCGGCGGCGATGACGGCGGCGGGCACCCGGAGGTCGAACAGGGCGCCGTAGCGCAGCCGCAGCGAACCGTCCGCCTCCACCACGTGCGGCCGGGTCACGCACGCGGCGTGGATCGCGAGGACCACGACGACGCCGTACACATCCACGACGAGCAGGATCGCGTGGACCAGCGGCCAGGGGATCACCAGGGCCAGCACCACCGTCTCCAGGACGGAGACGAACGCGAAGGCGTACATCACCCCGGTCTGCGGCTCGGTGTACGGGACGGGCAGCGCCCCCTCCGGAATCCGGTGCCGACGGCGTACGACCCACAGCCCGAGGCTGTGCAGGGCCCGGAACTCGTGCACCACGAGCCGCCGCAACGCCACCGGCACCAGGGCGCCCACCGCCGACCGCAGGGCCTCCCGCCGCCCGGCCCCGTCCCGCCGCCGGGCCGCCGTGTACAGCCGCCACAGCACCGAGGCGTCCAGGACGAGCACGGCCACCACCAGGGCCTCGGCGCCCAGCAGGACCGGGGCGGGTATCCGTACCCCGGCCACCGGACAGACGACCAGGACCAGTTCGGCGGGCAGCACCGACCACGCGACGGCCCGGGCCGCCCGCAGCCCCACCGCCGTCACGGCGTTCCCCGGTGAACGCGCAGCCGGACCCGCTCGGCCAGGGCCACCATCACCCGGCGCACCACCTCGCGCTGCGCGGGCGGGTAGTCGTCGAGCAGCACCCGCCCGAACCCGCTCGGCGAGGGCTCCCCGTCCGGGATCACCGCCAGCACCTCGTCCGGCACCGCCGCCACCAGCTCGGCCGCCAGGGGCGCGATGCGCGGATCGTCCACCCCGGCCCCGGCCAGCTCGTCGAGCCGCTCGTACAGCGCGAGGACACCCGGATCCTCGGCCAGCGGCCGCAGCGCCGCGAACACCTCGGCCCCGGCTCCACCGCCCGCCGCGTCCAGCAGCGCCAGATGCTCGCGGTCCTTCGCGGCGGCCGGGGAGCCGGTGGCGGGCGCCTTCTCCAGAAGCGCGGCGAGGGCGGGGGAGAGGAACGGCCCGTCCGGGGAGAGCGGCGCCTCCAGCAGCACGGCCAGGACCTGCCGCCGCTCCTGGATCTCCCGCTCCTGCCGCGCCAGATCGGCGTCCAGCTCCCCGAGCACCTCGGCCAGCTCCCGCCCCGCGTCGTCGGCGAGCACGTCCCGCACCTCGTCGAGGGAGAGCCCGATCTCCGTCAGCCGCCGGATCCGGGCCAGCAGCACGGCATCGCGGACGGTGTACGCCCGATAGCCGTTGGCCTGCCGGGCGGGCTCGGGCAGGAGGCCGATGTGGTGGTAGTGCCGGACGGCCCGGGAGGTGACTCCCACGAGCGCGGCGATCTCTCCGATACGCATGCGGCCAGTAGAAACGTTGACGCTGCGACAAGGTCAAGCACCACGCTCCTCTGTGATCCGGAGACCGGGGACTTCGGCCGAGGACGCCGGCAGGGCCGCCCGTAGGGCCCGGTAGGATGGCGATCACGGCAGACGAGTCGTGCGGACGGCCGCGTGAGGATCCCCGGATCCTCCCGAGGAACGTCCGGGCTCCACAGAGCAGGGTGGTGGCTAACGGCCACCCGGGGTGACCCGCGGGACAGTGCCACAGAAAACAGACCGCCCGGGACTTCGGTCGCGGGTAAGGGTGAAACGGTGGTGTAAGAGACCACCAGCGCCTGAGGTGACTCAGGCGGCTAGGTAAACCCCACCCGGAGCAAGGTCAAGAGGGGCCGTGCCGGAAACGGGACGGCCCTGCGTGAACGTCCGAGGGCTGCTCGCCCGAGTTCACGGGTAGACCGCACGAGGCCGGCAGCAATGCCGGTCCTAGATGGATGGCCGTCTCCACGGCCGCCGCGAGGCGACCGTGAGACAGAACCCGGCGTACAGCACGGCTCGTCTGCCCCAAGAGCCCCTGGAGCCCCTGACCGGCGTCGAGCCGGCCAGGGGCTCTTTCCTGGCTTCCTGGCTTCCTGGCTTTCTTACGTTCTCGCTTCCTTCGGCGGCATCAGTACTTCGTGTACTTGATCCAGTCGTAACGGGCGGTCAGCGGAGTGCCCGGATAGGTGAACCGGCCGAGCCAGTCGTCGACCCCGATCCCCGGCCACAGGTTGGTCATGATGCGCATCGGGCGGGTGGGGAGCGGGCCGCGGGAGCCGTTCTCCTGGTGGACGAGCCGGCCGTCCACGAACCAGTTGATCGTGCCCTGGTTCCACCACTCGATGGCGTAGTCGTGATACCCGGCGGAGGCGTCGAACCCGAGGTCGATCACGGTCTCGTGGCCGCCGACACCGTTGGTGAAGTAGTTGGTCTGCATCTGGGTGGTGTTCTTGCCGAGGATCTCGACGTCGATCTCGTCCCAGGGCTGACCGTCGCTCGGGCCGGTGTACGTGAAGAACCCGGTCACGACGCCTTCGCGCTTGACCGCCTGGAGCCGGGCCTCGAAGCGGCCGTACGAGTACAGGTCGTTGGTGCGGTACTCGCCGGAGGCGTAGGGCTTGCCCGAGCAGCCGGAGGGGCAGGTCGCGACGTCGAGGTTCTGGCCCATGACGCCGCCGTTGAACCAGGTGTGGTCGGCGCGCCAGCCGACGTTGAACATGTCTCCGTTGGACCAGCCGTCGGCCTTGCTCCAGCGGCCGGTGTCGTGGAAGTCGAAGTTGTCGGTGAAGCTGCCGCCGACGGCGTACGCGGGGCTGGTCAGCGGGGAGAGGACCAGCGCGAGGGCGGCGAGCGGTGCGAGCAGCCAGCGAGGTGTGCGGAACCGACGCGATGTCGTGGGGGAGTGCATCTCGGCCTCCTAGTGCCGTGAAACCCATGTGCGGGACAGGCTCGGCGTCCGCTGACGGCACGACTGTGCGGGGGGAGGGACGCCTGTGGTGCGGAGAAACTGGGAGCGCTTCCAGAAAGTAGCAGCGCATGATGAGGGCGACAAGCGATGGGGCGTGCTCGGTCAGGCTGGAAGCGCTCCCGGTTTCGGCACGCGGCGGCCGAAAGCCGACAGCCCACCGCCGATACCGGCCGGTGGCGGCGGGGTCGGCGCCCGTCAGGTACTGGAGCGCTTCACCAGACGGGTGGGCAGGATCAGCGGGCCGGAAGTGCGGCCGGCGATGAGCCCGACCAGCATCCGGGCCATCTCGCGCCCGAGCCCCCGGATCGGCTGGTGGATCGTGGTGAGCGAGGGCTCCGTGACCTGTGCGACGGCGAGGTCGTCGAACCCCACCACGGCCACGTCCCCGGGCACCGACCGGCCGGCTCCGCGCAACGCGCGCAGCGCGCCCGCCGCCATGTTGTCGTTGGCCGCGAACACCCCGTCCAGATCCGGATGCGCTTCCAGCAACCGGGCCATGGCGGCGGCTCCGGCGGCTTCGGAGAAGTCCCCCTCCTCGGGCGGGCGAGGCGGCAGACCGGCGAGCGTCATCGCTTCCCGGTAGCCACGATGCCGGGATCTCGCCACCTCGGTGTCCAGCGGCCCGCAGATCGTGACCACCCGGGTCCGCCCCCGTGCGAGCAGGTGGTCGGTCGCCTCCCGCGCGCCGCCGACGTTGTCGATGTCCACGTACCAGCGCGGTTCGAAGTCCACCGGGCGCCCGCCGAAGACCACCGGCAGCGGGCTCTCCTTGGCGATCCGGGCCAAGGGGTCGTCCTCGTGCGACGCCGTCAGCATCACCCCGTCGACGGCCCGGGAGCGCACGAGCCGTTCCACTCGCTCCCGGCCGCGCGGGGTGGCGGCCACGCACAGCATCAGGTTCAGGTCGGCCTCCTCCAGGGCGCCGGCCACTCCGGCGATGACCTGACCGAAGAACGGGTCCGTCAGCACCTCCGGGTCGTCCCGCGAGATGACCAGCGCGGCCGCACCCGCCTGACGCGTGGCCAGGGCACGTGCCTTCGGGTCGGGGACGTAGCCGAGCTTCCTGATCGCCCTTTCCACGGACTCGCGCTTGGCCCGGCTGACATGGGGAGCGTGGTTGATCACCCGGGAAGCCACCGACCGCGACACTCCGGCCAGTGCGGCCACCTCGTCGAGCGTGGTGTGCCGACGCGGCAGCTCCTCAGCCATGGACACCAGCTTTCCCTCGCGACGGATGTGGAAGCCCTTCCATTGTGGCCTGTCCGAGGTCCTGGCGGGGTGGCTGAGTCCCATGATCCGGTCATCCGCGTGACGGGCCGTGAGTCCGGGCGCGGCTGCTACTGCTCTTCCGTCGGCACCGGTATTTCACCTGCGCGCCGACCCCTTGGCGTGGTCTGCTGCCCGCGGCCATGGTGCCCCGCCCGCACGGGCGGGGGCGTACGGGCCCTGAGACGGGAGTGACGCGGGTGGCGGAGAGCAGGTATGCGGACGGGGCCGCGTCGGCGGGCGCGGTGCGGATTCGCCGGGCGACCGGGCGGGACGCGGAAGCCGTGACGGAGGTGTTTCTGGCCTCCCGTGCCGCCGCCATGCCCTGGCTGCCCCGGATCCACGGCGACGAGGACACCCGCGCGTGGATCACCCATGTCGTGCTGCCCACCAGCACCGCGGTGTGGGTGGCCGAAGAAGCGGGCGGCGAGGTGCTGGGGTTCGCCGTGCTGGCCGGGGGCGACGAGCTCGATCAGCTCTATCTGCGGCCCGACTCGTTGCGGCGCGGGATCGGGAGCCGGTTGCTGGCCGAGGTGCGCGGGGCGGTGGACGGGCCGATCGGCCTGTATGTGTTCCGGCGCAACGCCGCCGCCCGCGCCTTCTACGAGCGGCACGGGTTCACCGCCGTGGCGTTCGACGACGGCGGCCGTAACGAGGAGAACGAGCCCGATGTGTTCTACCGCTGGACGCCGTAGGACCACCGGGCCGCAGGTCAGATGACCGGCGGGCGGCCCAGCCGCGTCATCTGCCACACCGTGGACCAGCGCATCGGGCTGCGCTCGCCGCACGGGGTGCGGACGCCCTCGGCGAAGCCGCCCGCCCAGGCGCGCAGGCCCTTCGGGTCACGGGTGCGGGCCAGCGTGAGCAGGGTCCAGGTGCCGAGGTAGGCGGGGACCAGGGGGAGGGGCAGGTTGCGGCGGGCGAGCCAGACGCGGTTGCGGGCCGTCATCCGGTAGTAGACCGCGTGCCGGGCCGGGGACGTCTTCGGGTGCTGGAGCAGCAGCTCGGGCTCGTACAGCACCTTCCAGCCCGCGTCGAGCGCGCGCCAGGCGAGGTCGGTCTCCTCGTGGGTGAAGAAGAACTCCGCGGGCCACAGGCCGGTCTGCTCCAGCATCTTCATGGAGAACGCGTGGCCGCCGCCGAGGAACGCGGTGACCTCGCCGCCGCGCATCGGGTCGCCCGCCCGCAGCCGCGGCACATGGCGGCGCTGCGTCTCGCCGAGCTCGTCCGCGATCCGGAAGCCGACGATGCCGAGCCGGTCGTCGGCCGCGAAGTGGTCCCGTACCCGCCGGAAGACGTCCTTGTCGACCAGCAGCCCGTCGTCGTCCAGCTCGATCACCACGTCCACGTCGCCGATCTCGGCGAGCCTGCGNNCCGCCGTCGAGGTTCTCCAGGCCGGGCGTGGAGGAGTAGTCCGGGAGCTGCGTGCCGTTGCCGATGATCACGAGCCGGGTGGGCCGGACGTCCTGCATGGCGACCGACGCCAGCAGCGCCTCGACCGCCTGCGGGCGGTCCCCCATGGTCACGATGGATACGCCGATGCGGGGTGCGGACGGTGCGGACAAGGTCGGTACTCCTGGGCTCGGCTGCCGGTCGTCGGCTGCTGGTCGGCAGCGGTGCCCGCGATCGTAACGCCTCGCTGTTCAGTTCGCGG
>MUNB01000576.1 GCA_002154345.1 Streptomyces griseus
AGCACGGCGATGGAGTCGGCGAGGCGGCCGATCAGCGCGGTGCCGTGGTCGATGCGCAGCAGGTCGTCGAAGACCTCGGGGTTGCGCCCGTAGTGGTTCTCCATCTCCCGCAGTTCACTGGCCTGGCGGTGCACGATCGCCTGGACGCGGCGGGCGACGCTGACGAAGGCGCGCTGAGCGGAGTCACGCCGCGCCTCCTCGTTGTCGATGACTTCGAGGACCTGGTAGATCTGCTCGCGCAGCGCCTTGGGCAGATGGCGGTTGGCCACGTCCGCGTCGACGATGTCGCGCATCACTTCTTCGGGCGAATTGCCCACCCGCAGCCGCCGGATGGCGGCGGGCATGACGTCCTTGGTGAGCCGGACCGTCTCGGCGTCGTGCGATTGGATGCGGTGTTCCAGGTAGGCGATGCGCTGCTCGTACTCCGCGCGCTGGACGCGCATGGCGCGCCGGCGGCGGTGCAGCGCCGCGGTGAGTACGGCGACCACGAGCGTGGTGATCGCGCCGCACACGGCGACTGGTATCCGCGCGGCCGGTGCGACCAGGGCCGATCCGGCGGCGGTTGCGCCGAGGAGCAGGACCACGGGCAGCAGGACTACGCGGACGACGGGAATTTCTCTGTCGGTCGGCGGTGATTCAACACGGACCATCTAAAACCCTCTGGCGGTTGATTCCGGGATGTATGCGCACGTGAGCGGAGACTCGGGAACAAGTGCTCGAATTCATCTCAACTCGACTTCACTGCGCGTGAGCTTAGCCAGATCAGAACAGTGCTTCGGCATATTCACCCAACCCCCTGCGGAAGCCAGCCGAGAGGAATACACTCGCCAGTTTTCCTACTCTGCGCTTCGGAGCGTGCGCGGTGAGTGATCGAGGCCGAAAACAGCCGCCCCCTGGGGTCGCTCACGCCGAAGACAAGGAGGTGAGACAGCCTAAATCGCCCCAGACGCAGGCGAAGTGACACCTCATCAGTGGCTCACACCACAGAGAACAAGCCAAAGGCACAGGTGATCGAACCGGATCGAAAGGAGCAGATTCCTCGGCGACGCACGGGTGGCGCGAGAATGCGCCGTGCTGACGCGTATGCGGAGACCCCGCACCCGGGCCTTCCGCCGCACACGCTCCGCCCGGCCTCCTCAGCGCCGGGCGCCGCCGATCCTGCCCTCCAGCTGTACGAGCAATTCGCCCAGGCGGGAGCTGAGTACGTCGCGGCTCGCCTCGTCGAGACCGGCGAGCACCGCGCGTTCGTAGGCGAGCTGCTCGGGCAGCAGCCGGTCGACCAGGGCGCGGCCCTCGTCGGTGAGGCGGACATGGGCGACCCGTCGGTCGCGGTCGTCGCCGCGACGGTCGACCAGGGCACGGTCCTGGAGGGCGCGCAGCCGCTTGGTGACAGCGGCCCCGGAGGAGAAGGTCTCGCGGGCCAGCTCGCCGGGGGTCAGCTCCCGGTCCGTCCGGCGTACGGCGCCGAGGAGGTCGAATTCGGCGCGGGTCAGTCCGGCGGAGCGCAGCGGGGCGTCCTCCGCCTGCTGGAGGAGGGCGGCGCAGCGGTTGATCCGGCCGATGATCTCCATCGGTCCGGTGTCGAGCTCGGGGTTGACGGCCTGCCACTGCCGGACCACCGAGGCAACGATGTCGTCGGTCACTCCGCTCCGATCGAAGGGGCGCGGACCGCGGGTCCCCGCCGTTGTGCTGTCGCCGCGAGCGTACGGTGTCCGGCCTGCTCGGCCGCGAGAAGGCGCTGCTCGGGCAGGGCGCGCTGCCACCATTCGCCCGCAGCGGTGTCACCCGCCTCGCGCAGTTCGACGAGGCTCGCGGTGAGCGTCCGGCGCGCCCGGTCCCGTTCGGCGGGGGCGGCCGCGGGGTCGGCGACGGTCCGCTCCGCGTCGGCGCGGGCCCGGCGGGTGGCGTCGAGGGCCCGCTCCACCCGCCCGACCGCCCGCCGGTTGGTGACGAGCGTCGCGGCCAGGAAGCCGGCGACCGCGCCGAGGACGGTGTCCAGGACCCGGTCGCCGATCAGCTCGCCGGCCGGATGGGTGCCGCCGAACTCCAGGACCAGCAGGGCCATCGGGGTCACCGCGACGGAGCCGAGCCAGTAGTTGCGGGTGATGAGGGCCTCGGCGGCGAAGCTGAAGAAGAGGCAGCAGCAGACGAGGGCGAGCGGGCTGACGCGGGACACCGGCAGGACGGCGGCGAAGACGAGTACGCCCAGGAGGTTGCCGAGGGTGCGCTGGAGGGCCCGGTTCCAGGAGAGGGTGATGTTGGCCTGGTAGAGGGAGGCGGCGGTGACGATCGCCCAGTAGGGGCGGCCGACGCCGAGCGCGGCGCAGAGGTACCCGGCGAGCGCGCAGCCGGTCAGGGTGCGGACGGCGACGGGCAGGAGCGGTGATCCGGGGCCGAGACGGCGCAGCAGGGTGCGGCGGGCGGCGCGGCGGCCGTCGGGGCTCCGCAGGGCGGCGCGTTCGGCGTCGATCCCGTACAGCTCCTCGGCGGTGCCGGGGGCCTGCGGCGGAGCGGGCACCGGACCCCGGGCCCGGGTCAGGGCGGCCCAGCCGCGCAGCCGGTCCGGGTCCGCCGCTCCGGATCCGGGGCGCGGGGCCGCGAAGGCGGCTTCGGCGTGCACCACCAGGCGTTCCAGCGACCGGCGTACGGGAGTGGGGCGGCCGGAGGCGAGCAGGCACTGCCAGGCGGCGTGCACGGCGGCGGCCGCGGCGTTGCGGGTACGGGGGCCGGGGTCGGCGGCGCACGCGGCCGCGGCCTCCAGGGCGCGGGCGACGGCCCGGCGTTCGGGGCCCTCCCGGCGGACCAGGGCGGGTGCGACGGCGACCAGCCAGGCGACCGCGCCGGCGCCGAGGGTCAGGGCGAGGTGGCCGGGGATCTGCGCCAGGTGCTGCGGGGCGAAGAGGGCGGCGGAGCTGACGAAGGTGAAGATCACATGGCCGGGCGGGCCGATCCGGGTGGCGTCGCACAGCACCTTCTGGGCGGCGGCGAGCAGCGCCCCGACGGCGATGAGTACGGCGGTCGATCCGGTGAGGGAGGCGGCGAGCAGGGCGAGCGCGAGCCCGGCCGTCATGCCGAGCACCACGCCCGCGACGGACCCGACCCGCCGGGCGTACGGCAGGCCGTGTCCGTAGAGCGCACAGAGCGAACCGGCCATCGTGTACATCACGAGGTCGAGGCGGCCGAGGGCCAGCAGCGCCAGATGGGGTACGGCGGAGGCGACGACCACGCTGAGGGCGGGCTTGAACCAGGTGTCCGAGGGCCGCGAGAGCCGGAGGGCCGAGGCCAGCGGAAGGCTTCGGACGGAGGGCCGCCGAGGCCGTACGGATGTATCACTCACCCTTATACGTTAACAGGTGTTACACCCGTAAAATATCCACCCTCACTCCTGCCCTCGGCCCGCCCCTCCCCCGGTACACAGCAGGACGCCGCCGCCCGGTTCGGGGCGGCGGCGTCCTGAGGGGTGACGGCGAAGGCGGCCGGTCAGCCGAGACCCCGGGCGTCCTGCTTCAGAGCGGTGTCCACCGTCAGCGCCGTGGCGACGACGAGGCTGAGCAGCGGCTCGGGCAGCCGCTGGTGGATCTGGAGCACATAGTTGTCGGCCGTCGTGAACATGGTCTTCGCGAGGCCTTCCCAGGTCTTGGTGATCCGGGCGATCTCGGCGCCGTTGTGGTCGACGATGGCGAAGTTCCAGGCGCGCCAGTTCTCCGCCTTGATCGCGCCGACCTGCGTACCGCCGGCCGTCATCGCGAAATTGATCTTCCCGATGGCGTTCTGCTGGACGATCTCGCCGACCGGCTGCCCGTCGGGGCGCTGGACGATGACGCGCGACTTGATGAACTTCGCGGGGCGGGTCAGCAGCAGCTGCGGCCGGCCGTGCGCGTCGCGGATCTCCAGGCGGTGCGTCAGGTACTGGTCGATGCTGGAGACGAACCGGAGCACCTTGCGCAGCGCGCTCTGGCCGACCTGGACGACCGAGCCGACGGTCGCGCCGTGCTGGTCGAACACGCGGTACTCGTTCGTCACCTCGATCAGCTTGGCCTTCTGGTTCACCACCAGGACCGGCTGGTCGAAGAGCGAGCCGGCGGACACGGCCGGCTGACCGGGGGCTCCGGCTGCGACCGGCGCCTGCTGGGCGGGACAACCCCCGCCGGCCGGCGCCTGCTGGGCCGGATACCCGCCGGCGCCCGGGGCCTGCTGCTGGGCCGGGAACCCTCCGGCGTTCGGCGTCTGCTGGGCGGGGGCGGCGGCAGCAGCCTGCTGTCCGTCGGCCGGGTGCGTGTGCTCGGTCCACCGGGTCCCGTCCCAGTAGCGCAGCAGCTGCGGGGCGCCATGGGGATCAGGGAACCAGCCCGCGGCTATGTTCGATTGCGTGGTCACTCGGGCACACTATCCCGCGGACCACGGGACCCATATTCTTTGAATCTTCATACACCCACTACGATGACGGGCGATGACCAGGGTGAGCACGCGGACCGACCGGCAGCGGTACCGCTCCCGTGCGCCTCTGGCCCTGGGCTGGGTGTTCTTCCTGCTCGCCATGCTCTTCTGCTGCTCGGTCACCACCTCGTCCGCCGCCGTGCCGGTCGCGGCGGGCCCGGCCGGCGCGGGCGCCGTCCGTGCGTTCACCCCGACGCCCAACGCGGCCTTCGAGCCGGTCGTCACGGCCACCGCGGCGGACCGCGGACTCGGGACCTCCTGCCACGGCGGCTCGACGCACACGGCGGCCGTGGTGCTTCCGGCGTCGTCCGCCCCCGTGGCCGTCCCCTCCCCGTGGCCCAGGGGCCCGCCTGCCCGCTCACCGGTGCGGCGGCCATCCGGGGT
>MUNB01000577.1 GCA_002154345.1 Streptomyces griseus
CCTTCGCGGCACGGGTGGGAAGGAAGGGATCATGCAGTCGACGGACGAACGGTTCGCCGCGATACGTGAGGAGTTCGGCCCCGATGCGCTGGCTCGGGTGGAGGAGATGATGGCACCGGGAGGAATTCCGAGACATCCCCTTCAAGCGGGCGCCAAGTGGATTCTGCCGGGGATATCCCAGCGGCCCTGGCACGATCCGCGCGGTGATCCGGCCATCGCCACGCTCGTGGACGCGCTGGAGAACGCGCACGGCGCGATCCGGTCCGAGCACGAGCGGGCCTGGCGCACCCGGCGCACCGCGTTCTCCGACTACGAGCACTACCTCACCCGTCAGGACGACTGGCAGTCCCTCTACCTCTACCAGGACGGCGAACTCAACCCGGAGTCGGCCGAGTTGGCCCCCACCGCCTTCCGTGTCATCCGAGATGCCGCCGTCGCCGACGGTCTCATCTGCCCGCTCCTGGAAAGCCACTTCTCCACCCTGCTGCCGGGCTCCCGCATCGCCCCGCACAGCGACCTGTGGAACTTCAGCATCAACCTCCACCTCGCCGTCGACATCCCGGACGGCTGCGACATCACCGTCGCCGGTGAGACGCGCACCTGGGAGGAGGGCCGCTGCCTGCTCTTCGACTATTCCTTCGAGCACCACGCGGAGAACCGCGGTGACCGCCCCCGGACCTGTCTCCTCATCGACCTCTGGCACCCCGAGACGACCGAGCCCGAACGCCGGGCGCTGACCGTCCTGGTGACGGAGGTACGGAAACTGCTCGCCGACATGTGACCCCGTCGCGTCCCCGGCCCGCCCGTCCACCGGCGCCCGACGGGACGCTCAGCCGCCCAGCCCAGCCCAGTCCAGCCCAGCACCGTCCAACCCAGCACCGCTCCGCGCCGCGTCCGACCGCCGGGGCGATGTCCGGCATGCCCGCACACACGGCCCCGGC
>MUNB01000578.1:0-257 GCA_002154345.1 Streptomyces griseus
CGGCGGCCGGATGCTCGCTGTCCCAGCCCTTCCCCGACAACGGCATCGACTGGCACGTCAGCCACGGCGCCCCGGCCCACACCGTCGACGACGAAGTGACCATCAAGGTGCAGCTCAAGTGCACCTACCAGATACCGCCGCACCCGGCGGGCGGGGCGTTCTCCTTCACGCTCGACAACGCCCACCTCGTCAAGCTCGCCCGCTCCCCGGTGTCGGTGCACAAGATCCTGGTCGTGATGCTCGTGCCGCGCAGCCAG
>MUNB01000578.1:283-781 GCA_002154345.1 Streptomyces griseus
GGCCGGCACCGGACCACTGTGCGCATCCCGACCTCGCGGATCTTCGACGACCGCGCACTCTGCGACATCATGGCCCGGGTCGGGGCCGGAGGGAGACCCTGATGCACCGGTCGATGGACGAGTCCACGAGCGGGGCGGGACTGCCCGCCGCCCGCTCGCACCCCACCGCCCGCACCGGCCCGCCGCCGGTCTCCGGGGCGGAGCTGCCCGAACCCGCCGTCCTCGGGGCGCTCCTGCGCCGGCACGGCTGGCAGCGGCGCGGGGGAGCGCCGGGCCGCTACGGCCGGTGGACCCCGCCCGGGTCCGCCGCCGGGGCGACGAGCCTGCTGGTGCCCGAGAGCGCGGCCTTCCCCGACAGCGGGGAGCTGATCGAGGAGGCCCTGCTCGCCCTGGGCCGCAGCGCCGACCCCTCCGCCCGCGACGTCCTGGTCTCCCTCTCCGTGCCCAGCGACGAGATCCGCTGGTGGCGCGAGGTCCCCGAGTCGGTGGCGGCGGCCG
>MUNB01000579.1:0-3100 GCA_002154345.1 Streptomyces griseus
ACGTCTTCGACCGCTTCTACCGGGCCGCCCCCGCGGACGCCGATGAACCCGGCAGCGGCCTGGGCCTCGCGATCGCCTCCGCCATCGCCGAAGCCCACCGGGGCCGCATCGAACTCGACACCCGCCCCGGGGCCGGATGCACCTTCCGCCTTCTCCTGCCCGCGCACTGAGACGGGCATCGGGTGTCGGGCCCGGGCCGCGTTGGGCGGTGGGTACCGCCCCGTCGTCGCGGTACGGCACGCCGAAGGGCCCCGGGGCGTGCTGCACCCCGGAGCCCTGGACCACATCGCGAAGCTCAGCCCCTCAGGCGGCTCCGCCCCTCATCCCTCCAACAGCCCGCCCCGCGCGATCAGTTCCGCGTACCACCGCGCGCTGTCCTTCGCCGTACGCCGCTGCGACGCGAAGTCCACGTGCACGATGCCGAACCGCTTGCTGTAGCCGTACGCCCACTCGAAGTTGTCCAGCAGCGACCACAGGAAGTACCCGCGTACGTCCACCCCGTCCGCGATCGCCCGGTGCACGGCCGCCAGATGGGACTCCAGGTACGCCACCCGCTCCGGGTCGTGGACCTCGCCCTCCGGGTCGGCGTAGTCGTCGTACGCCGCGCCGTTCTCCGTCACCAGCACCGGCACGGACGGGAGTTCGTCGCGCAGGCGGGTCAGCAGTTCGTACAGGCCGTTCGCGTCCACCGGCCAGTCCATCGCCGTGCGCGGGCCCGCCGCCGGCGTGAACGCCACATGCTTCTCCGCGCCCGCCCACGGCGAGGGCGACTCCGACGTGCCCGCCGAAACCACGCTGGGGGAGTAGTAGTTGATGCCCAGCGAGTCGATCGGGGTCGACGTGACCTCCAGGTCGCCGTCCCTCACGAACGACCAGTCCGTCACCGCCGCCGTGTCCTCGACCAGGTCCTGCGGCAGCCGGCCGTGGAAGACCGGGTCCAGGAAGATCCGGTTCGCCACCGCGTCGATCCGGCGCACCGCGTCCCGGTCCGCCTCCGTGTCGGTCAGCGGGCGCAGGGCGTGCAGGTTCAGGGTGAGCGAGATCTCCGCCGTCTCCGGGAGGCGGTCGCGCAGGACCCGCGCGCCCGCGCCGTGCGCCAGGTTCAGGTGGTGGGCGGCGCGCAGGGCCGCGAGGTCGCTGGTCCGGCCGGGGGCGTGGACCCCGTTCCCGTACCCGAGGAACGCCGCGCACCAGGGCTCGTTGAGCGTGGTCCAGGTCGGCACCCGGTCGCCCAGCGCGCCCGCCACCAGGCCCGCGTACTCCGCGAACCGGTGCGCCGTGTCCCGCTCCGGCCAGCCGCCCGCGTCCTCCAGCTCCTGCGGCAGGTCCCAGTGGTAGAGCGTCGCCACCGGTCTGATGCCGGCCTCCAGCAGCTCGTCGACCAGCCGGCGGTAGAAGTCCAGGCCGCGCTCCACCGCCGGGCCCCGGCCGGTCGGCTGGACCCGGGGCCAGGAGACCGAGAACCGGTAGTCGGTGACGCCGAGTTCCTTCATCAGGCGTACGTCGTCCGGCATCCGGTGCAGATGGTCGGCGGCGATGTCACCGGTGTCGCCGTTGCGCACCTTGCCGGGCGTCCGGCTGAAGGTGTCCCAGATCGACGGCGTACGGCCGTCCTCGGCGGCCCCGCCCTCGATCTGGTAGGCGGCGGTGGCCGTGCCCCACCGGAAACCGGTCGGGAAGCGGAGCACCGTACCGGACTCGGGGAGGGCGCCTGTGGAGGTCGCCGGGCGGGCATCGACAGCGGTCATGAGACTGACACTCCAGGAAGTGAGGGGGCGAGCAGATGGGGGGAGCGCGGATCAGCCCTTGACCGCGCCCTGCATGATGCCGCCGACGATCTGCCGGCCGAGCAGGCCGAAGACCAGCAGTACGGGCAGCGTGCCGAGCAGCGTGCCGGCCATGATCACCGACTGGTCGTTGACGTAGCCGCCGCCGAGCTGACGCAGCGCGACCTGCACGGTCGGCTCCTGCGAGGACAGCGCGATGATCGGCCAGAAGAAGTCGTTCCACGCCGTCATGAACGTCAGCATTCCGAGCACCGCCATCCCCGGCCGCGCGATCGGGACCACGATCGACCAGAAGATGCGGGCCGTGGACGCGCCGTCCACCCGGGCCGCCTCGATCAGCTCGTCCGGCAGCGACTGCACCAGGTACTGGCGCATGAAGAAGACACCGAAGGCGGAGACCAGGCCCGGCAGGATGACCGCCTGGAGCTGGTTCACCCACTGGAGTTCGGCGATCAGCATGAACAGCGGGATCACACCGAGCTGCGGCGGGATCATCATCGTCCCGATCGTCAGCGTCAGCAGGGCGTTGCGGCCCTTGAACTTCAGCTTGGCGAAGGCGAATCCCGCCAGCGTGCAGCACAGCACCGTGCCGATCGTGATCGAACCCGACACGATCAGCGAGTTCAGCAGCGCCTTGCCGATGTCCGCCTCTTCGAGGACCTGCTCGAAGTTCTTGATCAGGTTCGGTCCGGGCAGCAGGCTCGGCGGGACCTTCGCCATGTCGGCGTTGGACCGGCTGGCCGTGACGATCGTCCAGTAGAACGGGAACGCCGAGATGAGGAGGGCGAAGCCGAGGATCAGGTAGGAGAGCCAGCCGCCCTTCATCGTGCGGCCCGCGCCTCCCTTGCCGATGCGCCGGCCGGCCGGCGGGCTCTGCGGCGGATCGCCCTTCTCGGGCGCGGTCGGCGGTGCGGCGAGCGCGGTCATCGGCCGGCCTCCTTGCGTGCGCGGCGGCGCACGAGCAGGGCGTTGACCCCGACGAGCACCACGATCAGGACGAACATCACCCAGGCGATGGCCGCGGCCCGGCCCAGGTGGAAGAAGCCCCAGCCCTGCTCGTACATGTACAGGCCGAGGGTCTGGTACTGGTGCGAGATACCGCCGGAGATCGACCCCTCGAACAGCAGCGGCTCACCGAAGAGCTGGGTCGCGCCGATCGTCGAGATGATGACGGTGAAGACGATCGTGGGGCGCAGACCGGGCAGCGTCACGTGGAGGAACTGCCGCCAGCGCGACGCCCCGTCCATCTCCGCCGCCTCGTACAGCTCGTGCGGGATGGACTGCATGCCCGCCAGGTAGATCAGCGCGTTGTA
>MUNB01000579.1:3138-3522 GCA_002154345.1 Streptomyces griseus
GAAGACGAGCGTCGCGGCGGCCACGGAGGTCGCGTACGGGAGCAGGATCGCGGTGCGGATGAAGGTCCGGCCGCGCAGCTTGTAGTTGAGCAGGTGCGCCAGGCCCAGCGCCATCGCCAGCTGCGGGACCGTGGACAGCACGCCGATGGTGAACGTGTTGCGCAGCGAGGTCCAGAAGTACTCGTCGGTGAACAGCGCCGTGTAGTTGGCGATGCCCCGCCACTCCATCTCGCCGCTGGTCTGGAGCTCGACGCGGTAGAGCGAGACGAACGCGGTGTAGAGGAGCGGGAAGAGGCCGAAGGCGAGGAAGAGCGTGAAGAACGGGGCGATGTAGGCGTACGGGGAGGCCTTGCGCCAGGTGCGCCGGAGCGCGGCGGCCCGGCC
>MUNB01000058.1:0-26621 GCA_002154345.1 Streptomyces griseus
GTTCGGCGCGATGATGTGGACCCCGGTCCTGAACAACATCGTCATGATCATCACGTTCGGTCTGTTCATCTGGGTCTACGGCACCTCCGCCGAATCGCGGATGGGCGTCGACACCATCCCGCCGGAGGGCATCCGGCTGCTCGGCATCGGCACCCTGCTCGGCCTCGTCGTCCAGTCGCTGGCGATGATCCCGTACCTCCGCGAGACGGGCTTCCGCTTCCGCCCCCGGTTCGACTGGAAGGGCCACGGGCTCGGCAAGACCGTCAAGCTGGCCAAGTGGACCGTGCTGTTCGTCCTGGCCAACCAGGCGGGCGTCCTGGTCGTGACCCAGCTCGCCACCGCGGCGGGCAAGCTCTCCGGCAAGGACGGCACCGGGTTCCTCGCCTACTCCAACGCCCAGCTGATCTGGGGCATGCCGCAGGCCATCATCACCGTCTCCGTCATGGCCGCGCTGCTGCCCCGCATCTCCCGCGCCGCCCACGACAACGACCCCGGTGCGGTCCGCGACGACATCTCCCAGGGGCTGCGCAACTCGGCCGTCGCCATCGTGCCGGTGGCCTTCACCTTCCTCGCCCTCGGCCTGCCGATGTGCACCCTGCTGTACGCCTCCAGCGGCGCCGAGGCGGCCCGGTCCATGGGCTTCATCCTCATGGCCTTCGCCCTCGGTCTGATCCCGTACTCCGTGCAGTACGTCGTGCTGCGCGGGTTCTACGCCTACGAGGACACCCGGACCCCCTTCTACAACACCGTCATCGTGGCGGCCGTCAACGCCGCCGCCTCCGCGCTCTGTTACGTCGTCCTGCCCGCCCGCTGGGCCGTCGTCGGCATGGCCTTCTCCTACGGTCTGGCCTACGCGGTCGGAGTCGGCGTCGCCTGGCGCCGGCTGAGCAAGCGGCTGGGCGGCGACCTGGACGGCGCGCACATCGTCCGGACCTACGCCCGCCTCTGCATGGCCGCGGTGCCCGCGGCCCTGGTCGGCGGCGCCGTCGGATTCGGGATCCTGGAATTCGTCGGCACCGGCGCTCTCGGCTCGCTGGCCGCACTGATCTGCGGCGGCGTCCTCCTCCTGGGCATCTTCTTCGTCGCGGCGAAGAAGATGCGCATCGAAGAGGTCAACGGCCTGGTCGGCATGGTCCGTGGACGGCTCGGACGCTGAATGAGCGCCCGCCCGCACAACCATCTCCGCACTCCGCGTGTCGTGCATAGCGCTGGAGTGTGGGCACAATTGGCGTGACTGTGCAGAGCTGGCTGGCATCGCGCAACGGATGGGGAGGCAGGAACGACGGTGGCGGAACGTAGCACGGCCTCCGTCGACGTGGCCGACAACAGCGGCGACGAGCCGCTGACCGCCAAGGCGGACGAGGCCACGACCGACGGGACGGCGCAAGCCGAGGACACCGAGGGCGCGAGCTCCAAGGACACCGAGAACACGGGCGGTGGGCGGGAGCGTTCCGAGGCCGTTCCGGCATCGCCCGACCTGCACAGCGGTCACAAACTCGCCGGGCGCTACCGCCTGGAGGAGTGCGTCACCCGTCTGGACGGCTTCAGCAGCTGGCGCGCGGTCGACGAGAAGCTCCGCCGGGCGGTGGGCGTCCATCTGCTGCCCGCCGACCACCCGCGGGCCCGCTCGGTGCTGGCCGCCGCCCGCTCCTCGGCGCTGCTCGGCGACCCCCGCTTCGTCCAGGTCCTGGACGCCGTCGAGGAGAACGACCTCGTCTACGTGGTCCACGAATGGCTGCCGGACGCCACCGAGCTCACCGCTCTGCTGGCCGCCGGGCCGATGGAGGCCCACGACGCCTACCAGCTCGTCAGCCAGCTCTCCCAGGCGATGGCCGCCGCCCACCGCGAAGGCCTGTCCCATCTGCGTCTCACCCCCGGCGCGGTCCTGCGCAGCTCCACCGGGCAGTACCGCATCCGCGGCCTCGCCGTGAACGCCGCCCTGCGCGGCATCACCGCCGAACGCCCCCTCCGCACGGACACCGAGGCCATCGGCGCCCTGCTGTACGCCGCGCTGACCCACCGCTGGCCGTACGGGAGCGACGCCCACGGGCTCTCCGGGCTGCCCAAGAGCATGGGACTCATCGCCCCGGACCAGGTCCGGGCCGGCGTCCACCGCGGCCTCTCCGAGCTCGCCATGCGGGCGCTCGCCAACGACGGCGCCACCGCCTCCCGGCAGGAACCGCCCTGCACCACCCCGGACGAGCTGGCCAAGGCCGTCGCGGCCATGCCGCGCATCCTTCCTCCGGAGCCCACGTTCACCGCGCCTCCGGCCTACCAGCGCACGACCTATCAGCAGGGCACCTACGGGCGCCCGTCCTCCCACCCGTCCGCGGTCACCCAGCCCGTCATGCCGGCCCCTCCGGCCCCCCTGCAGAGCCGCGCCGGCCGCGTGCTCAAGTGGACCGTCTCGGCGCTCCTCATCGCCGCGCTGGGCCTCGGCAGCTGGCAGCTCGCGGAGGCGCTGCTCGACCGGACCAAGGGCTCCGACGACACCGGCGTCTCCGAGCCGAACGAGGACGACAAGAACAAGGACGACAAGCCCGCGCCGTCCGCCGAGCCCCTGGACATCGCGGGGGCCACGGAGTTCATGCCCGACGGCTCCGGCATCAAGCAGCGGGATGTGCCGAACACCATCGACGGCGATACCGGCACCGCCTGGGTCACCCCGCGGTACGAGACCTTCGCCAACTTCGGCAACCTCCCCCAGCGCAAGCAGGGCAGCGGAATCATCGTCGACCTCGGCAAGGTGCGCGACGTCTCCGGCGTCGACGTCTCCATGTACCGGAAGGGGCAGACGACGACCGTGCTCGCCGCGTCGCCGGACGCCTCGTCCCCGTCCACGACAGCCGACTTCGACCAGCCGATCGTCAAGCGGACGGTCGCGGGTTCGAAGCTGGAGGAGAAGCTCGACAAGCCCGTCCGCACCCGCTACGTCCTGATCCACGTCACGGAGCTCCCGTCGGACGGAACGGGCGGCTACCGGGGCGGCATCAGCGAGATCTCCGTCCTCGGCTGATCCACCGCCCCGATACTGTGGGGCGGACCGTTCGCCCACCGAGCGACCGCGACGCCGAGGGTTGCGGCCGTCACACCCGTGACGGCAGGCTTCTCCCCGTCGCACCGCTTCACCGGGCGCGGTTCGTCCATGACATCGGATCCGGTTCGGAAGGGGAGCACGGTGGATTCCGTTCCACCCGAGGCGCCGAGCGACTCGGAGCTGCTCGCCCGGCATGTGGCGGGCGACCCCGATGCCTTCGGTGAACTCGTACGCCGCCACCGCGACCGGCTCTGGGCCGTGGCGCTGCGCACCCTGGGGGACAGGGAGGAAGCGGCCGACGCCGTGCAGGACGCCCTGATCTCCGCCTTCCGCGCCGCCCACACCTTCCGCGGCCAGTCCGCCGTCACCACCTGGCTGCACCGGATCACCGTCAACGCCTGCCTCGACCGGGTCCGCAAGGCCGCCTCCCGCAAGACATCCCCGGTGGACGACGCCGAGCGCCTCGACCAGCTCCTGGAACCCCACGAATCGGCCGAGGCCCCCGCAGTGCGGCAGGACCTCCACCGCCAGCTCCAGGAAGCGCTGGCCACGCTGCCCGCCGAGCAGCGGGCAGCCCTCGTCCTCGTCGACATGCAGGGCTACCCCGTCGCGGAAGCGGCCAGCATCCTGGAGGTACCGACCGGCACCGTGAAGAGCAGATGCGCCCGGGGCCGGGCGAGACTGGCCCCCCTGGTCCGCCATCTGCGCGTGGGAAGCGGAGGTCAGGACCCCGACAGGGACAAGGACGCCACCGGAAGGAACCGGACGCCCGGAGCATCCGTCCCATCTGCGTCAGGCCCCAGAGACGCAGGAGCAAGCGATCCTGCCGCTACGAAGGGAGGAGGTGGGCGCCCGTGACATCCACGGCCGACACGGCTCAGCACCCGGAGGTCTCCGAGATCTCCGATCTCACCGAAGGGCTGCTCTCCCCTTCCCGAACGGCGGAAGTCCAGCAGCACGTCGCGGGCTGCGACCTCTGCTCCGAAGTGCGGGACTCCTTGGAGGAGATCCGCGGGCTGCTCGGAACGATGCCCGTACCCGAGCCGATGCCCGACGACATCGCCGCCCGCATCGACGCGGCGCTCGCGGCGGAGGCACGCTCCACCGCTCCCGTGGACGAGCCGGTCGTTGTTTCACGTGAAACAACGACCACCGAAGACACCGCAAGCGGCACCGCGACACCCGGGCCCGCTTCCGTGGGCACGGGCGGCACCGCGCCGGACCGTCCCGCGGGCCGGTCCTCCGCTGCCACCGGACCGGGCCGCCGTCCTGCCCGCCGTCGTCGGCGCGCCGTGGTCCTCGGCACCGCGTTCGGCGCGGCGGTCATCGGGATGAGCGTCTTCCTCCTCCAGTCCGTCGCTCCTTCCGGCGATGCCGCGAAGACCTCGGCCGACAGCGGAGTCAGTGCCGCGGACAGTGGCGCACGCACCTACGACGACGGCACGCTCGAAGCCCAGGTGCAGGACCTCCTCGGCGATGAGACGAGCACGGAAAGCCCCGGTGTGAAGAAGGTGCCGCCGGGCTCGGACACCAAGTCGACGAGCGAGGCCCTCACCCCCGACGCCGAGGCCTCCAGGGGCCCCTTCAAGGCCCCCACCGTCGCAGTTCCCCCGTGTGTGCAGCAGGCCACCGGCCGCACCACACCGGCCCTCGCCCTCGACGAGGGGACGTACAAGGGGGCGGACACCTATCTCGTCGTCCTCCCGCACACGAGCGACCCCTCGCGCGTACAGGCCTACCTCGTGGCCGCTGCCTGCGTGGACGCCGCCCCGGAGTCCACCGGGCAGCTGCTGCTCACCCGCGCCTACCAACGCCCCTGAAGGCCGTACGCGGCCGCCGCGGCACGTTCGGGAATGCATCAGCCGTAGGATCCGTTGGGTGGGGTGAGAGTCGTTGACCGACCCCCGTAGGCAGTTAGGCAGTCTGCAGAAACGAGGAAGAAACCCGTGAGCGACGTCCGTAATGTGATCATCATCGGCTCCGGACCGGCCGGGTACACCGCCGCGCTGTACACCGCCCGCGCCTCGCTGAACCCGTTGGTCTTCGAGGGCGCCGTCACGGCCGGCGGTGCGCTGATGAACACCACCGACGTGGAGAACTTCCCCGGCTTCCAGGACGGCATCATGGGCCCCGAGCTCATGGACAACATGCGGGCCCAGGCCGAGCGCTTCGGCGCCGAGCTGATCCCCGACGACGTGATCGCGGTCGACCTCACCGGTGACATCAAGACCGTCACCGACACCGCGGGCACCGTCCACCGCGCCAAGTCGGTCATCGTCACGACCGGCTCCCAGCACCGCAAGCTCGGACTGCCCAACGAGGACGCCCTCTCCGGACGCGGCGTCTCCTGGTGCGCCACCTGCGACGGCTTCTTCTTCAAGGACCACGACATCGCCGTGATCGGCGGCGGCGACACCGCGATGGAGGAGGCGACCTTCCTCTCCCGCTTCGCCAAGTCGGTCACCATCGTTCACCGCCGTGACACCCTGCGTGCCTCCAAGGCCATGCAGGACCGCGCCTTCGCCGACCCGAAGATCAAGTTCGCCTGGGACAGCGAGGTCGCCGAGGTCAAGGGCGACCAGAAGCTCTCCGGTCTGACCCTGCGCAACACCAAGACCGGCGAGACGTCCGAGCTGCCCGTGACCGGGCTGTTCATCGCCGTCGGCCACGACCCGCGCACCGAGCTCTTCAAGGGCCAGCTGGAGCTCGACGACGAGGGCTACCTGAAGGTCGAGGCGCCCTCGACGCGCACCAACCTGGCCGGCGTGTTCGGCGCCGGAGACGTGGTCGACCACACCTACCGTCAGGCCATCACGGCAGCGGGCACCGGCTGCTCCGCCGCACTGGACGCCGAGCGCTTCCTCGCGGCCCTGTCCGACGCCGAGGCCGCCGAGCCGGAGAAGACCCCGGCCGTCTGAACCTCCTCACCACACCCCACCACCCCGAGAAGACTAAGGAGGCCGCCGTGGCCGGCGACCTGAAGCACGTTACGGACGACAACTTCGACGACGTCGTCCTCAAGAGCGACAAGCCCGTTCTGGTGGACTTCTGGGCAGCCTGGTGCGGCCCGTGCCGCCAGATCGCCCCCTCGCTGGAGGCCATCGCGGCCGAGCACGGCGACCAGATCGAGATCGTCAAGCTCAACATCGACGAGAACCCGGCCACCGCCGCCAAGTACGGCGTGATGTCCATCCCGACCCTGAACGTCTACCAGGGCGGCGAGGTCGCCAAGACCATCGTCGGTGCCAAGCCGAAGGCCGCGATCCTCCGCGACCTCGAAGGCTTCATCAGCGCCTGACCGCGCAACAGCGCCCCGGCGCAATGTTTCACGTGAAACAGGCCCACCCCTCGAGGGGTGGGCCTGTTTCGTATCACGACCGACAGCGGCCCGGCCTCACAGCGGCCGCAACACCGGTTCCTTCTGAACCGCCCCCAGAAGCCGGTCGAGCGCCATCTCCACGTCTTCCTTCCAGGAGAGCGTCGTCCGCAGATTCAGCCTCAACCGCGGGTACACGGGATGCGGGCGCACGGTCTTGAAGCCGACAGCCAGCAGATGATCCGCGGGAAGTACGCAGGTCGCCTGCTCGGCGCGCGCGTCTCCGAACGCCTCGATCGCCTTGAAGCCCCTGCGCAGCACGTCCTTGGCCACGGTCTGCACCATGACACGGCCCAGCCCCTGACCCTGGTACTCGGGAACGATCAGCCCGGTGATGAGCTGGACGGCATCGGGCGAGACCGGACTGGTCGGAAAAGCCGTCGAGCGGGGGACGTACGCGGGCGGGGCGTAGAGCACGAAGCCGACCGGAACGTCGTCCACATAGACCACCCGGCCGCAGGAGCCCCACTCCAGGAGAACCGCGGAGATCCAGGCTTCCTTCTCCAGCTCCGGCTTGCCCGCCTTTACCGCGGCTTCCCCACTGACCGGGTCAAGCTCCCAGAAGACACACGAGCGGCAGCGCTCGGGGAGATCCGGAAGGTTGTCCAGGGTGAGTGGTACGAGCCGACGCCCCATGACGGCGATCCCTCACTTCCTTCGCCCGCCGCACCACGTGCGGCTGCCAGCGCGCTCCGCTCCTGGAACAGACTGCCGACGAAACCCCCGACGGCGCCCAGGCCGAGACCGACCGTGACGAGCCGACTGCGGCTCACTCTTCGCAAGGCCTCCGCCCTCCTCTGAGGTCGATCACCGTGGATGCGCCGTCCCAGAACGCATCGTATCCACCCAGAGGTGATGCGGACACCGAGAGAGAGCAAAGGGCGGACCGTGTTCCGGTAAGCACCGGAACAACGGCCCGCCCTTCCACGGATCCCGCCGCTCAGCCCTCGTCGTCCTCCTCGGACGTCTCGGCGAGCCGACGCTCCAGCACCCGGCCCTCGCCCGGCGCGAGGCTGCCGAGGATCCGGTCCAGATCCTCCATCGAGGCGAACTCGACGACGATCTTCCCCTTCTTCTGCCCCAGGTCGACCTTCACCCGGGTCTCGAAGCGGTCCGACAGACGCGTCGCCAGGTCCGTCAGGGCGGGGGACAGACGGCCGCCGGCCCTCGGCCCCTTGGACTTCGGAGAGCTCGCCGGGCGCGAGCCCATCAGCGTCACGATCTCCTCGACCGCACGCACCGAAAGCCCCTCGGCCACGATGCGGTGGGCCAGCCGGTCCTGCTCCTCGGAGTCGTCCACGGACAGCAGGGCACGCGCGTGGCCGGCCGAGAGAACGCCCGCGGCGACCCGGCGCTGCACCGGCGGCGAGAGCCGCAGGAGCCTCAGCGTGTTCGTCACCTGCGGACGGGAGCGGCCGATCCGGTCGGCCAGCTGGTCATGGGTGCACTTGAAGTCCTTGAGCAGCTGGTCGTACGCAGCAGCCTCCTCCAGCGGGTTCAGCTGAGCCCGGTGGAGGTTCTCCAGCAGCGCGTCCAGCAGCAGCTTCTCGTCGTCCGTGGCGCGGACGATGGTGGGAATCCGCTCCAGGCCCGCTTCACGGCAGGCCCTCCACCGACGCTCACCCATGATGAGCTCATAGTTGCCCGGGCCCACCTTCCGGACGACGACCGGCTGGAGAAGACCGACCTCCTTGATGGAGACGACCAGCTCGGCCAGCGCGTCCTCGTCGAAGACCTCACGAGGCTGACGAGGGTTCGGGGTGATCTCCCCGATCGGCAGCTCGGCGAAGTACGCGCCGGACGTTCCGGCCTCCTGCTCGGACCGGTCCTCCGGGGCGGACGCCGGCTCCGGCACCACCGGGACGGACGGCAGCGCGGTCACCTTCGCCGCGGCCACCCCCCGCTCCGCCGTCAGCACCGGACCCACACCGGACGAGGCCGGACCGCCTCCGGGCGCCGACACCTGCTTCTCCTGGGGAGCGGCGGGGATCAGCGCACCGAGCCCACGCCCCAGCCCTCTACGACGCTCACTCACTGAATGCCCTCCGAAACGTTCTGCTGGCTGTTCTGACTGCTCGTGTGGGCGTGCTGAGCCTCGTAGTGCACTCCGACGCCCCTCAGGGCGATCTCCCGGGCGGCTTCGAGGTACGAGAGCGAACCGCTGGACCCCGGGTCGTAGGTCAGCACGGTCTGCCCGTAGCTCGGCGCCTCCGAGATGCGCACCGACCGCGGGATGCTCGTCCGCAGCACTTCCTTGCCGAAGTGGGTACGGACCTCCTCGGCGACCTGGGAGGCGAGCCTCGTCCGGCCGTCGTACATCGTCAACAGGATCGTCGAGACATGCAGATCCGGGTTCAGATGGCCCCGCACCAGATCGACGTTGCGCAGGAGCTGCCCCAGGCCTTCCAGCGCGTAGTACTCGCACTGAATGGGGATCAGCACCTCGGCCCCGGCCACCAGCGCGTTCACTGTCAGCAGTCCGAGCGAGGGCGGGCAGTCGATGAGGATGTAGTCCAGGGGCTGCTCGTACGCCTGGATGGCCCGCTGGAGGCGGCTCTCCCGTGCCACCAGCGAGACCAGCTCGATCTCCGCACCGGCGAGATCGATGGTGGCGGGCGCACAGAAGAGGCCCTCGACGTCCGGTACGGGCTGGACCACCTCGGAGAGCGGCCGGCTCTCCACCAGGACGTCGTAGATCGAGGGAACATCGGCATGGTGATCGATGCCCAGAGCCGTGGAGGCGTTGCCCTGCGGGTCGAGGTCGACCACCAGAACGCGCGCACCGTGCAGGGCAAGGGAGGCGGCAAGGTTGACCGTCGTGGTCGTCTTGCCGACCCCGCCCTTCTGGTTGGCCACCACCATGACGCGGGTGCGGTCAGGACGGGGCAGCCCTTCGCCGGCGCGGCCGAGGGCCTCGACCGCCAGCTGAGCGGCACGGCCGATGGGTGTGTCGTCCATCGGCGGCGGTGTTTCACGTGAAACACCCTCACCCACGGACTCGGTTCGGGGACCGGGGACCGGGTCGGTCATCGGTCCCGCGATGTTGGCGTCGGACCGCAAGGATTCACTCTCCTCGACTTCAGGCTCGCAATGAACAGAGCCTGCCATGCTTTCGGGGTCGTGAACCAGCGAGGCCCGCTGTTCTGTGGATGAATCCGTGCGTGTGGACAACTCGGCAACCCGTCCGGGCTTGCGGTCGCGCGGCGTGGCAGCCGCACGACCGCGGCCGATGATTCCCTGCAGCAGAGAGCGACGTTTCACGTGAAACACGATGCCCCTGCGGAGCAACTACCAGGCCACGACACTCCGCACGCCGACCGTCCGGAGCGCTCGACCGGACGGCGACGCCGTTTCGCGGCGCTCCTCAGCGACGCCTGCGCGTACGCCCCGTGCGAGCGGCCTTGGCCCTCTTTGCGGCGAACCTCACACCGCCCGGGCTCTCACCCACCACGACACGGACCACGGTGGAGAGCGGATCGACCACGCCTTCGCCGACATGGAGCACCTCGGTCTCCAGCACACCGAGCTTGCTGAGCGCGGCCCTGGCGCCGTTGAGCTCCTCCTCGGCGGTGTCGCCCTTGAGCGCCAGCATCTCCCCGTACGGCTTCAGCAGGGGCACGCCCCAGCCCGCCAGCCGGTCCAGCGGCGCCACCGCACGGGCGGTCACCACCTGGACGGGCTGAAGCGTCCCGAGAACCTCCTCGGCCCGGCCGCGCACGACCGTCACATGGTCCAGGCCGAGCAGGTCGACGACCTCCTGGAGGAAGTTCGTCCGCCGCAGCAGCGGCTCCAGCAGGGTGATCTTGAGATCGGGGCGTACCAGCGCCAGCGGGATCCCGGGCAGACCCGCGCCCGAGCCCACATCGCAGACGGTGACGCCTTCCGGCACGACCTCGGAGAGCACCGCGCAGTTCAGCAGGTGCCGCTCCCACAGCCGGGGAACCTCACGCGGCCCGATCAGGCCTCGTTTGACCCCGGCATCCGCAAGAAGCTCCGCGTACCGGACAGCCTCCGGGAAGAGCTCTCCGAACACCGCCTGCGCCTCCGCAGGTGCCTGGGGGAGCTCTGCTGCCTCCGTCACGGGGACCGTCCTTCCATACCGCACTAGCGCACTGTGGGTGGCTGACTATCAGGCTGACAAAGATCGGCCCCGCCTGCGAACAGACGGGGCCGACAGTACAAGGATCCGGTCAGGCCGGGAGAACGACGACGAAGCGCTGCGGCTCCTCGCCCTCCGACTCGCTCCGGAGACCGGCCGCGGCGATCGCGTCGTGCACGACCTTGCGCTCGAACGGCGTCATCGGGTCCAGCTTCACCGGCTCGCCCGTGCTCTTGACCTCGTTCGCGGCCTTGGCACCCAGCTCCGCGAGGACCGCGCGCTTCTTGGCCCGGAACCCGCCGATGTCCAGCATCAGACGGCTGCGGTCGCCGGTCTCCCGGTGGACGGCCAGCCGCGTCAGCTCCTGGAGCGCCTCCAGGACCTCACCGTCGCGGCCCACGAGCTTCTGGAGATCACGCGCCGATTCGCTGATGATCGACACCGCGGCCCGGTCCGCCTCGACGTCCATGTCGATGTCGCCGTCGAGGTCGGCGATGTCGAGCAGTCCCTCAAGGTAGTCGGCCGCGATCTCGCCCTCCTGCTCCAGGCGGGTCAGGGTGTCGCTGCCGGCCTCAGCGGCGGCCGTGGAAGTGGTGCCTTCCGTCACGGATGGACTCCTTCTTACTTCTTGGACGGGTGCTTGGGCCGCTGCGGGCCCTTGCGCTGTCCGGACTTGGCTTGGCGTGAGGAGCCGGAGGCGGGCTTGCCCGCCGACTTCGGCTTGTCGTCCTGCGGTGCGTCCTGCTTCTCGAGCGAGGTCTTGGAACCGGCTGCCTCGGACTCCGCGTCCTTGGCTCCCGCAGTCGCGTGACCGGTCTGGCGCTTCGCCTTGGTCTGGCGCTTGGGCTGCTGACGCTTGTGCGCGTGGCCGCCCTCGGCGTCGGCGGTGACGGTCTCGCTCTTCGCCACCGTGCCGTCCTCCTGGGGCGCGAGACCCAGCTTGCCGAGGCCGGTGACAAACTTGCGCTCGATGTCGTTGCGGTCGCTGCCCTTGGCGACGATCCCCTTGACCATCTTGCGCCGGGTACGGCCGCGCACCTCGCCGTGGGAGGTCACGCTCTTGAGGAGTCGCTGGAGGTAGGCGTCCTGCGCCTTGCTGCCCGGAGTCGGGTTCTGGTTGATCACGTACATCTGCTGACCCATGGTCCAGACGTTGGTGGTCAGCCAGTAGACGAGGACACCGACGGGGAAGTTGATGCCCATCACGGCGAAGATGACCGGGAAGATGTACATCAGCATCTTCTGCTGCTGCATGTACGGGGTCTTCACCGTCAGGTCGACGTTCTTCGTCATCAGCTGGCGCTGGGTGAAGAACTGCGAGGCCGACATCAGCACGATCATGATCGCGGTGACGATCCGGACGTCCGTCAGGGACGCGTCGAGCGAGGTGACCTTCTCGACGCTGTCCGTGAACTTCGCGGCCAGCGGGGCGCCGAAGATGTGCGCCTGACGCGCGCTGTCCAGCAGGTCCTGGTTGATCGCGCCGATCTTCTTGCCCGAGGCGATGGAAGACAGCACGTGATACAGGGCGAAGAAGAACGGGGACTGCGCCAGGATGGGAAGACACGAGGAGAGCGGGTTGGTGCCCGTCTCCTTGTACAGCTTCATCATCTCTTCGGACTGACGCTGCTTGTCGTTCTTGTAGCGCTCCTGGATCGCCTTCATCTTCGGCTGGAGCACCTGCATGTTGCGGGTCGACTTGATCTGCTTCACGAAGAGCGGGATCAGGCAGATCCGGATCAGCACCACCAGGGACACGATCGACAGACCCCAGGCCCAGCCGGAGTCGTCACCGAAGAGCGCCCCATAGACCTTGTGGAACTGAACGATGACCCATGAGACAGGCGTGGTGATAAAGCTGAACAGACTGGCAATCGTGTCCACTAATCAGGCTCCTTGAGCATTGGGCGAGGTCTCTGCGGCCGGGCTCGGAGGTTCGGAGACCGACCCCCCGGACGGCACATCAGCGGCGGACTCCCCGCCCTTTTCGCCGCGCAGGGCATTGCGCAGCAGCTCGTGCCACCGCGGACGCTTGCGTGGCGGAACATGATCCACACCGCCGGGTGACCACGGATTGCACCGCAGGATGCGCCAGGCTGTCAGCGCGGTTCCCTTGATGGCTCCGTGCCTGTCGATCGACGTATATCCATAGTGGGAACACGACGGGTAATAACGGCAGACAGGCCCGAGGAGTGGACTGATCGTCCACTGGTACAGCTTGATGAGAGCAAGCAGCGGGTACTTCATCGCGCGCCCCCTCCCAGCAGCCGCTGCAGAGCGGCGTCCAGGTCTCGGGCCAGCTGTGCATGGTCGGCGTCGCCCGCACCGGGCAGCGCCCGTACGACAACAAGGCTACCGGGGGGCAGCTGAGCCAGCCGGTCGCGGACCAGGTGACGAAGCTTCCGCTTCACCGCGGTACGCACGACGGCGCCCCCCACGGCCTTGCTGACGACGAAACCCGCACGTGGCGCGGGAAGAGTCTCCCCCGTCACGTGCGGGTCCGTTTCACCGCTGCGTAGATGGACGACGAGTAGCGGACGCCCGGCTCGGCGCCCTCGTCGTACCGCGATCGCGAAGTCCTCGCGCCGCCTCAGCCGATTCTCGGTAGGCAGCACGTCATGGACCTGTAAGCGATCAGGCGGACAGGCTGCTGCGGCCCTTGCCGCGGCGGTTCGCGAGGATCGCACGGCCGGCACGGGTACGCATGCGCAGACGGAAGCCGTGGGTCTTGGCGCGACGGCGGTTGTTCGGCTGGAAGGTGCGCTTGCTCACTCGGGGGCTCCAGAAATGATTCGTGTCTTGGCGGGACATCGCCTGGCTGTCACCGTGCGCCCACGAGGAACTCGCGTAAACGCCTTAGTGCACCGCTTCACAATCACAGATCGTGATCTTTGCCCATCGGAGGCAGGCGGCAGCAGCCATCGACAACTCGACCTGGTCACGGTACGCGCGGCTACGCCATCCGGTCAAACCGGCTCCGCGTGACCCCCCATTGTGCACAGCCTGTGGACAACAACTTGAACCGCGCGGGTCGGCCTGACTACCGTGGCTGAACTCCGGTTCTTTTCCTTCCCGACTGCCGGGCCTCACCCGACCCGACCCATCCCGTCCCGAGAACCACACATTCGTGGGACATGCGAGAGAGCGTGCCTTGTGGCTGACGTACCTGCCGATCTTGCCGCAGTGTGGCCGCGAGTGCTGGAACAACTCCTCGGGGAGGGCCAGCAGGGCATCGAGCCGAAGGACAAGCAGTGGATCGAGCGCTGCCAGCCGCTGGCACTCGTCGCCGACACCGCACTGCTGGCCGTTCCCAATGAATGGGGCAAGCACGTCCTGGAGGGCCGGCTCGCGCCGCTCCTCAGCGAGACGCTGACCCGCGAGTGCGGCCGCCCCATCCGGATCGCGATCACCGTCGACGACTCGGCGGGCGAGCAGCCCGCTCCGCCGGCGCCTCCGATGCACCCGTCGCACCAGAGCCAGCAGGGCCACCGCTACCCGTCGCAGCCGCGTGAGGACGCCCAGCGCAACGACGGGTACGACGGATACGGCCACCGGCCCTCCGACGACGGCATGCCGACGGCCCGGCCCGCCTACCCCGACTACCAGCAGCAGCGCCCGGAGCCCGGCGCCTGGCCGCGTACCCAGGAGGATCTCTCCTGGCAGCATCCGCGCCACGGCGGGTACCAGGACCGCGAGCAGCCGTCCGGCGAGCCGTACCGCGACAGCGAGTCGTACCGGGAGACCGAGTCGTACCGGGAGCGGGAGAACGAGTCGTACCGCGAGAGCGAGCCGTACCGGGAGCAGCCCGCCGAGCAGTGGCGCGAGCCGTACGGCACCGGGCGTCCCCAGCAGCCGCAGCACGACTACCGCTCGCAGCCGCCCGAGCACCAGGGGTACGAGCAGCAGCGTCCCGACCGGCAGGACCAGCAGCCGCAGCACCGTCAGAGCGGCCCGGGCGGTCACGGCCCCGGACGGACCGGCGGCTCGGTCCCCGGCCCGATGGGCGCCCAGCCGGCCCCCGCGCCGGGCCCCGGTGAACCGCACGCCCGGCTGAACCCGAAGTACCTCTTCGACACCTTCGTCATCGGGGCGTCCAACCGGTTCGCGCACGCCGCGGCCGTCGCCGTCGCCGAGGCGCCCGCGAAGGCGTACAACCCCCTCTTCATCTACGGGGAGTCGGGGCTCGGCAAGACCCATCTGCTGCACGCCATCGGGCACTACGCGCGGAGCCTCTACCCGGGCACCCGGGTGCGGTACGTGAGCTCGGAGGAGTTCACCAACGAGTTCATCAACTCGATCCGCGACGGCAAGGGCGACACCTTCCGCAAGCGCTACCGCGACGTGGACATCCTGCTGGTCGACGACATCCAGTTCCTGGCGAGCAAGGAGTCGACGCAGGAGGAGTTCTTCCACACCTTCAATACGTTGCACAACGCGAACAAGCAGATCGTGCTCTCCTCGGACCGGCCGCCCAAGCAGCTGGTGACGCTGGAGGACCGGCTGCGCAACCGCTTCGAGTGGGGCCTGACCACCGATGTCCAGCCGCCCGAGCTGGAGACCCGGATCGCGATCCTCCGCAAGAAGGCGGTGCAGGAGCAGCTCAACGCCCCGCCGGAGGTCCTGGAGTTCATCGCCTCGCGGATCTCGCGCAACATCCGCGAGCTGGAGGGCGCTCTGATCCGGGTGACGGCCTTCGCCTCGCTGAACCGGCAGCCGGTGGACCTCGGGCTGACCGAGATCGTGCTGAAGGACCTGATCCCGGGCGGCGAGGAGTCGGCCCCGGAGATCACCGCGCCGGCCATCATGGCGGCGACCGCGGACTACTTCGGCCTCACCGTGGACGACCTCTGCGGATCCTCGCGCAGCCGGGTGCTGGTGACGGCGCGCCAGATCGCCATGTATCTGTGCCGCGAGCTGACCGACCTGTCGCTGCCGAAGATCGGTGCGCAGTTCGGCGGCCGCGACCATACGACGGTGATGCACGCGGACCGGAAGATCCGGGCGCTGATGGCGGAGCGGCGCTCCATCTACAACCAGGTCACCGAACTGACCAACCGCATCAAGAACGGCTGACGCCGGCTTCCCAGGCTTCTCCTGGAGCGATTCTCACGGGCGCCTGTCACGGACCTCCACGGTCCGCGGCGGGCGCTTTTTCGCGTTCCCGGGCCCTGTGAGCGGGTTCCCGGAGCCCTCGACGGGTCCTCCAGGGCGTCGTCGAGACCCTCGGCGAACGCCCTGTCGGACCCGTGCTGTTCGAATACGGGCTGCTCAGAGGCCCTTCTCCACAGATGTGCGAGAAATCTTCCGTCCACAGCCTGGGGACCGGGAAGTTGTCCATATTGCGTCCACAGGGCTCGCTGCCGATACTCCATCAGGCCAGGTCACGTGGTTGGGGATTTGTGGTCAACCGTGATCCACAGCCTGTGGACAGACTTTCCGTCCACAGGGGGCCGTCGATGTTGTCCACCGGCGGCCCACAGGCTGAGCCCTGTTGTCCCCAGCTTCTCCCGGCTTCTCCACACCTCTGTCCACTGTTCGGCAACGCAACACACGCTCTCACCGCCCGGAGTGAAAGGCGTCACACCAAGGTGCTGGGTTGGGCTGTGGGGAACGTGGGTAAAGCTGGGGACAGGCCTGGGGAGAAGTGGCCCCCTCCTGTGCATCGGGTGTGCAGAACTTTCGTCCGTCCACAGAAAGCCCCGGTTGTCCACGGGCGCCACCCACAGGACCGGTGGACAAAAAACAGTCGCTGACCTGCGCAAACGACGTTATCCACGGTATCCACAAGGCCTACTACTACTACCACCCAGAGTTAGCCAGGAATCCGCTTCGAAGTGGGGCCTGTGTACAACTCGACCGTCGACCGCCGCGAACCTCTTGGCCCGACTTGACCCCGAGCAGCAACGGCTGTCGGTGCCGTACGTCAGACTGGTCCCCGGAGCCTCCGCCGTCTCGGCAGCGGGCTCCGGTCCAGACGACGAAGGCCAGCAGGGCGAGCGAGCAACAGCAGGAGGCGGTTCCGGTGAAGATCCGGGTGGAGCGCGATGTACTCGCGGAGGCGGTGGCCTGGGTGGCCCGCAGCCTCCCGGCCCGTCCGCCGGCGCCCGTTCTCGCGGGCCTTCTGCTGAAGGCCGAGGACGGGGCTCTCAGCTTCTCCAGCTTCGACTACGAGGTCTCCGCCAGGGTCTCCGTCGACGCCGAGATCGACGAGGACGGCACGGTGCTCGTCTCCGGCCGGCTGCTCGCCGACATCTGCCGCGCCCTGCCCAACCGCCCGGTGGAGATCTCCACCGACGGTGTGCGGGCCACGGTCGTCTGCGGCTCCTCCCGCTTCACCCTCCACACACTGCCTGTGGAGGAGTACCCCGCGCTGCCGCAGATGCCGACCGCCACGGGCACCGTCCCCGGTGAGGTCTTCGCCTCCGCCGCCGCGCAGGTCGCCATCGCCGCCGGCCGCGACGACACGCTGCCGGTGCTCACCGGTGTGCGGATCGAGATCGAGGGCGACACCGTCACGCTCGCCTCCACCGACCGCTACCGCTTCGCGGTCCGCGAGTTCCTGTGGAAGCCGGAGAACGCGGACGCCTCGGCGGTCGCCCTGGTGCCCGCCAAGACGCTCCTGGACACCGCCAAGGCGCTCACCAGCGGCGACACCGTCACCCTGGCGCTCTCCGGCTCCGGCGCCGGCGAGGGCCTGATCGGTTTCGAGGGCGCCGGACGCCGCACGACCACCCGCCTTCTCGAGGGCGACCTGCCGAAGTACCGCACGCTCTTCCCGACCGAGTTCAACTCCGTCGCGGTGATCGAGACGGCCCCCTTCGTCGAGGCCGTCAAGCGTGTGGCCCTGGTCGCCGAGCGCAACACCCCCGTACGCCTCAGCTTCGAGCAGGGCGTCCTCATCCTGGAAGCCGGTTCCAGCGACGACGCACAGGCTGTGGAGCGGGTCGACGCGGTGCTGGAGGGCGACGACATCTCGATCGCCTTCAACCCGACGTTCCTGCTGGACGGTCTGAGCGCGATCGACTCCCCGGTCGCCCAGCTCTCGTTCACCACGTCCACCAAGCCCGCCCTGCTCAGCGGCCGCCCGGCCGTGGACGCCGAGGCGGACGACGCGTACAAGTACCTGATCATGCCGGTGCGGCTCTCCGGCTGATCCCGGTTCCCCCGGCCGGCCGGGGGACGTATCCGCGGCAGTTTCCGGCGGGCCCGCTCGGCGCGGAGCGGGCCCGCCGTGCTGTCCACCGCCGGGCGTAGGCTCGGTCCCGGGCGCACCTGCCCCGACGCTTATCGCCACGACGCTTAAGGAATCTCTGATGGAGCTCGGTCTCGTCGGCCTCGGCAAGATGGGCGGCAACATGCGCGAGCGCATCCGCCGCGCAGGCCACACCGTCATCGGTTACGACCGCAACCCGGATGTCGCCGATGTCCACAGTCTCGAAGAGCTTGTGGGCAAGCTGAAGGGCCCGCGGGTCGTCTGGGTCATGGTCCCGGCCGGTGCCGCGACCCAGTCCACGATCGACGAGCTGGCCGCGCTGCTCTCGCCCGGCGACGTCGTGGTCGACGGCGGGAACTCGCGCTGGACCGACGACGAGAAGCACGCCGTCGAGCTGGGCATCAAGGACATCGGCTTCGTCGACTGCGGCGTCTCCGGTGGCGTCTGGGGCCTGGAGAACGGCTACGCCCTGATGTACGGCGGCACCGAGGAGAACGTGGCGAAGGTCCAGCCGATCTTCGACGCGCTGAAGCCCGAGGGCGACTTCGGCTCCGTGCACGCGGGCAAGGTCGGCGCCGGCCACTTCGCGAAGATGGTCCACAACGGCATCGAGTACGCGATGATGCAGGCCTACGCCGAGGGCTGGGAGCTGCTGGAGAAGGTCGACTCCGTCACCGATGTGCGCGAGGTCTTCCGCTCCTGGCAGGAGGGCACGGTCATCCGTTCCTGGCTGCTCGACCTCGCGGTCAACGCGCTCGACGACGACGAGCACCTGGACAAGCTCCGGGGCTTCGCCGCCGACTCGGGCGAGGGCCGCTGGACGGTGGAGGCCGCGATCGACAACGCGGTGCCGCTGCCCGCGATCACGGCGTCGCTGTTCGCGCGGTTCGCCTCGCGTCAGGAGGACTCGCCGCAGATGAAGATGATCGCCGCGCTGCGCAACCAGTTCGGCGGGCACGCGGTGGAGAACAAGAAGTAGTCCCGCCGCACGACCGAGAAGAGCGGCACCAGCACGGCACAGCGGAACGGAAAGGCCCGGGAGGTCGGCGCACATGCATGTCACCCATCTCTCGCTGGCCGACTTCCGCTCGTACGCCCGGGTCGAGGTCCCTCTCGACCCGGGCGTCACCGCGTTCGTGGGGCCCAACGGGCAGGGCAAGACCAATCTCGTCGAGGCCGTCGGCTATCTCGCCACCCTCGGCAGCCACCGGGTCTCCTCGGACGCCCCGCTGGTGCGGATGGGCGCGGAGCGGGCGGTGATCCGCGCGGCGGTGACCCAGGGCGAGCGCTCCCAGCTGATCGAGCTGGAGCTGAACCCGGGCCGCGCCAACCGGGCCCGGATCAACCGGTCCTCGCAGGTCAGACCGCGTGATGTGCTCGGCATCGTACGGACGGTGCTGTTCGCGCCGGAGGATCTGGCGCTGGTCAAGGGCGATCCGGGCGAGCGGCGGCGGTTCCTGGACGAGCTGATCACCGCGCGGTCGCCCCGGATGGCCGGGGTCCGCTCCGACTACGAGCGGGTGCTCAAGCAGCGCAACACCCTGCTGAAGTCGGCGGCGATGGCCCGCCGGCACGGCGGCCGCTCGATGGACATGTCCACGCTCGACGTCTGGGACCAGCACCTGGCCCGGGTGGGCGCCGAGCTGCTCGCGCAGCGGCTCGACCTGATCGCCACGCTCCAGCCGCTGGCCGACAAGGCGTACGGGGACGTCGCGCCGGGCGGCGGGCCGGTGGCGCTGGAGTACCGCAGCTCGGTCGGCGAGGACGTGGGTCCCGAGCGCACCCGCGACGAGCTGTACGAGCAGTTGATCGCGGCACTGGTGGGGGTCCGCAAGCAGGAGATCGAGCGGGGTGTGACGCTGGTCGGTCCGCACCGTGACGATCTGCTGCTCGGGCTGCGGGGGATGCCGGCGAAGGGGTACGCGAGTCACGGCGAGTCCTGGAGTTACGCGCTGGCGCTGCGTCTTGCCAGTTACGAGCTGCTGCGCTCCGAGGGCAACGAGCCGGTGCTGGTCCTGGACGACGTCTTCGCCGAGCTGGACGCCCGCCGCCGGGAGCGGCTGGCGGAGCTGGTGGCCCCGGGTGAGCAGGTGCTCGTGACGGCGGCGGTGGCGGAGGACGTTCCGGGCGTGCTGGCGGGGACGCGGTACGCGGTGACGGCGGGCGAGGTGGAGCGCGTATGACCGGCCGGGGCGAGAACACGGCGGGCCGACGGGGACCGGCCTCGCGCGCGAGCGGTACGGCAGCCTCCGGCCCGGGCCGTACGGGAGCGGGTGCGGGAGACGCCCTGCCGGATCCGGCCGCTTCCGAAGCCGCTTCCGGAGCGTCCGCCGCGGCGGCGAAGCCGCCCGAGGTGACCGGTGTCGATCTCGCCCGGGTCGCGTTGCGGGCGGCGAAGGAGCAGGCCAGGGCGCGGGGCGCGGCGGCGCAGCAGAAGAAGCAGGCCCGGCGGGGCGGCGGGCTGCGTTCGGGGGCCCGGTCGGACGGCCGGGATCCGCTGGCGCTGGGCTCCGCGATCAACCGGCTGATCACCGAGCGGGGCTGGGAGACGCCCGCGGCGGTCGGCGGGGTGATGGGGCGGTGGCCGCAGATCGTCGGCGACGATCTGGCGAAGCACTGCGTACCGCTGCGGTACGACGACGATCCGGACGCCCGGGTGCTGACCGTGAGCTGCGACTCGACGGCGTGGGCGACGCAGCTGCGGCTGCTCGCTCCGCAGCTGGTGGCCCGGCTGAACGCGGATCTGGGCCAGGGCACCGTACGGCTGATCAAAGTGGTCGGTCCCGGCGGTCCGGAGCGCCGGTACGGGCCGTTGCGGGCGCCCGGCAGCAAGGGCCCGGGCGACACCTACGGCTGAGGCTCCGGCCGGCCGCCGGACGTTTCCCGGCCGCCACCGGACGCCGGTGGGCCGCCGTGGGCCCCGCGGTCGGGTTTCCCGTTTCTCCGCCGACTCCGTACCGATCACCACCCCCCACGGCTGAGCTGCACGTTCGGCGTAAAATTGTCGTGTACTGGGCGAGCTTTGCGCCGGGTTCGTCAGGGTTCGCGCCACAGGAAACCGGACGGTACGGCCGGAGCGTCCCTCACCGTAGCGGGAGGTTGACAGGCCGAAGCGCTCAAAGCCCGTCAGGGCCTCTTGGAGCCCCTTCCTGAATATGGGGAGTCGTCAGTCGCTCATTCAGGGCGGCACAGCCGGACTCAGGTACCGGCAAACCCCCAATCATGTCGGCGCTACCGGTAGACTGGTGAGTAATCCCGCCGCTGAGGCGGGAGTCGTCGATACAAGCCGAACGACGCAGCCGCTCCCGCCTGCCCGGAGAACGGCCTGTGCTGTGCCAGAAAGGGCGCTTCGTGGCCGATTCCGGCAACCCCAACGAGAACATTCCGTCCACAGCCGGTGCGCCGGGCGAGGCCGCCGCCTCGTACGACGCCAGCGCGATCACCGTGCTGGAAGGGCTGGACGCGGTCCGCAAGCGACCTGGCATGTACATCGGCTCGACCGGTGAGCGCGGCCTGCACCACCTGGTGCAGGAGGTCGTCGACAACTCGGTCGACGAGGCGATGGCCGGCCACGCGGACACCATCGACGTCACGATCCTGCCCGACGGCGGGGTGCGTGTGATCGACAACGGCCGTGGCATCCCGGTCGGCATCGTGCCGTCCGAGGGCAAGCCGGCCGTCGAGGTCGTGCTCACCGTCCTGCACGCGGGCGGCAAGTTCGGCGGCGGCGGTTACGCCGTCTCCGGCGGTCTGCACGGCGTCGGCGTCTCCGTCGTCAACGCCCTGTCCACCCGGGTCGCCGTCGAGGTCAAGACCGACGGCTTCCGCTGGACCCAGGACTACAAGCTCGGTGTCCCGACCGCCCCGCTGGCCCAGCACGAGGCCACCGAGGAGACCGGTACGTCGGTCACCTTCTGGGCCGACGGGGACATCTTCGAGACCACCGAGTACAGCTTCGAGACCCTCTCGCGCCGCTTCCAGGAGATGGCGTTCCTCAACAAGGGCCTCACGCTCAAGCTCACCGACGAGCGCGAGTCGGCGAAGGCGACCGCGGGCGCGGACAGCGCGGACGCGGCCGAGCCCGCCGAGGAGGAGACCGCCCGCTCGGTCACGTACCACTACGAAAACGGCATCGTCGATTTCGTGAAGTACCTCAACTCCCGCAAGGGCGACGTCATTCACCAGTCGGTGATCGACATCGAGGCCGAGGACAAGGACCGTCTTCTCTCGGCCGAGATCGCCATGCAGTGGAACACGCAGTACACCGAAGGCGTCTACTCCTTCGCCAACGCGATCCACACGCACGAGGGCGGTACGCACGAGGAGGGCTTCCGCGCGGCGCTGACCTCGCTGGTCAACCGGTACGCGCGTGACAAGAAGCTGCTCCGCGAGAAGGACGACAACCTCACCGGCGAGGACGTCCGCGAGGGCCTCACCGCGATCATCTCGGTGAAGCTGGGCGAGCCGCAGTTCGAGGGCCAGACGAAGACCAAGCTGGGCAACACGGAGGCCAAGACCTTCGTGCAGAAGGTCGTCCACGAGCAGCTGACGGACTGGTTCGACCGGAATCCCAACGAGGCCGCCGACATCATCCGCAAGGGCATCGCCGCCTCGACCGCCCGTGTGGCGGCCCGCAAGGCGCGCGACCTGACGCGGCGCAAGGGGCTCCTGGAGAGCGCCTCGCTGCCGGGCAAGCTCAGCGACTGCCAGTCGAACGACCCCACCAAGTGCGAGATCTTCATCGTCGAGGGTGACTCCGCCGGTGGTTCGGCGAAGTCCGGCCGTAACCCGATGTACCAGGCGATCCTGCCCATCCGCGGCAAGATCCTGAACGTCGAGAAGGCCCGGATCGACAAGATCCTCCAGAACACCGAGGTCCAGGCGCTGATCTCGGCGTTCGGCACCGGGGTCCACGAGGACTTCGACATCGAGAAGCTCCGCTATCACAAGATCATTCTGATGGCGGACGCCGACGTCGACGGTCAGCACATCAACACTCTGCTGCTGACCTTCCTCTTCCGCTTCATGCGGCCGCTGGTGGAGGCGGGGCACGTCTACCTCTCGCGCCCGCCGCTGTACAAGATCAAGTGGGGCCGGGACGACTTCGAGTACGCGTACTCGGACCGGGAGCGCGACGCGCTCGTGGCGCTCGGCAAGCAGAACGGCAAGCGGATCAAGGAAGACTCGATCCAGCGCTTCAAGGGTCTCGGCGAGATGAACGCCGAAGAGCTGCGCGTCACGACCATGGACGTCGACCACCGGGTCCTCGGCCAGGTCACGCTGGACGACGCGGCGCAGGCCGACGACCTGTTCTCGGTGCTCATGGGTGAGGACGTCGAGGCACGGCGCTCGTTCATCCAGCGCAACGCCAAGGACGTCCGCTTCCTCGACATCTGAGTCGGCCGTACCAGCGACGCCGCAGCTCGAAAGGACTTTGACCAGCAATGGCCGACGAGAACACCCCTGTGACACCTGAACCCGTGACGTCCGAGGTAGAGACCGTCCCCGGTGTGGGCATGCGTGTCGAGCCCGTCGGGCTCGAGACGGAGATGCAGCGCTCCTACCTCGACTACGCGATGTCCGTCATCGTCTCGCGTGCGCTGCCCGACGTACGGGACGGCCTCAAGCCCGTCCACCGCCGGGTGCTGTACGCGATGTACGACGGCGGCTACCGCCCCGAGAAGGGGTTCTACAAGTGCGCCCGCGTCGTCGGTGACGTCATGGGTACGTACCACCCGCACGGCGACTCCTCCATCTACGACGCCCTCGTGCGCCTCGCGCAGCCGTGGTCGCTGCGGATGCCGCTGGTGGACTCCAACGGCAACTTCGGTTCCCCGGGCAACGACCCGGCCGCCGCCATGCGGTACACCGAGTGCAAGATGATGCCGCTGTCCATGGAGATGGTCCGGGACATCGACGAGGAGACCGTCGACTTCCAGGACAACTACGACGGCCGCAACCAGGAGCCGACGGTCCTGCCGGCGCGCTTCCCGAACCTGCTGGTCAACGGCTCCGCCGGAATCGCGGTCGGCATGGCGACCAACATCCCGCCGCACAACCTCCGCGAGGTCGCGGCCGGCGCCCAGTGGTACCTGGAGCACCCCGAGGCCTCCCACGAGGAGCTGCTGGACGCGCTGATCGAGCGCATCAAGGGCCCCGACTTCCCCACCGGCGCGCTGGTCGTGGGCCGCAAGGGCATCGAGGAGGCGTACCGCACCGGCCGCGGCTCCATCACGATGCGCGCGGTCGTCGCGGTCGAGGAGATCCAGGGCCGCCAGTGCCTGGTCGTCACGGAGCTGCCGTTCCAGACCAACCCCGACAACCTCGCGCAGAAGATCGCCGACCTGGTCAAGGACGGCAAGGTCGGCGGCATCGCGGACGTCCGCGACGAGACCTCCTCGCGTACGGGGCAGCGCCTGGTCGTCGTCCTCAAGCGGGACGCGGTCGCCAAGGTCGTCCTGAACAACCTGTACAAGCACACCGACCTCCAGACGAACTTCGGCGCCAACATGCTGGCCCTGGTCGACGGGGTGCCGCGGACGCTCTCCATCGACGCGTTCATCCGCCACTGGGTGACGCACCAGATCGAGGTCATCGTCCGGCGTACGCGGTTCCGGCTGCGCAAGGCCGAGGAGCGGGCGCACATCCTGCGCGGCCTCCTCAAGGCCCTGAACGCCATCGACGAGGTCATCGCCCTCATCCGGCGTTCCAACACGGTGGAGATCGCGCGCGAGGGCCTGATGGGCCTGCTGGAGATCGACGAGCTCCAGGCCAACGCGATCCTGGAAATGCAGCTGCGCCGGCTGGCCGCGCTGGAGCACCAGAAGATCACCGCCGAGCACGACGAGCTCCAGGCGAAGATCAACGAGTACAACGAGATCCTGGCCTCGCCCGCCAAGCAGCGCGCCATCGTCAGCGAGGAGCTGGCGGCGATCGTCGACAAGTTCGGCGACGACCGGCGCTCCCAGCTGGTGCCCTTCGACGGTGACATGTCCATCGAGGACCTGATCGCCGAGGAGGACATCGTCGTCACGATCTCCCGCAGCGGCTATGTGAAGCGCACGAAGACGGACGACTACCGCTCGCAGAAGCGCGGCGGCAAGGGCGTGCGCGGCACGAAGCTGCGGGAAGACGACATCGTCGACCACTTCTTCGTCTCGACCACGCACCACTGGCTGCTGTTCTTCACGAACAAGGGCCGGGTCTACCGCGCCAAGGCGTACGAGCTCCCGGACGCCGGCCGGGACGCGCGCGGCCAGCACGTCGCCAACCTGCTGGCCTTCCAGCCGGACGAGAAGATCGCCCAGATCCTGGCGATCCGCGACTACGAGGCCGTGCCGTACCTGATCCTGGCGACGAAGGGCGGTCTGGTGAAGAAGACCGCGCTCAAGGACTACGACTCGCCCCGCTCCGGCGGCGTCATCGCGATCAACCTCCGCGAGATGCCGGAGGGCGGCGACGACGAGCTGATCGGCGCCGAGCTGGTGTCGGCCGAGGACGATCTGCTGCTCATCAGCAAGAAGGCCCAGTCGATCCGGTTCACCGCGACGGACGACGCGCTGCGCCCGATGGGCCGTGCCACCTCGGGTGTGAAGGGGATGAGTTTCCGCGAGGGCGACGAACTCCTCTCGATGAATGTCGTCCGGCCCGGTACGTTCGTCTTCACCGCTACCGACGGCGGGTACGCGAAGCGGACCCCCGTCGACGAGTACCGCGTCCAGGGCCGCGGCGGCCTCGGCATCAAGGCCGCCAAGATCGTGGAGGACCGCGGATCGCTCGTCGGTGCGCTGGTGGTCGAGGAGACCGACGAGATTCTCGCCATCACGCTCGGCGGTGGTGTGATTCGTACGCGAGTCAATGAAGTCAGGGAGACGGGCCGTGACACCATGGGCGTCCAACTGATCAATCTGGGCAAGCGCGACGCCGTCGTCGGCATCGCGCGCAATGCCGAGGCCGGTCGTGAGGCGGAAGAGGTCGATGGGGCCGATGACGTCGACGGCGAGCCGTCCGAGGCCCACGCCGAGGGCGTGGCAGAGGGCACTGTCGAGGGCACGGAGCCTTCGACCGGGGAGCACGAGGAGTAGAGCGTGAGTGGAGCCACGGGCGCAGGTTCGGCCGCTTCCGGAGCCGGTGCGAACGGCGCCCGTGGCCCTGCCACGGACTCCCAAGGGGGCACTGTGACGGACACACGAGGGCCTCAGCCCCAGTACGAGGGTTACGCGACCGGGCCGCTGCCCGGCGAGCGTGAGCCCGCACCGGGGCCGTCGGGGCCGTACCACCCGCCCCAGGCGTATCAGGCGCCCGGCGGCGGCACCCAGGGCGGCCAGCGCCCCGGACAGCCGGGCGGCGGCACGCTGGGCGGTGCGCAGGGCGTGGGCGGCGCCCAGGCGACGCGCAAGCCGCGCACGGGGGCGCGGACCACTCCGCGTACCCGCAAGGCCCGTCTGCGGGTGGCCAAGGCCGACCCGTGGTCGGTGATGAAGGTCAGCTTCCTGCTGTCCATCGCGCTGGGCATCTGCACGGTGGTGGCGTCGGCGGTGCTGTGGATGGTCATGGACGCGATGGGCGTCTTCGAGACCGTCGGCGGCACGATCAGCGAGGCCACCGGCTCGAACGAGAGCAACGGCTTCGATCTGCAGTCGTTCCTGTCGCTGCCGCGCGTGCTCATCTTCACCTCGGTCATCGCCGTGATCGACGTGGTGCTGGCCACCGCGCTGGCGACGCTGGGCGCCTTCATCTACAACCTGTCGGCGGGCTTCGTGGGCGGTGTCGAGCTCACGCTGGCCGAGGACGAGTAGGGCCGCGGGTATCGATTTTGGGACTGGCCCCGACGTGCGCTAATCTTCTGAAGTCAGCGCGGAGCAGTACAGCGCGGCGGGGCTATAGCTCAGTTGGT
>MUNB01000058.1:26667-27028 GCA_002154345.1 Streptomyces griseus
CCTCCCGTGCACGAGAAGCCCCTCTGGTGTACGGAAGCCCCCTGGTGCACGGAAGGCCTCGCGCGTACGGGGACGGCCTGGGTGTACGGGGTGTGCTCGGTGCGTGCGGACGGCCTGGGAGCACGGGTACCGCCTGGGCGTACGGGTGTGCTCGGTGCGTACGGAAGGGGCTGGGTGTACGGGGTGTGTCCGGGCACACGGAAAGGCCCCCGGCCGGTGTGAACCGGACCAGGGGCCCCGGAAGTGCGGTGGCGGCGGGATCAGGGGGGTGGCGCCGGGGAGTCGCCTTCCGGGGCTGTGGAGTGGGAGCCGGTCTGGCCGGTGGTGCGGGCGGTGTCGGCGGGGTCGAGCGACAGGTTGC
>MUNB01000580.1 GCA_002154345.1 Streptomyces griseus
GGATATGTCCTGGCGGTCGAACTCCGCCCGCGCCTCCGCGTAGGTCCGGCTGTGCAGCGCGGGCACGACCTGATCGGGCGCGACGGTCGCGGTGGGCGTGGGGGAGGGCGTGGCCGTGGGGGTGGCCGAAGCGGTCGGCGTGGCGGCGGACGGGGCCGCCGGGGCGCTGTCGTCGGTCGGGGAGCTGTCCTCGCACCCTGTCAGGGCGAGCACGCCGAGCAGGACGACAGGGGCGAAGTGGCGAGAAAACCGCACGGTGTCGGTACTCCGGTTCTCGGGAACGGGGGGCGTCGCGGCAGATCGCCGAAGGGCCGCCGGCGCGCCCGCCGAAGAGCGGATTTTGTGCTTGTTTTACTCGTCAACGACCGCCCTGTCCAGATCTACGACGCGGTAGGCCGCTTCGAAATCATTTCGGCTCTTCCTGGCTCTTTGTGCTGCTTCCTGACGCTTTTTGAGCTGATCGGTTCGCCGACTCGGCTACTCAGACGTCGAATTGAGTACGCGCGCCCTGCCGCGCCCCACCCGGCTCGCGCGACGTTGAGTCCATGGGATCAAGTGTTCGTGAACTGGCCGGGGCGACGCCCGCCACCCGGGACCGTTACGTCGACCTCCTGCGGGTCGCCTCGCTCGCCGCGGTCGTGCTCGGCCACTGGCTGATGGCCGCCGTCACCCCGGACGGGGTCGGCAATCTGCTCGCCGTCGTCCCCGCGCTCCAGCCGCTGACCTGGCTGCTCCAGGTCATGCCGGTGTTCTTCTTCGTCGGCGGCTTCTCCCACGCGCTGTCCTACCGCTCCCTGCTCCGCAAGCGCCCGGGGGCCACGGCGGACGCCTCCCCGGTCTCCGTCTACTCCGCGTTCCTGCGCGCCCGGCTCCAGCGGCTGCTGCGCCCGACCATGGTCTTCGTCCTGGTGTGGGGCGCGGCCGCGCTGCTGGTCCAACTCCTCGGCGGGGGCGGCGGGCTGACCGGCGTCACGCTGCGCATGGTGACCCAGCCGCTGTGGTTCATCGGGATCTATCTGGCGATGGTCGCGTTCACCCCGCCGCTGCTGAAGCTGCACGAGCGGTACGGCTGGGGGGCGTTCGCCGCCCTGGCGGGCGCGGCCGCCGCCGTGGACGTCCTCCGGTTCGCCGCCGGAGTGCCGTACGTCGAGTTCCTGAACTTCGCGTTCGTCTGGCTGGCGGTCCACCAGCTCGGCTTCCTGCGCGCCGACGGCCACCTCCGCCTGCGCCGCCCCGCCCTGCTCGCCGGCGGCGGCCTGGTCACCGCCTGCGCGCTGGTGGCGTTCGGGCCGTACCCGCTGTCCATGGTCGGGATGCCCGGCGAGAAGGTCAGCAACATGGCCCCGCCCACCCTCGCCCTGCTGGCCCACGGCCTCTGGCTCGTCGGCGCGGTCGAACTCCTCCGCGCCCCGGCCGCCCGCCTGCTGGAGCGCCCGCGCGTCTGGCGCACGGTGGTGGCGGCCAACGGGGTGGCGATGACCGCGTTCCTCTGGCACCTCACGGCGATGTTCGGCGTGTACGGGGCCATGCTCACCCTCGGCGTCCCGCTGCCCGAGCCCGCGTCGGCCGCCTGGTGGGCCCAGGTCCCGCTGCGGATCGCCCTCGCGGCGGCCCTCACCGCCGGACTCGTGGCAACCT
>MUNB01000581.1 GCA_002154345.1 Streptomyces griseus
GCGCCCACGCCGCCCGGACCCACCACGCCCTGGAGAGCATCGGGGTCCGGGCGGCGTGGGCGCTCGCCGGCCGCGCGGTCCCCTCCGCCGTGCGGTGGCGGGGGAGCGGCAGGCGTACGGCCACCAGCAGGCCGAGGGCCAGCGCGGTCGCGCCGACGGCGGCCACGCCGATGCCGGACTCCGTGCGGAACAGCAGCAGCAGGGCGAGCGTCGTGACGACGACGGTGGCCGAACCGTAGGCGAACTGTGCGGCAGTCGGACGCGGCATGACGGTTTCCGTCCTCGGGACGTCGGATGGGCGGGCGGTCGACACGGTGGAACGCGCCGAACGACCCTACGACGGTGGATGCCCGACACGGACCGGTAGTAAGCGTGACCTAACCCACGGTACCGGTGCACAGGGGGCGCACGGAGTCACGTCTCTCACCAACCGGACAGGGGAGCGCGCCTGTTGGAAGCCGCGGACGGCCTGGTCCGGGCAGGCGGTGGTTCTTTTACCGTTCCCATGCCCTTCTCATACCGTCCGCATACCGGATGAGTGCTCCGCATAGTGCACTTGGTCTGTTCAAGTCAAGGTCTGTCTTTTCTCTCATAACTCCGATCGAATGTCGTCACTTGTGACGCGTTTACGCGCGCGGCCCGCTCCATACCCCCCTGGCCGCTGCGCGGACGCCCGGGGAGGACTGCATCAAGTGACCAATCAGAGACGGGCGCTTCGTACCGCCGCCGTTGTCGTGGCCATGGCTGCGACCGCTGCGACGGCGTCGACCTTCGCCACCGCCCAGGCGCATGACAGCTCATCAGGTTCCGGTGTCGCCACCGTCGACCGCCATGACCCGGCCCCGGCCAAGGGGCATGTGGAGCACAACCTGGAAGGCCCCTTCAGCGAGCAGCAGGCCGCCCAGCGCGAGGCCGCGCTGGAGCAGGTGCTGTCCGGGGACAAGAAGGTCGCGAACCGGAGCGGCTCCAAGGTCGTCAAGCTCGGCGACAAGAAGTACGTGGAGCTCGGCCGGGAGAAGACCGACAAGATCTTCACCATCCTGCTGGAGTTCGGCGACGAGGTCGACGACACCACGATGTTCGACCCCGACGGCGACGGCCCCAAGCCGCCCGTCAAGAAGTACGGCGGCACCCCGGGCCCGGCGCACAACGAGATCGCCAAGCCGGACCCGAAGAAGGACAACAGCACCGCCTGGAAGGACGACTACAACCAGGAGCACTTCCAGGAGCTCTACTTCGGTGAGGGCAAGGGCGTCAACTCGCTCAAGACCTACTACGAGAAGACCTCCTCGGGCCGCTACTCGGTCGAGGGAGAGGTCTCCGACTGGGTGAAGGTCCCCTACAACGAGGCCCGTTACGGCTCCAACTACTGCGGCCAGTCCAACTGCGCCAACGTGTGGGACGCGGTCCGCGACGGTGTGAACGCCTGGGTCGCCGACCAGAAGGCGAAGGGCCGCACCGACGCCGAGATCAAGGCGAACCTGGCCGAGTACGACCAGTGGGACCGCTACGACTTCGACGGCGACGGCAACTTCAACGAGCCCGACGGCTACATCGACCACTTCCAGCTGGTCCACGCCGGCGAGGACGAGTCGGCCGGCGGCGGCGCCGAGGGCGAGAACGCCATCTGGGCGCACCGCTGGTACGCGTACGGCACCAACGCCGGTGCGACCGGCCCCGAGGACAACAAGGCCGGCGGCGCCCAGATCGGCGACACGGGCATCTGGGTCGGCGACTACACCGTCCAGCCCGAGAACGGCGGACTGGGCGTCTTCGCCCACGAGTACGCCCACGACCTCGGTCTGCCGGACCTGTACGACACCTCCGGCGGCGGCGAGAACTCGGTCGGCTTCTGGTCCCTGATGTCGGCGGGCTCCTGGCTCGGCACCGGCCAGGGCGAGATCGGCAACCTGCCGGGCGACATGACCTCGTGGGACAAGCTCCAGCTCGGCTGGCTCGACTACGACAAGGCCAAGGCCGGCAAGACCTCGCTGCACAAGCTGGGCGTCTCGGAGTACAACACCAAGAACCCGCAGGCGCTCGTCGTCGAGCTGCCGGAGAAGGCCGTCACCACCACCGTCGTCAAGCCCGCCGAGGGCGAGAAGCAGTGGTGGAGCGACATGGGCGACGACCTGTCGAACACCCTGACCCGCTCGGTCGACCTGACCGGCAAGTCCAAGGCCACGCTGGACCTTTCGGGCTGGTACGACATCGAGGCCGACTACGACTACCTCTACACCGAGGTGTCCGACAACGGCGGCACCAGCTGGACCGCGCTCGACGGCACCGCCGACGGCAAGGCCATCCCGCGCGACGCCAGTGACAAGCCGGCCCTGACCGACGTCTCGGGCGACTACAAGAAGCTCTCCTTCCCGCTGGACGCCTACGCGGGCAAGAAGGTCGACCTCCGCTTCCGCTACCAGACGGACGGCGGCGCGGGCGGCAAGGGCTTCGCGGCCGACGCCATCACCATCACGGCCGACGGCTCCGAGCTCTTCGCGGACAACGCCGAGGGCGACGACAACGGCTGGACGGCCAAGGGCTTCTCGCGGGTCGGCGAGTCCTTCACCCAGGACTACCCGCAGTACTACATCGCGGAGAACCGCCAGTACGTCTCGTACGACGAGACCCTGAAGGTCGGCCCGTACAACTTCGGCTTCTCCACCACCCGTCCGGACTGGGTCGAGCACTACTCGTACCAGACCGGTCTGCTGGTCTGGCTCTGGGACACCTCCCAGAAGGACAACAACACCTCGGTCCACCCGGGCCAGGGTCTGATCCTGCCGATCGACGCGCACGCCAAGCCGCTCACGTGGAAGGACGGCTCGCTCCTGCGCAACAAGATCCAGCCGTTCGACGCGCCGTTCAGCTGGTACCCGAACAAGGGCTTCACGCTCCACAACGCGGACGTCCCGCTGAAGATCAAGCCCGCGCTGGGCAACCCGGTCTTCGACGACCGCAAGGGCACCTACTGGTACAAGGAGAACCCCACGGGCAGTGTCAAGGTTTCTGACACGAACACCCGCATCTCCATCGTGCACGAGCCGCTCAATGGTCAGACGATGACCGTCCTGGTCAGCCCCTCGGGTCGCTGATCAAGTAAAACCGCAGGTCAAAGCATGATCGGCCGTCGCCCTCTAGCGGGCGGCGGCCGATCGTGTTTAGGTGCGTCTTGTTCACATCCTTATTGACACGACGTCTCACGGGGGAGCGCGGAGCATGGCAGGCGGAGGTTTCTGCAGGTTGCCGAACGGCACGGTGGTGGTCGCCCTGACCCTGACCAGACCGGCCGACGGCACCGGATCCTGCGGCGGTACGGAAGCCGGGCCCGGAGCCCCGGTACGGGTGCTGGTGCACGCGGTGAACCGGGCGCGCGCCCTGACCAGGCTGCGCAATCTGGGGCTGCGGGCGGTCTATCTGCGCGGCAACGACCAGCCGCCGACGCCGGACGAGGTCACGGCGGTGCTGCACCATCCGGACGGGCTGCTGTGGCGGGCCGCGCCACCGGCGGACCCGTCCGCGCTCCCCGGCGGTCTGGGGCGTCAGGCGGCCGGGCCGGTGTCGTCGTGCCAGGAGCTGTGGCACCCGATCAGGGCGCTGCTGGGCCCCGGCGGGTACGCCGGACCGGCCCGCCCGGCCGCGTAGGGCGCTGCCGGGTCCCGACGGATATCCGGCGGCCGGAGAGGGCTACGACGCGACGACGGGAGTGCCGGAGAGCTTCACGCCCGCCGTACGCAGCTCCGCCAGGGCCCGCTCGGTGGTCGCCCCGGACACGCCCGCGGTCAGATCGAGCAGCACGTGCGTGACGAAGCCCTCACGGGCCGCGTCCAGCGCGGTGGCCCGCACACAGTGGTCGGTGGCGATGCCGACCACGTCGACCTCGGTGACCTCGCGGTCGCGCAGCCACTGGGCGAGGCCGGTCCCGTTCTCGTCGGAGCCCTCGAACCCGCTGTACGCGGCCGCATACGCCCCCTTGTCGAACACCGTGTCGATCGCACCGGAGGCGACGGCGGGCGCGAAGTTCGGGTGGAAGCCGACGCCCTCCGTGCCGGCGACGCAGTGCACCGGCCAGGAGTCGACGTAGTCCGGGTTCGGCGAGAAGTGGCCGCCCGGGTCGATGTGGTGGTCACGGGTGGCCACCACATGGCGGTAGGCGGGCTGGGCGTCGCCGATCAGGTCGGTGATGGCGGCGGCGACGTCGGCACCGCCCGCCACCGCGAGGCTGCCGCCCTCGCAGAAGTCGTTCTGAACGTCCACGACGATCAATGCGCGGTGCATGGCGGGTGTCCTTCGGTGGGGGCGGGAGCGGATGGGGTGGAAGCCGGAGCGGTGCGGCC
>MUNB01000582.1 GCA_002154345.1 Streptomyces griseus
GGCCGGCGGGCTGCTGGGGGGCGGTGACCGGGCCGTCGGGGCCGAAGCCCGCGGGCAGCGGCCCGATCTGGTCGAACACCTCCACCGGCTCGTCGTCCGGGCCGGCTTCGGGCAGCATCTCGACCGCCGCGGTCAGGGCCTTGCGCGCGCCCGTCGCGGTCCGGAACCGGGCGTGCGGATCGGGCTGGAGCAGCCCGGCGAGAACCTGCCACAGCGGCTCGGGAATGCCGTTGGGGGCGCCCGGGGTGCCGTGCTCGACGAAGTGCTCGACCAGCGCCTGGGAGTCGGGCTTCTGGCCCTGGAGGAGGTAGAGCGCGACCAGGCCGACCGCGAAGAGGTCGGCGGGGAAGTCGGGCTCGGCGCCCATCATCTGCTCGGGGGCGAAGTAACCGGGCGTGCCGACCACGTAGTTGGTCTCGGTCAGCCGTGGTTCGCCCTTGCGCATCGAGATGCCGAAGTCGGAGAGGCGCAGATGCGGGCGGCCCGTTCCGGTCGCCTCCATCAGGATGTTGGCGGGCTTGATGTCGCGGTGCACCACCCCTTCGGCGTGCACCGTGGACAGCCCGGAGAGCAGCTGGTCCAGCAGCAGGCAGACGAAGCGCGGGGGCAACGGGCCGTAGTCGCCTATGACATGGGCGAGCGAGCCGCCGCTCACCAGGTCCATGGTGAACAGGACCTTGTCGTCGTCGGCGGCCCAGCTGGCCGGGGCCAGCACATGCGGGTGCTCGATGCGCAGGGCCTGCTCGCGGACGAAGCGCAGCAGCGTGTGCGCGTCGCTCTGCTGGAGCACCTTGGCCGCGACGTACCTGCGGCGGCGGTGGTCCCAGGCCCGCCAGACGGCGCCGACCCCACCGCGTCCGATCGGATCGATCAGCTCGTACCGACCGGCGAAGACCTCACCCATTGTGCTGCGCCCGCTCCCCGTTCCTGTGGCGCCGCGGCGTCCGCCGCGGCCCGTGTCCGGCCCCCGTGCCCTGCCGGTACCAGGGCGCTGCGCGGTGCGCGTGCCCTGGCTCCGTCGTCGTTCCGTCGCGCTCCGGATCCGTTCGCTAGCTCTGGTGCCCCTCGTAGTGCGCGACCGCGTCCGCGGTGCGTCCCGCTCCGTACACCTTGAGGAACTCTGCCAGCTCCGGGTGGGTCGGTGCGAGGGCGTTCGCGGCATCGATGATGTCGCCGGCGGCCGCGACCGACCGCAGCAGGGACTGGATCTCGCGGACCACGCGGCGGACGGTGGGAGCGCCGCCGGTGGAGGTGGTCTGGCCGGTGGAGGTCAGGACGGAGCCGCCCTGCGACTTCTTGACCTCCTCCATGCGTTCGGTGGCCTCGCCCGCGCTGACGCTGCCGTCGGCCACCTGGCTCGCCAGCTCCTGGAGGGCCTGGACGCGCTGGACCACCGCGGGGTTGCCGATCTTGGCCCGCTGGCCGCTCATCAGTTGGGAGAGCATCGGGGCGGAAAGCCCGAGAACAGCGGCCAGCCGGGCCTGGTTCAGCCCGAGGTCATCGATCAGCCTTCGGAAGAGCGCCCCCAACGGCTCCCCGTACCAACTGCGTTGAAGCTCTCTGGCTCTTGCCGTCGCCTCTTGTTGCGCTGCGTCCATGGCGTCTCCCCATCGCTGCGGCTTCGCTGCTGCGAACCTTGCGAGCATCTTACGGAGCGTGGTCGTTCCCCGGGAGTCCCTATCCTTTTGCAGGATTACGGGGGTCACCCGGTACTCTGGTCTGCGACGGTAGCCCTGGCGCGGATGTGCTGGACGTTGCCATCGTTCGTCATGGCCCGGGGCCTTAGCTCAGTTGGTAGAGCGCTGCCTTTGCAAGGCAGATGTCAGGAGTTCGAATCTCCTAGGCTCCACAGCAAACAGAACCCTCTGACCTGCAGAAATGCGGTCAGGGGGTTCTTTTCAGAACAGGGTGCGGGAGCCCTCCGGTACGCCCATGGACGCGAACAGCGCGTCCGCCCGGTGCCGGCAGTCGGCCGCTTCGGTGGGTTCCCGCGACTGGGCGTGGGCCTTGGCCATGCCGTCCAGGGCGAGGGCCTCCTCGAAGCGGAAGCCGATGCCGGCCGAGAGGTCCCGGGCCTGCCGGTGGTGCCGGAGAGCCTCGGCCGGTTCGCCCAGGGCGCGGTGGACCCGGCCCGCGGCGTTCATCACCGCCGCCTGGCGTACGGCCACATCCGCCTGTTGCACCAGGGCGCGGGCACGGTCGATCAGGGTGAGGGCCGTGTCCGCCCGGTCGAGCAGGGTCATGACATCGGCGGAGCAGGCCAGGACGAACGCCGTGTTGGCGGGGCTGTGCACCTGTTCGCAGAGGTCCTGGGCCGCCGTGAGGAGGTGCGCCGCCTCCGCCGGGTCGCCCAGTGCGGTGCGGGCGAGTGCCAGGTGGGTGAGGCCGAGGGCGGAGTTGTGGGTCTCTCCGGTCGACTCGAAGATCTTGATGGACTCCTCGGCCGCCTCCGCGGCCTCGATGAAGCGGCCGGTGCGCAGGCGGACGGAGCTGAGGATGTTCAGCGACGAGGCGAGGCCCCGGACCAGGCCGAGCCGGGCCTCCATCCGGGCCGCCTCCTCGGTGTGGCGGAGCGCGGCGGGGAAGTCTCCGAGGCTGTTGTAGTTCTGCCCCAGACCGCCCAGGCACGCCGCCTCCGCGCGTTCGTCGCGGAGCTCGCGCGCGAGGACCCTGGCCTCCTCCAGGCAGGCCACGCTCTCCCGGAAACGGCCCAGCGGCCACAGGTGCATGGCCAGGTTGGTGAGGTTGAGCCGCAGCAGGGCGACGTCCTCCAGCTGCCGTGAGGCGTCGACCGCCCTGCGGTAGGCGGTGCAGGCCAGGCGCGGGTAGTTCCTGATGTCGGAGTGGAAGCCCAGCTCGCGCGGCAGGGTGGCCGCATGGCGCGGCAGCCCGTGCGCGTGGGCGACCTCCACCGCCGCGAGCAGGTCGTCGCGGTGCAGGTCCAGCCAGGCCAGCGCGTCGTCCCTGCTGCCGAAGCCGGGGTGCAGCGAGCGGCCCGGGGGCAGGAAGTCGCCGTACGGGACGCGCTCCGGGAAGAGGGTGGCGTTGGCCCGTTCCGCCGTGTGGACGTAGTGGTCGAGCAGCCGCCGGGTCGCCGCGGCGTCCTCCGGCGCGGTGGACTCGTCGGACAGGCCGCCCGCGAAACTGCGGACGAGGTCGTGCAGGGTGTACCAGCCCGGCCGGTTCTCCTGGAGCAGATGCGCGTCGGTGAGGGCTTCCATCAGCTGCTCGGCGTCCTCGGTGCCGGTGCCCAGCAGCGCCGCCGCGTCCTCGGTCCCGATCACCCGGCCCGGGTGCAGGCTCAGCAGCCGCAGGCCGGTGCGCTGTTCCGGCGGCATGGAGTCGTACGACAGCCGCAGCACCCCGGCCACGCTCCGGCCGCCGGAGCTGAGCTCGGCCAGCCGCCGCGCGTCGTCGTTGAGCCGTTCCACCAGCCGCCGCACCGTCCAGTTGGTGCGGTTGCGGAGCCGTCCCGCGGCGATCCGGATCGCCAGCGGAAGGCGGCCGCACAGCCGGACCAGTTCGATCACGGCGTCCGGCTCGCGGTCGACCCGGCCGGCCCCGACGATCCGTGTGATCAGCTCTATGCCGTCCTGCTCGGGCAGCACGTCGAGGGAGAGCCACTCGACGGCGTCCAGGTCGACCAGACGGGGGCGGCTGGTGATCAGGGTGAGGCAGTGCGGCGAGGACGGTATGAGGGAGCGCACCTGTTCGGAGTCGGCGGCGTTGTCGAGGACGACGACGAGCCTGCGCCGCCGGGTGACCGACTGCCAGAGCGCGGCCCGGCCCGCGGCGGTCGCCGGCAGCTCCGTGCCCGACACCCCGGCCATGGCCAGCAGCGCCTCATGGGCGGCCGACGGGGAGAGCGGCTCCTGCCCCGGGGTGAACCCCCGCAGATCGATGAACAGCTGACCGTCCGGATACCACTCGGCGAGCTGCCAGGCCGCGCGCGCCGCCAGGGCGGTCTTGCCGCTGCCGCCCATGCCGTCGATGGCGACGATATGGGCCGACTGCCCCCGGGTGCGCTCCGCGGCGTCCCGTATCCAGTCGAGTTCGGTGGCCCGTCCGGAGAAGTCCTGCAGGCCGTAGGGCAGGGTGTTGGGCTCGTCGGCCTCCACGGCCGCGGGTCCCGCCGTCCCCGCCGGTCTCGTATAGCCGGTGTGGGCGGTGTGGCCAGGTGTGCCTGGTGCCCCCTGCCCTCCCGCCGCTCCCGCCGTCTTCGCCGGTTCCTTCGGCGCGGATGCGGGCGGCACGGCCGCCGGGCGGCGGGTCGGGGCCAGGTCGGGGCTCTGCCGCAGGATGCGCTCGTACAGGCCGGACAGCTCGGCGCTGGGGTCGATGCCGAACTCCTCGGCCAGCAGCGTCCGGGCCCGCCCGTACTCCTCCAGCGCCTCCGCCTGCTGACCGGTGCGGTACAGCGCCAGCATCAGCTGGCGGCGCAGGGTCTCGCGCAGGGGGTGGCGCTGGACGAGGGTGCGCAGCGCGCCGATGATCTCGGCGTCCTTGCCGGCGTCCAGCCGCAGCTCGAACAGCTGCTCCGTGGCCCCGAGATGCTGTTCCTCCAGGGCCGCCGAAGCGCCGTTGATCACCGGCCCGCCCTCGCCCGCCAGGACGGGGCCGCGCCAGAGTTCGAGGGCCTGGTGGAGGCGGTCGGCGGTGGTGGCGGACTCGCCGCGCGCCCTCGCCTCCCTGGCCTGTCCCAGCAGGGTCAGATACCGGCCGAGGTCGACCTGTTCCGGGGTGACGCAGGCCCGGTAGCCGGGCCCGTCGGTGACGATGGTCTCGGGGCCGTACGGGATGTTCTGCCGCAGCTCCGCTATGGCCTTGCGCACCTGGTGGGCGGCGCTGCTGGGGGGTGCGTCGTCCCAGCCGGCGTCCACCAGCCGGTGCACCGGGATGACGCGGTTGGCCTCCAGCAGCAGCATCGTCAGCGTGCGTTCGCGCAGCCGCCCGCCCAGCCGTAGCGGTTGCTCGCCCTGCCACCCCTTCAGGGCGCCGAGGATCTGGAACGTCGGTTTCGTGAGCGTCCCCGTGCGTGCTCTCTCGCCCATGGTGATGTGCTGCCCCCCGCAGATACGTACCATCCAACGTGAGGATCGATCCGCACCGGAGTTGTGTCAACCACGCCTCGCCGGAGCGAGATTGGGGCGTACGAGGGGCGCACGAGGGGGCGCACTCAAGGGCCGGCCGGCTCAGCCGTTGCCCTTGTTGTCCTCCAGCTTGCCGTCGTCACCGGCCGCCGGGGCCGCCTGGGCCGAGGACGCCGACGAGGTGTCCGTCACCGTCGAGCCGAACGGGGCGGCGCCGCCCCAGAGGAGCACCGCTGCCGCGGCGAGTGCTACGAGCCCTGCGAATCCGGTGGTACCGCGCATGTTCTGTTCCCCCTGTGGGTGTCGGTCGTGCTTCGCAGGAGGAAGACTGCCGGGCGCCGTTCCCGTCTCGGCACCCGGCGTCACATGACGACCGGCCGGCGCCCCGGCCATCAGGTCGACGGCCGCCCCGCGTCCCGGACGCCGGGCCCCCTGCCAGGGCGTACGTCCGTGCGGAGCAGTGTCCGGACATGGCCCACCCGCCGGGCGGTCTCCCGCTGCGAGCCGCCGGTGACCACCACATAGCCGTGTCCGGTGTCGGCCGTGGCGCCGTCCTCGGCCGCCGGCGGCACCACCGCACCGGTCCCGAACGGGAAGCGCACCGCGTGCACGTACGGCAGGACGCTGATGCTGTCGAGCCCCGCGACGGACCACAGCCGGCCCGCCGGCACCCGGAAGAAGCCGATCTCCGCACAGCGGTACGGGGGCGGCAGCCGGGTGGGCTCGTCGTGCCACGGACTCCCGTTCCCGTCCCGGGACAGCACGACGCCCCGGGAGAGTTCGATCAGGAACGGGATCCTGGTACCGCCGTGTCCGGTCCCGGCCCGTACCGGCACGGGCCCGCCGGATGTGTTCACGAACTCGACATGTACCGGCCCCGTGCGATGGCCCGCCCGGCGCAGCAGCGCGTGGGACTGCTCCTCGGCGGCGGCCCGGTCCGGATCGGGCAGCGGCGCCGGGTGGACGTATCCGGCGGGCCGCCGCGCCGTGACGCCCAGGGTGAGGTGCCGGCCTTCCAGGGAGAGCGTGCTCACGCTGAACTCCCCCTCGTGCGCGGGTGCGTCGGCGTGCCCGCGCCGCTGGGACCGTACGGCTTCCATGAGCGGTCCGGAGTTCTGACACGGGATCACGGCTGTCCGCTCCCCGACCCGGCCTCCGGCGCCTCGTGCTTCGTCGGCCCCGGCTCCCCGGTCTCCCCCTCCGGCAGGGCCCCGACGGCCTCGTCCGACCAGCGCAGGATGGCGGGGGTCAGCAGGATCGTGGCGGCGAGGTGGACGGCGCCCCCGGCGATCCAAGGGGCGGCCAGGCCGAACTCGGCGGCGACGAACCCGCCGACGAAGGCACCCAGCGGCAGCGCCCCGAAGCAGACCATGCGCGAACCGGCGCTGACCCTGCCGCGCAGGTCGTCCGGGGTGAGGCGCTGGCTGACCGACGCCGCCATCACGTTCCACACCGCGAGACCGGCGGACCAGACGCAGAACAGCAGCACGACCACCCAGGGCTGACGGCCGATCAGCCCGATCGCCATCAGGCTCAGCGAGCTGCCGAGCGAGACGGTGACGGCCACCTTCCGCGCGCCGAGCCACCGGACGATCCGCTCGCTGACGAGTGCGCCCGCCACCCCGCCGGTCGCCATGGCGGCCAGCAGCAGTCCGTATCCCATGTCCCCGACGCCCAGGACCTGCTGGGCGAAGAGCACCTGGATCGACAGGGCCATCAGCGCACCGAAGTTGGAGACGGCGGCCATCGCCACGATCACGCCGAGCACCCGGTGGCGCATCACATAGCGCAGCCCCTCCGTCGCCTCGGCCAGCAGCTTCGGCCGCTCCCGGCCCTTCTCCAGGTCCGGGCGCTCCGGCTGGAACCGGCCGTTCGCGCCGTTGATCCGCATCAGGAGCAGCAGCGAGGCCAGATAGGTGATCGCGTTGAACCACAGCGGCAGCGGCAGGGCGAAGGCGAACAGCGCGGTGCCCAGCGGGGGTCCGGCGAACTGCTTGCCGATGGTCTCCGCGGTCACGATCCGCCCGTTGGCGGTCTCCAGCCGGCTGCGCGGCACCAGGTTCGGGATCATCGCCCGGCTGGCGCCGGTGAACAGGATGTCGCCGGTGCACAGCAGGAACGCCAGCAGATAGACCATCCACAGCTGGACGAACCCGAAGGACGCGAGGATCGCGAAGCAGAACAGCAGCCCGCCCTGGGCGGCCTGGGTGCGGAGCATCAGCCGCCGGCGGTCGAAGCGGTCGACCAGCACCCCGCAGGGCAGGGCCAGCAGCAGCCAGGGCAGCTCATGGGCGACGCTCACCCAGGAGATCAGCCGGGGGTCCTCGGTGATCTTGCTGGCGAGCAGCGGCAGCGTCGCGATGATGACGCCTTCGCCCAGCGTCTGGACCGAGTAGGCCGACACCTGGAAGCCGTAGTCGCGGCCCAGCCGGTGGCGCTGCTTCTTCGTGGGGGGAGAGGGGTCGAGGACGTCGGATGTCATCGGGTGGCACCTCCCGCGACGGTCGCGGCCGGCGCGCCCGTCGCGTCGTCGGGGCAGAGGAACAGGCCGGCGACGCGCCGCTGGTCCAGAGGGATGTCGGAGGGGGCGCCCACGGGGATGAGCCGGCCGCCGCCGCCCGCGTAGCCGGAGGGCAGGTAGAACATGCCCCAACAGGCCTCCCAGTCCGCGGTGCGTCCGGTGGCGGGGTCGTACAGCCGCTCGGCGCGGGGCACGACGCGTCGCTGCACCACGGCTCCTCCGGCCGCCGCCGCGCGCAGCGCCCGCCACCACGCGTCGTCGTCGGTCTCCCAGCCCCGGACGATGCCCTGGCCGCCGAAGCCGGTGTCGGGCTTGAGGATGAGGCGCTCCCGCTCGTCGCGCAGCTGCTCGGCCAGCTCCCGGTCCCCGTCCAGGGCCGCCGCGTCGGGCAGGGCGCGGGTCCAGGGCAGCCGGCGGTCCACGACGCGCCGCTCCTCGTCGCTGAGGTGGCCGCGCAGCCGGGGGTCGGAGAGGTGGGCGAGGAAGCGCTTGTTGTCGCCGGCCTGCGGGGTGATCCACAGGGCCACCCGGCCGTCCTCGTGGGCGGCGAGGAGGCGTTCGGTCTTCTCCGTGTTCTCGGCGTCCGCGGTGACCTGGTCCAGCGAGAACACCCGGAAGACCACGTCCACCGGTACGTCCCCGAGCAGCACCCGGCCGTCGCGGAAGGTCACCTCGGTGATCTCGCCGAGGTGGCAGTCGAGCCCCCGCAGCCGCAGCGCCTCGGTCAGCGGGCGCCACGCGTCGCCGTACTCCGCGAGCCCGCCCGGACCTTCGAGGACGGCCACCACCGGGTCGTGGCCGGACGTGACCGGTGCGGCCACCTCCCGCAGCGCGTCGGCCAGCATGCCCACGGTGTCCGTGTGCCGCAGGCCGTGGGTGCCGGCGAACTCCCGGAAGTGCGGGAACTCCTGCAACGCCTCGGGGATCTCGCTCACCCAGTGCGCGCCGCCCGCGTCGCTGGAGGCGTTCACCTCCAGGACCTTCAGCGACTCGCCGTCGTGGTAGGCGTCGATGCGCCCGAAGGGCGGCGCGGGCCGGGTCCGGGGGCGGCACATCAGCCGGGCCTGGACCTCGGGAATGCCGAGCTCCGTGGCGAGGCGTTGGGGGTCGCCGTCGAAGAGCCGCAGATGCGCGGTGGTGAGCAGGCCGACCAGGACCATCAGGTCCTCGCCGAGCGCGCGCATCTCGCCGGCCCCCAGCAGCAGGGGCCGGGAGAGGCGCGGGACGCCGAAGGTGTGCAGCCGCTCGAACCGGCCGCCGTTCAGGTCGATCCGGGCCAGTTCGCTGCCGGGACGGGCGAGTTCCCGGTTCAGGAGCTCCGAGGTGCGGGCCGGTGTCTGGGTGGTCGCGATGGTCGTCATCATCCTTGCGGCGTCCGTCGGGGGCGGGAGGAGGAGGGGCTGGGCTGTGCCACGCGTCGGTCGATGACCGGGCGGATCTTGGCGCTGACCGGGTTCCGGGGGAGCTCTCCCTCGGCCAGGCACTCGACGACCAGCTCGAAGGCGGACAGGCTGTCGTCGTACAGCTGCTCGTCGCTCAGGGCCGGAAGCGTGCTGGTCAGATGGGCGCGCACGCGGGCCTCGTCCAGGGGCTCCGGGGACTCGGTGCGCAGGATCAGCGTCTCCCGGTGCTCGCGGGTGTCCAGTTCGAGCTGCAGCTGCGAGACCTTGAAGGTCTCCAGGGCCGCCAGGACCTCGTGGTGGTGGACCGTGCAGGACTTGAACCGGAGCAGACCGTCGGAGCGGCCCAGGTACTCCAGCGTGCGGCCCGATACACCGCAGGCGCAGTCCCGTTCGACGATCCGTCCGACGTCCCCGATCCGGTAGCGGATCAGCGGGCCCTCGAACTTCTGCAGGCTGGTGACCAGCAGTTCGCCGCTCTCGCCGTCGGGCAGCGGCCGGCCCTCGTCGTCGACGACCTCGATGAGGTTGTAGTCGTCGTTGAGGTGGTGCAGCGTGCCGCCCAGCTCACCGCACTGGTAGCCGAGCTGGGCGCCGTCGTTGGCCGCGAGGATGCTGGTGATCCTCCGGGTGCCGAGCTCCGTGCGGAGCCAGCTCTTGTCGGACTCGGTCATCGCCGTGCCGCCGTAGATGACCGTCTCGATGCGCAGCCCCGGGTGCTGCTTCTTGGCGTCGCGCAGCAGCGGCAGGATCAGCGCGGGCTGGCCCAGCAGGACGTTGGCGTCGAAGTGGTCGACCAGCTTCAGCAGCAGGTCGACGGTGATCTGCTGGCCGGTGGAGTACGCCTCCACCGGCAGCCGGGTCAGCTCGCTGGCGCTGGTCAGCAGCCCGCCGTACATGCTGCCGCCGATCAGGGTGTTGACGACCCGGTCGCCGTTGCGCACGCCCAGCTCCCGCAGGACGGGCAGCGCCTCGCGGACCATGTTCTCCCAGTCGGTGCGGGAGAAGACGACATAGCGGGGCTCGCCGCTGGTGGCGCCGCTGCGCAGCACCTCGCCGCTGGGGCGGGCGCCGCTGGACAGGTCGGCGGAGCGCGGCAGGGAGTGCGCTTCGAGCAGGTCCTTGGTGAGCATCGGCAGCCGGTCCAGTTCCGCGGTGCCGCGCACCCGGGGCAGGTCCCGGTAGTACGGGGCGCGGCGGGCCGTGCCGAGGAGGTAGCGCAGCTTGGCGTCGAGCCGCCCGGTGCGCTCGGGGTCGGCGTTGCGGACGGCGGCCAGCGCGGTGCCGGGCAGATACACCCGGCGCAGCAGGCCCCGCGTCCAGTCGTCGCGGGCGTCCAGGGCGGTGACGGGCGCCGGGAGGCCGTCGCCGGATGCCGGGACCGCGATGCCGATGGCCGGTTCGCCCGGGGTACGGGACGGGGCGTACAGCTGCTCGTCCCACCAGGCCGGAAGCGGCCGGCCGCCGGGCACGGGCACCAGGTCGGGCACGGTGACCGGCAGGGCGTCGGCCGGGGCGTCCGGGCCGGTGACCCGGCCTTCGGGCAGCGGCAGACCGGTGCCGCGCAGGGTCTCCAGCACCTCCTGCCACAGGGCGGGGCGGCTGCTGCGGATCACCACGGTGTTGCCGGTGGCCCAGGCGTACAGCAGTCCGCGCAGGGTGTTGCCGGGCCGGTGGTCGTCGAGGGCGACCGCCCCGGCGGGCCGGAGCTCGTACACGTCGTTGGTGTCGGCGAGGGGCTGCCAGGGGTACTGGCTGAGCCCGCCGAGCAGCTCGTCGAGCGCCTCGGCGAGCGCTGCGCCGTCCAGCAGCGGGACGAGACCGTCGAGCTTCTCGCGCCGCAGCAGCGCGGTCAGCGGGGCCGCCGCCTCTTCGACGGCGAGCAGCAGATCGGTGGGGTAGTGCCTCACAGGGTCGCCTCCGCCCGGGCCGGTTCCTGGTGCGTGGTGTGGTGCAGGGTGACGCGCCGGGCGCAGGTGCGCAGGAAGGCGCCGAGTTTCTCCGGGTCGGTGTGCGAGGCCTCGATGAACACCGGAACCTCCCATTCCTGGTAGGTGACGTGGTCGGGGAGCGGCTGTTCGGGGTCGAGCAGATGGATCCGGTCCACGCACGGATCGGCGCGCAGCTCGTCGGGGATGTCGACGCGGACCGTGCTGCCGGCCGGCAGCTGGTGTCCGGGCAGCGCCACCCAGCCGTGGTGGAGCCCGGACGCGGCGTCCGGCCGGGGCCGGGGAAGCCCCAGGCGCAGGGCGATCTCGTGGCTGGGCAGATGCACCCCGGTGTGGCGGTGGTGCATGGTGACGATGCCGCCGCCGCCGACCCGGTTGGCGATCTCCAGGAAGACCGTCTCGCCGTCGGCCGTGGTGAAGAACTCCAGGTGGACGCAGCCCTCGGTGATGCCGAGCGCCTCGACGACCCGGGAGGTGAACTGCCAGTGCTTCTCGGTGCGGTGGATCTGGTGCGAGCCGAGCGGGCTGCCGTCGAGGTACTCGGCGGGCTTGTTGACGTACCGGCTGACCACCAGATCGGTCAGGACGCCGTCCGCGACGAGCCCGTCGGCGTGGTGGAGTTCGCCCTCGACGTACTCCTCGATCTGGTAGTCGTGCGGCTCGGGCAGCCTGCGGTACGCGCCGAGGGCCTCCCGCGCGCTGTCGAAGATCATCACGTTCTCGCTGGACGCGCCCTGCCGGGGCTTGACCACGGTCCGGCCCTGCCACGGCAGCGGGCCGCAGGACGGCGGCGCGTCCACGAAGCGCGGCAGCCGGATCCCGGAACCGCGCAGGGCCTCCTTCATCAGGACCTTGTCCCGCACCAGCCGGATCCGCTCCTCGGAGGGGCCGGGCAGCCCCAGGTGGAGCCGGACCCGGGTGGCTTCGAGGATCCCGAACTCGGACAGGGCCAGCACCTTGTCGAAGCCGTCGGCCGGGGAGGTGCGCGCGGTGATCCCGGCGACCAGGTCCTCGTCGTCGCCCAGCACGACGCGCTCGCACCGCAGGGTGTCGGGGAGGTTCTCCATCGCCGCGGCGCGTCCGATGTAGGTGACCTGGTGCACGGCGTGGTCGATGCCCCGGTCGTAGGAGATCTTCTGGTACGGAACCTGATGGATGACAAGAATCTTCAAGGGCGTAGTCATGGGCGCACGGCTCTCATCCTTGGTATTCGAGGGCGGTGATCCCCCAGCTGAAACCCATGCCGCTGGTGGCCAGCAGGATCAGTTCGCCGGAGCTCAGAAGTCCGTCGTCGCTGAGGTCGCGCAGGGCGATGAAGGGGTCGGCCCCGCCCATGTGGCCGAACCGGTGGTAGTTGAAGACGCTGCGCGATGCCGGGATGCCCAGCTCGTTCAGCAGCCGTTCGTGCATGCTCCGGTCGCCCTGGTTGATCAGCAGCCGGCCGACGTCGTCGATGTCCCGGCCCAGTTCCTTCAGGGTCTGCCGGACGAGCTCGGTGAAGGTGCGGACATAGGCGTCCGCCAGGCCGGAGCGGTGCGGGCCGCGCCGGATGACGACCCGGTCGTTCCGGCTCTCGCCGTGGTAGTAGTCGGACCAGCTGGGGTCCGTGCGCATCGCGGAGTGCAGGACCCGGAAGGAGGTGGCGGCGTCGCCGTCGGCCGCCAGCAGGATCGCGGCGGCCGCGTCACCGAAGTTGAACAGGCCCTTGGAGGCCGGATCCGCGTAGTCCACCATCGTGCTGAGCCGGTCGCCGACCAGCACGAGCGCGTACTCCCCGGGCCCGAGCGCCGGGTTCTGGGCGGCGAGCCACAGGGCCGCCGCCCCCGCGTTGCAGAAGTTCGCCACCTCGAAGCAGTGCGCCTCGCCGATGCCCAGCCGGTCGGCGACCTTGGCGGCCGGCGACCAGAAGGGCCGGTCCCAGGCCCCGGACCCGGCGTAGAGGACCTGCCGGACGCGGTGCGGCGGGGCCGCCGTACGGTCCAGCACCGTACGGGCGGCCCGCACCGCCAGCTCCCAGGCCGGCTCGCCGTCGCCCAGCACCGGGAAGCTCTCGGTGTGGGTGATCCGGGCGATGTCCGCGACGGGGACACCCGAGGCGCGGTGCATCGCGTGGATGTCGGCCGTCGCGGACGGGAAGCTCACCGCGAAGTCGACTATGCCTCCCACGGCTCGGCCGCATCGATGCTCACCCGGTGCACGGTGCGGACGGCGTCCGGCGCCACCGCGGTGGCCGCGTGGTAGGTCGTCTCCGTCTTCCAGACCACCAGGTCGTCGGTGGTCCAGCGGTGGGTGTAGACCCGCTCGGGGTCCTGGATGAGGCTGTCCAGCAGCGCGAAGAACTCCGCGTTCTCGTTGGCGTCGAACCCGACGACGGAGTCCATGTACTCCGGGGCGCCGTAGAGGTACTGGCGTCCGCTGGCCGGGTCGCGCTTCACCAGCGGGTGCTCGACCTTCGGGTACTCCTGGTCGACGAGCGCCCGGAACTCGGCGATGGACAGGCCGACATGCTCGCTGCTGATGCGCTGCCGCTTGTTCACGGTGTGCAGCGCGGTGCGGTCGGCGATCCGCTGCTTCCACTCCTCGGGCAGCCGGTCGTACACGTCGCAGGCGCTGGCGTACAGCGTGTGGCCGCTGGTGCTGGGCACCTGCACCCCGTGCAGCATCGTGTACGGGGCCGGGTTCTGCTGGTACGTGGAGTCCTGGTGCCAGAAGTTGCCCACGCGGGCCACGCCGATCGGCTTCTTCGCGCGGGTGGCGTTGGAGGAGATCATGATCTCCGGGAACTCGGGGTGGCGGTACTTCGCCATCAGGAAGGGCTTCGGCGTGCCCAGCCGGCCCGCGAGCTCGACCTGCTGCTCGGGGGTGATGCGCAGGCCCCGCACCACCACCAGCTCACGCTGGTGGACGATGTCGACGAGGGTCTGCCACACCTCGTCGCGCTTCAGGTCGTTGTAGGTGACGCCGAGCATCACCGAGCCGATGAACGGCGTGAGCTGCTCGACCTGTACAGGGGTGGTCGTAGACATGGTGAAGGTGTTCCTCTCCTCGGACAGCGGTTTCACGTGGTGGTGAGGCAGGTGTGCATCGCCTCGGCGAAGCCCTCGATCTGCTCGGGGGTCCTGAAGGGCTGGACCGTGACCCGGAAGCGTTCGCTTCCCTTGGGCACGGAGGGGTAGTTGACGGGCTGGACGTAGATGTCGAACTCGTCGATAAGACGTCGCGAGACCTGTTTCACCCGGTCGCCGCCCGGCACGATGATGGGCACGAGATGGGTCGGGGCCGCGATGAAGTCGATGTCCCGCCGGGCCAGTTCGGCGCGCATGCGGTCGGCGTTCTCGCGCAGCGTCTTCCGCAGCAGCCGGCCGGTGTCACCGCCGATGATGTCCAGGCTGCGCACGGTGGCGTCCAGGCTGGACCGCGGGATGGTGGTGGTGAAGATGAAGCCGGGTGCGTGCGAGCGTACGTAGTCCAGGGCGTCGTCCGGCCCGGCCACATAGCCTCCGGTGGTGCCCACGGCCTTGCCGAACACCCCCTGCACGAAGGTCGCGCGGTGGTCGCCGATCTCCTCGCAGATGCCCGCCCCGGTCGGTCCGTTGACCCCGATGGCGTGGGTCTCGTCCAGGTAGGTGAGGGCGTTGTAGCGCTCGGCGAGGTCGCAGATCTCGCTGATGGGCGCGATGTCCCCGTCCATCGAGTACACCGACTCGAAGACGATCAGCTTGGGCCGTTCCAGGGGGTAGCCGGCGAGCAGCTCCTCCAGGG
>MUNB01000583.1 GCA_002154345.1 Streptomyces griseus
TGTGGGGCCCGCCGTACGGCGAGGTCACGCCCAACCCCACCCCGCCCGTGAAGTGGCTGCGCGACCGGGGTCTGCTGCTGCCGGTGTCGACGCGCACGGTGGTCCTGCCGCGCGAGGCGGCGCTGCATCTGCGCGCCGGGCGCGCCCACCGCGTACCGGAACCGGTCCCCCCGGCCGTCGCGGCGGCCGCCGAACGCGATCCACAGGCTGTGGACAGGGCGGCGGCCGGTCAGGCGTTCACCGCGCTGGCGACCGTCGAGGAGCTGCTGAAGCTCTGGAACGGCGGCGGCCCCGCGATCCTGCGCGCGGGCGGGCTGAGCGTACGGGAGCTGAAGCGTACGGCGAACGCCCTGGACGTGACGGAGCCGATCGCCGCGTTCTGGATCGAACTCGCTTACGGTGCGGGCCTGTTGGCGTCCGACGGCGAGACGGACGAACGGTACGCGCCGACGCCCGCCTCCGACGAGTGGCTCGACCTGCCCGCCGAGGACCGCTGGACGCACCTCGCCACCGCCTGGCTCGCCGCCACCCGGACCCCGGGCCTGGTCGGCGGCCAGGACGCCAAGGGCAGGGCCCTGTCCGCGCTCGGCCCGGAGCTGGACCGCTCGGCCGCCCCCGACGTACGCCGCCGGGTCCTGGCCCTCTTCGCCGAACTCCCGCCGGGCACCGCGCCGGACGCCGAGACGCTGCTGCGACGGCTGCGCTGGGAACGCCCGTTGCGCGGCGGACCGGCCGCGTCGGCCACCGGTCAGGGCCCGGCCCCGACGGAGGGCACGGACCTCCGCTCACGCCTCGCCCTGTGGACGCTCAACGAGGCGGAGCTGCTGGGCATCACGGGCCGGGGCGCGCTCTCCGCACAGGCGCGCGCCCTGCTGGCGGAGGGCGAGAAAGCCGCCGCGGCACGCCTCGCCCCGCTCCTCCCCGAGCCGCTGGACCACGTCCTGCTCCAGGCCGACCTGACGGCGGTGGCGCCGGGTCCGCTGGAACGCCCGCTGGCGGACATGCTCTCGGTCCTGGCCGACGTGGAGTCGAAGGGCGGGGCGACGGTGTACCGCTTCACGCCCGGTTCGGTGCGCCGCGCCCTGGACGCCGGTCAGGCGGCGACCGACCTGCACGCGTTCCTGGCCGCGCACAGCCGTACGCCGGTGCCGCAGCCGCTGAGCTATCTGATCGACGACGTGGCCCGCCGCCACGGCCATCTGCGGATCGGGGCGGCGGCCGCGTACGTACGCTGCGACGACGAGGCGGTCCTCAACGAGATCCTGGCCGACCGGCGTTCCACGGGACTCCGCCTCCGCCGCCTGGCCCCCACGGTCCTGGCCTCCCAGGCCGACCCCGGCTCCCTCCTGGAGGCCCTGCGCGACATGGGCTACGCCCCGGCCGCCGAATCCGCCGAGGGCGACGTCCTGATCACCCGCGCCGGCGCCCGCCGCACCCCGCCCCGCACACCTCCGGTCCCGGTCCCCGAGGGCCCGCCGGTCCCGGACGACACGCTGCTCGGCGCGGCGGTGCGGGCGATCCGCGCGGGCGACACGGCTTCAGCGGGTCGCACGACAGCGGCGGCCCCGCGGCTTCAGCGGGCTCTACGAGTTCCGCAGGCTTTACGGATTCCGCGGGTCCGCCCGGATCACTCCCACTCGGCGGAGACGTCCTGGGTCTCGACGC
>MUNB01000584.1 GCA_002154345.1 Streptomyces griseus
GCCCGGATACGTCGTCGCACCGCCCGGCCAGCTGGTGAACGGCCCCGTCATCAGCCGTGGCTCCGTCGCGTCCCCCACCGTCTACGAGATCACCGACCATGTCAGCGACGCGGCGGGCAAGCAGCTCATGAACTGGTCGTTCGCCGCGCTGCTCGTGATGACGGCGGGCGCGGTCGGGGTGGGCTGGTGGATAGCGGGCCGGGTGCTGCGGCCGGTCCACGCGATGACCGCGAAGGCCCGCAGGCTCAGCGAGCGGACCCTGCACGAGCGGATCGCGTCCAGCGGCCCCGACGACGAGCTGAAGGAGCTGGGCGAGACCCTGGACGCGCTGCTGGGCCGGCTGGAGAAGGCGTTCGACAGCCAGCGGAGGTTCATCGCGAACGCCTCCCACGAGCTGCGGACCCCGCTGGCCACCCAGCGCGCCGCGATCCAGGTCGGCCTGGACGACCCGTCCCCCGAGGACCTCGTCCGCACCCGGCAGACCCTGCTGGACACCAACCGGCGCAGCGAGCGGCTCATCGAGGGGCTGCTCGTGCTGGCCCGCAGCGAACGGGGTCTGGCCACGGACGAGCGAGAGTCGGTCCGCCTCGACCATGTGGTCAGGGAGGAGACGGCCCGGCATCCGGCGGTACGCGGCCCGATCGGCGGCACGGAGGAGCGGAGGGCGGACGGCGGGCCGGCGGTGAAGGTGACGGTGGCCGGCTGTTCCGTGCGCGGCAACCGGCTGCTGCTCGCCCAGCTGGTGGCGAACCTGCTGGCCAACGCGGTCACGTACAACGTGCCGGGCGGCTCGGTGGAGGTCTCGCTGAGCGGAGAGGGGGCCCTGCTGGTGCGCAACACCGGCCCGGTGGTCTCCGAGGCCGATATCGCGGGGTTCTTCGAGCCGTTCCGGCGGGGCGAGGGCCGCGACCGGATGGGTCCGGGTTCGGGCCTCGGTCTGTCGATCGTGCGGTCGATCGCGATGGCCCACGGCGGAACGGTCACGGCGAGACCGGGCCCCGAGGGCGGCGGTCTCGCCGTGACCGTACGGCTTCCGGTCGATCAGGCCTCGGAGCCGGCCGCGCGCGCGGCGGTCCAGTCCGGCAGCCCGGCGAGGATCTCCCGGTAGAGCTCGGCATCCGCGATCTCGCGGGGCGCCGGGCCGGCGTGGAAGAAGCCGGTGTTCGGAGCGTCGAGCTTCCGCAGGAAGTCGAAGCCCTTCGCGTCCTGCTCGCCGAAGGCGACGAACTGGAAGAACAGCGGCAGCCGCGCCGCCTCCGTGAGGGCCTGCCGGGCGGCCTGCTTGGCGTCCGGCGGGCCGTCCGTCTGGAAGATCACGAGAGCCGGACCGGTGGCCTCCGTCTTCTCGTAGTGCGCGACGATCTCCTCGACCGCGCGGTGGTAGTGCGTCCGGCCCAGCCGGCCGAGGCCCGCGTGCAGCTCGTCGACGCGGCCCTCGTGGCCGGAGAGCTCGATGGACCCGGTGCCGTCGATGTCGGTCGAGAAGAAGACGACCGGCACGGTGGCGTCCTCGTCCAGGTGCGCGGCGAGCGCGAGCGTCCGGTCGCCCAGGTGCTGGGCGCTGCCGTCCTTGTAGAACGGCCGCATCGAACCGGAGCGGTCGAGCACCAGGTAGACACGGGCGCGGAGCCCGGTCAGCCCGTGTCTACCTGGTGCTC
>MUNB01000585.1 GCA_002154345.1 Streptomyces griseus
CGCGTCCCCTGGCCCCACCCCGGCCTCCGACCTGTGGGCGCTGGGCGTCACGCTGTACGAGATGGTCGAGGGCCGGCCGCCCTTCGCCGGGCACGAGGTGTGGGAGGTCCAGGAGAACATCCGGCAGTCGCCGGACCCGGTCATCCGGTACGCCGGTCCGCTCGCCCCGGTCGTCCAGGGGCTGTTGATCCCGGACCCCCGGGAGCGGCTGGACGCGGCCACGGCGGAGACGATGCTCCGCGAGGTGCTTGGCGATCCCGCCGCACCGCACGCGGGCCGGGCCGCGTCGGCGACCCATCCGCCGACCGCGCCGTCCACACCGAACCCCGCGACGCCGAACCCCTCGACGCCCGCGCCCGGTCCGGCCGTCCCGCCTCCGCCGGTGGAGCCCGTGGCACCGGCGCCGACTCCCGCACCTCCGGCGGCGAGCGGCCGGCGCGGCCGGCACCGGGGCTGGAAGGTGGCCGCCGCGGCGGTGTGCGTGGCGCTGCTGGCCGGTGCGGGCTGGCTGGTCTCGCAGGGCGACGGCGAGAAGGACGGCGGCGGGGGCGGCGACCGGGCCGGCTCGGTGCGGGGCCAGGGCGACGGCGCGGCGGGCAGCGGCTCCCAGGAGCGGTGGAAGGACACCCACCCCACCCTGAAGATCGGCGTCAAGGACGACCAGCCCGGGCTGAGCATCTTCGACAAGAAGTCGCGTACGTACCAGGGTTACGACATCGACCTGGCGTACGCGATCGCCGAGAGCATGGGCTACGGCAAGGGCGAGGTCGCCTTCACCACGGTCGCCACGGACTACCGGTCCACCGCGCTGAAGACCAAGCAGGTGGACCTGGTCATCGCCTCGTACAGCATCACCGACGACCGCAAGACGGCCGCGCCGGACGGCTACAGCGTCGACTTCGCGGGACCGTACTACGAGGCGAGCCGGGGCTTCCTGGTCCGCGAGAAGTCGGCCAAGTACACGATCAACGACTCCAGCGACCTGCGGGACCTGGGCGTCGAGGTGTGCACAGCACGGGAGTCGACGTACGAGAAAGCGCTGCCGAAGCAGGGCTTCACCATGGCGAAGTCGCAGCCCAACACCTATCAGGACTGCCTGGACAAGCTGCTGGACCCGAAGTCCGACGTGTACGCGGTGGCCTCGGACGACATCATCCTCGCCGGGTACGTCGAGGCCAACCCGGGCAAGGTGCGGCGGCTGGAGAACATCCAGGGCGCGGAGGGCTACGGCGTGGCGATGCGGCCGAAGACCCCGGTGCTGAAGGGCGAGGTGTGCTCGGCGCTCCGGACGATCCTGGACAGCAGGGTCTGGGAGGACATGTACAAGGAGAACCTCTCCGGCCTGGTGGGCAACGAGAACCCGCCGGGCCTGCCGGACCTGACGGAGTGCGAGGGGTACTGAGACCCGGTCACCGCCTCCCGGCCCCGGCGCGGTCCTGCCCGGCTCACCGCTCCGGGAACCGCTCCCCGCACCGGCTGCAGAAGACCGGTGCGGGGTCCTGCGAAAGGCGCCCGCACTCCGGGCAGACCCGGTCCAGCATGCAGGGCGCTTCGCCGCCCTCGTACGCCCCGCTCGGCGGCTTGATCGCGAGGCCGGGGCGGCGGCGGTGGACGGTGAGATACACCAGCCCGTCCGGCCCGGCGGCGAGCGCACGCCGTGAGGTGCGGGGCAGCCAGAGCGCGGTGCTGGGCGCGAGGTCCAGGACCCGGCCGTCGCCCGCCCTGACGCTGCCCGCGCCCGCCAGGACGACGAGGAGCACGTCGAGCACGTCCTCCTGATGCTCCCCGACCTCGGCGTCCGGCGGCAGCCGCACCAGATTGGCGTCCAACTCCCGCCCCGGCTCGGCCAGCTGCCACAGCGCGCCGCGCTCGTCGGGGGCGGCGGAGGCGAGGAGCGTGTCGAGGACGGCGAGGATCCGGGGGTCGGCGTTCACGGCGTCCAGGCTACGCCTCGTCGGCGGGGCGGACTCGCGGCGGCCGCCGGTCCGGCGCGCTCAGTCCTGCGGGTCGGGCGCGCCGGCCGCCGCCACGCAGAACTCGTTGCCCTCCGGGTCGGCCATCACCACATGGTGCTCGTCGACCTCCGCCAGCACGGACCCGCCCGCCGCCACGAGCCGCGCGGCCTCCGCCCGGATCCGCTCCCACCGCTCGGCCGGGGTGCCGTGGCCGTCGATCCGCACATCGATGTGCAGCCGGTTCTTCGCGGTCTTCGGCTCGGGCACTTTGAGAATGGCGAGGTGGGGACCGACGCCTTGGGGGTCGCAGAGCCAGGCGCCGTCGTCCACCGTCTCGCCCTCCGGCAGGTCGAACTGGGCGAGCCACTCCTCCCGGGTCGCGAACGGCGGCGGCGGGGGCAGGTCCACATAGCCCAGGGCCGACTTCCAGAAGGCGCGGAGCAGTTGGGCGTCGGTGCAGTCCAGGGTCAGATCGATACGTACGCGCATGGCCAGGACCGTACGGGACTGCTCCGACGACCGCATCCGCGTAACGTGGCCCACCGCCCGCCCGCCCGCCGCACCGAGGGGAACGACGCCGTGCACCGCGAACCGAACGACCTGTACCCGCCGATCGAACCGTACGACAGCGGCATGCTGGACGTCGGCGACGGCAACCTCGTGTACTGGGAGGTGTGCGGCGACCCGGACGGCAAGCCGGCCCTGGTGGTGCACGGCGGCCCCGGCTCGGGCAGCACGCCCCGCTCCCGCCGGTACTTCGACCCGGACCGCTACCGGGTCGTCCTCTTCGACCAGCGGGGCTGCGGCCGCTCGACGCCGCACGCGAGCGACCCGGCGACCGACATGGCGCACAACACGACGGCCCACCTGATCGCCGACATGGAACGCCTGCGGGACCACCTGAACATCGACAACTGGCTTCTGTACGGGGGCTCCTGGGGCTCCACCCTGATCCTGGCGTACGCCGAGGAGCACCCGGAGCGGGTCACGGAGGTCGTGATCCCCTCGGTGACGACGACCCGCCGCAGCGAGATCGACTGGCTCTACCGGGGCGCGGGACAGCTCTTCCCCGAGGCCTGGGACGCCTTCCGCGCGGGCGTCCCCGAGGCGGGAGACCCGGCCGGCCTGGTCGCGGCGTACGCCCGCCGCATGGAGAGCGAGGACGCCGCCGTACGGGAGAGGGCGACGGCCGACTGGTGCGCCTGGGAGGACGCGGTCGTCTCGATGGAGGCGGTCGGGGGCCCGGCCCCGTACAGCGGGCGTCCGGGCCGCGACCAGCTGGCGCTCGTCCGGATCTGCTCCCACTACTTCGCGCACGGAGCCTGGCTGGAGGAGGGCCGCCTCATCGCCGAGGCCCACCGTCTGACCGGCATCCCCGGCGTCCTGATCCACGGCCGCTTCGACCTCGCCGGCCCCCTGATCACCGCCTGGGAGCTGAACCGCGCCTGGCCGGACGCCGAACTGACGGTCATCGACAACGCGGGCCACATGGGCGGCACGGAGACCCGGCGGGCGGTGCTGGAGGCGCTGGACGGCTTCGCGGCGAGGCGATGAGACAGCGGTGAGGCCCGCCCCCGACCGGTGCCGTTCTCCCGGGGGGCGGGCCCACACGCGATGCGGTGCGGCTCCTACCAGGCGAAGGCCTCCGGCGACGGCCCCGGGCCCGGGAAGATCTCGTCCAGTCCGGTGAGCACCGCCTCCGGGAGCTCCAGCTCCAGGGCGCGCAGGGCGCTGTCCAGCTGGTCGGCGGTGCGCGGGCCGACGATCGGGCCGGTGATGCCGGGGCGGGTCAGCAGCCAGGCCAGGGCCGCCTCGCCGGGCTCCAGGCCGTGCTTGTCGAGCAGGTCCTCGTAGGCCTGGAGCTGCGCGCGGGTGGCGGGGTCGGCCAGGGCGTCGGCCGCGCGGCCGGAGGCGCGGCGGCCGCCCTCCGTCGTCTTCCTGATCACGCCGCCCAGCAGTCCGCCGTGCAGCGGCGACCAGGGGATGACCCCGAGGCCGTAGTCCTGCGCGGCCGGGATGACCTCCATCTCGGCGCGGCGCTCGACGAGGTTGTAGATGCACTGCTCGCTGACCAGGCCGAGCGAACCGCGCCGGGCGGCCTGCTCGTTGGCCTGGGCGATCTTGTAGCCGGAGAAGTTGGAGGAACCGGCGTAGAGGATCTTGCCCTGCTGGACCAGGACGTCGATCGCCTGCCAGATCTCGTCGAAGGGCGTGTTCCGGTCGACGTGGTGGAACTGGTACAGATCGATGTGGTCGGTCTGGAGGCGCTTGAGCGAGGCGTCGACCGCGCGCCGGATGTTCACGGCGGAGAGCTTGTCGTGGTTCGGCCAGGCCTCGCCGTCGGCGCCCATGTTCCCGTACATCTTGGTGGCCAGGACCACCTTGTCGCGCCGGCCGCCGCCCTGGGCGAACCAGGTGCCGAGGATCTCCTCGGTGCGCCCCTTGTTCTCGCCCCAGCCGTAGACGTTGGCCGTGTCGAAGAAGTTCAGGCCCGCGCCGAGCGCGGAGTCCATGATCGCGTGACTGTCCGACTCATTGGTCTGCGGGCCGAAGTTCATCGTCCCGAGGACGAGCCGGCTGACCTTGAGTCCCGTACGTCCGAGCTGTGTGTACTTCATGACGCCCAAGCCAACTCCTTCGAGTCCACTCCAGGCAAGCACGGGCCCCGGACGCGCCGGGCGGCCGGACCGGCGCGGAACGCCGGCCGACGGCCCGCCGGTCTCAGCCGCCGATGGCGGCCCCCACGGCGACGACGACGAATATCAGCACGAGCACGGCCGCCATGATGCGGTTTCTGGTCTTCGGGTCCACCCTTCGAGCGTAACCGCAGCGGTCACCCGCCCAGCGGCCAGGCTCGCACCGTCGCATAGCGCGGCCGCTCGCCCGGCACCCCGGACACCGGCAGCTCACTCCGTACGAGAGCGAGCTCCCCGGCCTCCCAGCGCTCCCCCTCGAACCCCGCCAGCGCCGCGGCGAAGGGCCGCAGGTCCGCCGCGCCCCGGCTCCGGGCCAGCGTGAGGTGCGGGGTGTAGCGGCGGTGCTCCTCCATCGGCAGCCCGGCCCGCCGGGCGGCG
>MUNB01000586.1 GCA_002154345.1 Streptomyces griseus
GCGGTGCCCACGGAGAGGGTCTTGAGGGTCTGGGCGAGCAGGGTGAAGGCGATCAGGTAGCCCACCACGGTGCCGAGCGAGGGCCAGAGCCGGGTGAAGCCCTCGCTGTACTTCATGGCCGTCGTCCCGGCCACCTCCGCCGCGATGGCGGCGGAGGNNCCTCCGCCGCGATGGCGGCGGCCAGCAGTCCGTATGCGTATCCCATGTGTACGACTGTACCCAACGTTGTGTACGGCCGTACATATCATCGGCCCACGCCAGGGGCGCTACGGTGTGCCGACCGACAACACGGCCCGGCGACGGGCCGACGACACGACGGAGACGCAGTGGCGCAGGACGCAGGGTGGGGCGGTGGCCCGTACGGGGGCGCGCCCCACGGTGGGGGACCCTTCGACGGAGGCGCGCAGGGACCGGCCGGAGGCTGGTACGGCGGATGGGCACCGCCCAAGCCCGGGGTGATNNGGGCGGTACTGGAAGCCGCTGATCGGCATGGCGCTGACGCTCTTCGGCGCGGCGACGCTGGTGATGATCGTCGCGCTGGTGGTGGCCGGATCCGCCGTCGCCTCGCACTGGGACGAGCTGACGGCCGGCTCCCCCGACGCTCCGGACGCGTCGGAACTGGTCCCGCTGGGCGTCGCGTTCGGCGCACTGATGATCATCGGCATGATCGTCTATCTGCTGGCTTCGGCCGTGGTGCAGG
>MUNB01000587.1:0-7440 GCA_002154345.1 Streptomyces griseus
GTCAGGGTGTGGGTGGGCGGGGTGAACCAGTAGTTCAGCAGCATAGAGCCGACGGCGGCGGAGGCCAGCGCGGGTCTCAGCCCGCCGAGCAGGGCCGCGGCCACCGTCAGGAAGAGGAAGAGCAGGACGTCGTTGGCGAGGCCGGGTGCGTCCTCCATGCCGCGCAGCACCACCGCGAGCAGGACGGGGCCCACGACGCCGACGAGCCAGCCCCAGATGATCCGGGCGCGGCCCAGCCGGGCGCCGCGGGCGATGGGCAGGCCGCGGCCCTTGGCGACCTCTTCGTGGGTGACGATGTGGACGTCGAGGTCGGGGCCCGACTCACGGGCGACGGTCGCGCCGACCCCGGGGCCGTAGATGTACTGCCAGGTCTTGCGGCGGCTGGAGCCCAGCACGATCTGGGTGGCGTTGACGCCGCGCGCGAACTCCAGCAGAGCCGCGGGTATGTCGTCGCCGATGACGTGGTGGAAGGTGCCGCCGAGGTCCTCGACCAGGGTGCGCTGGACGGCCAGCTCCTTCGGGGAGGCGGAGGTCAGGCCGTCGCTGCGGGCGATGTAGACGGCGAGGATCTCGCTGCCGGAGCCCTTGGCCGCCATCCGGGAGGCGCGACGGATGAGGGTGCGGCCCTCGGGCCCGCCGGTCAGCCCGACGACGATGCGTTCGCGGGCCTGCCAGGGGGTGCGGATGTTGTGCTCGCCCCGGTACTGCTGGAGGTATTCGTCGACCCGGTCGGCGACCCAGAGCAGGGCCAGCTCGCGCAGCGCGGTGAGGTTGCCGGGGCGGAAGTAGTTCGAGAGGGCGGCGTCCATCTTGTCGGGCTGGTAGATGTTGCCGTGCGCCATCCGGCGGCGCAGCGCCTGGGGCGACATGTCGACCAGCTCGATCTGGTCGGCCCGCCGGACCACCTCGTCGGGCACGGTCTCGCGCTGCCGGACGCCGGTGATCGACTCGACGACGTCGCCGAGCGACTCCAGGTGCTGGATGTTGACCGTGGATATGACGTCGATCCCGGCCCTGAGGAGTTCTTCGACGTCCTGCCAGCGCTTGGCGTTGCGGGAGCCGGGGACGTTGGTGTGGGCCAGCTCGTCCACCAGGACCACGGCCGGGGCGCGCTCCAGGACGGCGTCGACGTCCATCTCGGTGAAAACGACGCCGCGGTAGCTGATCTCGCTGCGCCGGACCTGTTCCAGGCCGTGCAACAGCACCTCGGTGCGTGGCCGGGCGTGGTGCTCCACGAAGGCCACCACGCAGTCGGTGCCGCGCTCGACCCTGCGGTGCGCCTCGGAGAGCATCGCGTACGTCTTGCCGACGCCCGGTGCCGCGCCCAGGTAGATCCGGAGTGTGCCGCGTCCCATGGCCCCATTGTCTTCTTCCGTCCGGCGGCGTCCTGTCGACGGCCGGTGGCGCCCGGTGCGGCCGCCGCCCTCGACGCTACTCCGCCGCGGGCCGTGGTTCGGTCCGGGGAGTGCAGGTGGGGGGCGTATTGACGGAACTCTGATGCGCGTCGGGAGGGCCGGGAGGGGCCGGGCCGGGGCTCAGGCCTGTTCGACGATGTGGCCGTCGCTCAGCTCCAGGACCCGGTCGGCCAGGCCCAGCAGCTGGGGGTCGTGGGTGGCGACGAGGGCGGTGACGTTCTCGCTGCGGACGACCGCGCGGAGCAGTTCCATCACGGCGAGCCCGGTCTCGGCGTCGAGCTGCCCGGTGGGTTCGTCGGCGATCAGGAGGGCGGGCCGGTTGGCCAGCGCGCGGGCGATGGCGACGCGCTGCTGCTGGCCGCCGGAGAGTTCGCCGGGGCGCTGCTCGGCGTGGTCGGCGAGGCCGACGAGGGAGAGCAGCAGCGCGACCCGCTCGTCACGCTCGGCCGGGTCGGCCTTGCGCAGCCGCAGGGGTACGCCGACGTTCTCGGCGGCGGTGAGGATCGGGATGAGGCCGAAGGACTGGAAGATGAAGCCGACCCGGTCCCGGCGCAGCTCCAGCAGGCCCTTCTCGCCGAGCCCCGACAGATCGGTGCCGTCGACGGTGATCCGGCCGCCGTCGGGGGTGTCCAGGCCGCCGACCAGATTGAGCAGGGTGGTCTTGCCGGATCCCGAGCGGCCCTTGAGCGCGACCAGCTCACCGCGGGGGATCTCGAAGGAGACCCCGCGCAGGGCGTGCACGGCCGCCGCGCCGCTGCCGTACGAGCGGTGCAGGTCCTCGACGGTGACCATGACCGTACGGGCCGGGTCCTCGGCCAGGGCCGTGCCGGACTGCCCGCTGGTGCTCTCGGTCATGCTGCTCCCCCGTCGTACGTACGTGGCCTGCGTCGTCGCCCGCCAAGTATGTGCGGGCGGGACACGGCCGGGCAATGGCCGGTGGGCCGCACCCGGGGAAAGGGTGCGGCCCACCGGCCTGTGCTGTGAAGTGCGGCGAGCCGCCGCGGCGTGATGCCGGACGCCGCTAGCGGACCTCGGTGATCTCGGGGCCGCGCTGGAGCTGGCCCATGCCGCCGGAGAACTTCGAGCTCTCCTGCTCCTCCTGCTGCACGCCCTCGGGCACCATCTGGGCGTCGTTGGGGAGCTTGAGGACGATCGGGTCGCGGGGGGCCATCGGGCCGTCGCCGCGGACGACCACGGTGTCCCGGAAGATCGTCTCCAGCAGCCCGGCGGCCTCCGGCTGGACGGCGCCCTGGCCGGAAATGACTCCGCGCAGGAACCAGCGCGGTCCGTCGACGCCGACGAAGCGCACGAGCTGCACCCCGCCCGTGCCGTCCGGCAGCTGTACGGGGACCTGCGCGCGCAGCTCCCAGCCCAGCGGGCCCTCGACCTCGTCGATGATGCCGCCCTGCTGGGTGATGCCCGAGGCGATCTCGTCGCGGACCTCGCCCCAGATGCCCTCCTTCTTGGGGGCGGCGAAGGCCTGCAGCTGGACCGCGCTGTCGCGCAGCACCACGGTGGCGGCGACGATCGCGTCCCCGGCCACCTCGACACGCAGTTCCATGCCCTCGACCCCGGGGACGAAGATGCCGCCCAGGTCGACCCGGCCCTCGCCGGGCTGGGTGACCTCGGTGCTGTCCCAGGGTCCGTCGGGCCTGGGGGCCGGCGGAAGATTCATCCGACGGGTGCCCTTCGCGGCACCGTCGCTGCCCTCGGGCTCGTCGGCGACCTGCTCGGCCTCGCGCACCTCGTCCGCCGCGTCCTCGGCGGAACCACTCTTCTTGCGACGTCCGAACACGTCACTGTCCTTCCCGGTCGGATACGACCGAAGCGTAGCTGTTCCCACCGTGGGTGATCCCGCCCTCGGCGCCGTCCACCGACGCGTGGCCGCCGGTGGACCCGAAGCCCCCTTCGGCCCGCGCCGAGCCGGGAAGTTCCGCCACCTCGTGGAAGCGCACCTTCTCGACCTGCTGGACAACCAATTGGGCAATCCGGTCGAACCGTTCGAATCGCACGCTCTCGCGTGGATCGAGGTTGACCACGATCACCTTGATCTCCCCACGGTACCCGGCATCCACGGTCCCTGGGGCATTCACGAGGGCCACTCCGCAGCGGGCCGCGAGGCCCGAGCGCGGGTGCACGAACGCGGCGTACCCGTCGGGCAGGGCGATCGAAACACCGGTGGGCAGCACCGCGCGCTCGCCGGGGGCGAGTTCGGCGGCCTCGGTGGTGACCAGGTCGGCCCCGGCGTCGCCCGGGTGTCCGTACGCCGGAATCGGCACGTCCGGGTCGAGGAGGCGGATCAGCACGTCGACGGGGCTGCGGGTCACGGGTTCACCTCGAAGGCGCGGGCGCGCCGGACCTGGTCGGGGTCGGACATGGCCGCCTGGATCTCGGCGGGCCGGCCGTTGTCGATGAAGTGGTCGACCTTCACCTCGATGAAGAGGGCGTCGGCCCGGACCGCGACGGGTCCTTCGGGGCCGCCGATCCGGCCGGTGGCGGTGGAGTAGATCTTCCGGCCGTGCACGGCGGTGATCCGGGCGTCGAGGTGCAGCACGGTGTCCACGGGGACGGGGCGGACGAAGTCGGTCTCCAGCCGTCCGGTCACCGCGATCGTGCGCAGCAGCCAGTTCAGCGAGCCGAGGGTCTCGTCCAGCGCCGTGGCGAGCACACCGCCGTGGGCGAGGCCGGGGGCGCCCTGGTGGGCGGGCTGCACGGTGAACTCGGCGGTGACGCTCACGCCTTCACCGGCCCGCGCCATCAGGTGCAGTCCGTGCGGCTGTCCCCCGCCGCAGCCGAAACAGTGTTCGTAGTGCGCTCCGAGGAGCTCGCCGGGGGCGGGCGCGTCGGGGTGCCGGACCGGCGCGACGGCGTCGGCCGGGGGTGTCAGAGCTGCTGATGTTCCACTCACAGGCGCAGACCTTACCCGCGCGGCGGTGCGCCGGTCGCGCCGTGCCAAGCTTGGTTCCATGCAGCCCTCCGCAGCCCCCTTCGACGAACGTCTCACCGCACCCCGCTCCTGGTGGTTCATCGCCTTCGGGATCGGTATCGCCTGTGCTCTGATGCTGCTGCCGCTGGGCACCCTGCCGCTGCTCGCCGGTCTGGTCGGCGGCACGGCCGCGGCCGCGGTCCTGGTGAGCAGTTACGGCTCCGCCCGGATCCGGGTGGTGGCGGGGGCGCTCGTCGCCGGCGACGCCCGGATCCCGCTGTCGGCGCTCGGCGAGCCCGAGGCGCTGGACGCCGAGGAGGCGCGGGCCTGGCGCACGCACCGGGCGGACGCGCGGGCGTTCATGCTGCTGCGCGGCTATGTGGAGACGGCGGTGCGGGTGGAGGTCACGGATCCGGACGACCCGACTCCGTACATCTATCTCTCCACCCGGGATCCGCAGGGCCTGGCGGCGGCGCTGAGCGGCGCCAAGACCGCCTGAAACGGCCTCCGGCACACCGCCCGGCCGGTCTCAGGGGCCCTCGATCTCCTTGGGCAGCTCGGCCGGGTGCAGCGGCTGCTCCAGCGGGGGCAGCGCGGCCAGCCGGTCCCAGGGGATCTGCTGCTTGCGCAGGTCGCTCCGGACCCGGTCGGCGAGCTTGCGGGTGTCGCGACGGTTCATCACGGCGCCGACGGTGGCGCCGATCATGAACGGGATCAGGTTGGGCAGATTGCGCGCCATGCGCTTCATGATCTGCTGGCGCAGCTCGCGCTTCATCTGGCCGCCCAGGGCGGCGTTGAGCGTGGTGGGCCGGGTGACGTCGATGCCGCGCTCCTCGGTCCACGACGTCAGATACGCGGTGCTGCGCTGGCCGAGATTGCCCGGGGGGCGGAGGCCGTAGACCTCGTGGAGCTCGGCGACGAGCTTCATCTCGATCGCGGCGACGCCGGTCACCTCCGCCGCCAGCTCGGCGAGCATGGCGGGCGGTACGGGCATCATGGCGGCGGCCCCGATGCCTGCGCCGACGGTCGCGGTGCCCCGGCAGGCTCCCGTGACCAGCTTGTCGGCCAGCTCCTCGGGCCCCAGCCCGGGGAACTGTCTCCGCAGGGTGGCGAGGTCGCGCACCGGCACGCGCGGGGCCGTGTCGATGATGCGGTCGGCCAGCTGTGCGGCCAGTGCCTTCGCGCTCTCCCCGCCCTTGCGTACGCCCCGTTTCACTGCGTGCAGGCGGCTCCCGGTCGTGGGATCCGCCTGGTCCTGCTGGTCGTGCTCGTCCTGCTCCCCGGCCCGGTCCGGCAGTGCTGCCGCCCCGGCCACTTCGAGCGAGGCCGAGTGGCCTCGCTCGTCGTCGGAGCTGCCGGAGTGATCCGGCAGGGCGGCGGACCGCTCGGCAGACGCGTGAACGCCTTCTGCCGGGCCTGTGCCGCCTGTACCGTCCTGATGGGCCTGCCGGCCGTCCCGACGCCAGGGGCGCCGCTTCCGGAACGGTGTCTCGCCTGCCACGGCCGACTCGACCTCAGTCGCAGTCGCGGCAGATGGGCTGACCGTTCTTCTCGCGGGCCAGCTGGCTGCGGTGGTGCACCAGGAAGCAGCTCATGCAGGTGAACTCATCGGCCTGCTTGGGCAGCACCCGGACGGCCAGCTCCTCGTTGGAGAGGTCCGCGCCGGGCAGCTCGAGTCCCTCGGCCGCGTCGAATTCGTCGACGTCGACGGCGGATGCCGTCTTGTCGCTCCGACGCGCCTTGAGCTCTTCGAGGCTGTCCTGGTCCACGTCGTCGTCGGTCTTGCGTGGGGTGTCGTAATCCGTCGCCATGTCGCTCTCCCCCTCTTGGGTGTCTACGGGTGTCTCAGCGCACGTAACGCGTGAGAGGCCGGACTTGTGCCCGACCTGAGGCGGAGATTTTGCCTCACATCAAGGTCTGTTACTCAATCGACACCCAACCGGTCGCCTCGGCGAGGCTTTGCTTGGGTGGCGATGGGGACCGTACACGGTCCCGACTGTGCAGTTCACAGGCGCTACCCCGTGTACTTCCCGTGATAACGATCCCCGAAAACCCGGACGATTACCGGCTTTCCGGCAGAGTCGTGATCACGGAGCGTAGATGGTCGGAAAATCGGCCCTGTGATCGATCACACACGACTCGCCCGGGAACGGGTCCTGAAAATTCCGCCCAAAGCGAACATGAAGATTCGGTGCAGCGTCACATCGTGCAGCCTCTCAGACCGGCAGGGTGACGCGCATCACGAGACCGCCGCCCTCGCGGGGCTCCGCGATGATACGGCCTCCGTGCGCCCGCGCGACGGACCGCGCGATCGACAGGCCGAGCCCGACCCCCTTGTCGCTGCCCGTACGCTCCGTACGCAGCCGCCTGAAGGGCTCGAAGAGGTTGTCGATCTCGTACGCCGGGACCACCGGGCCGGTGTTCGAGACCACCAGCAGGGCCTGCCCGTCCCGTACCTCGGTGGTGACCTCCACCCAGCCGTCCTCGGGCACGTTGTAGCGCACGGCGTTCTGCACGAGGTTCAGCGCGATCCGCTCCAGCAGGACCCCGTTGCCCTGGACCACGGCCGATCCCCGCTCGCCGCGGATCTCGGTCTTTCCGGCCACCGCCTCCGCCCGGGTCTGGTCGATGGCGCGCTCGGCCACCTCGGCGAGGTCGACCGGTTTGCGCTCGACGATCTGGTTGTCGCTGCGGGCCAGCAGCAGCAGGCCCTCCACCAGCTGCTCACTGCGCTCGTTGGTGGCCAGGAGGGTCTTGCCGAGCTGATGGAGCTCCGGCGGGGCCTCCGGGTCGGAGAGCGAGACCTCCAGCAGGGTGCGGTTGATCGCCAGCGGGGTGCGCAGCTCGTGCGAGGCGTTGCCGACGAACCGCTGCTGCGCGGTGAAGGCCCGCTCCAGCCGGTCCAGCATGTCGTCGAAGGTGTCCGCCAGCTCCTTCAGCTCGTCGTCCGGGCCGTCCAGCTCGATCCGCCGGGTGAGGTCCGTACCGGCCACCCGGCGCGCGGTCCGGGTGATCCGGCCGAGCGGGGACAGCACGCGTCCGGCCATGGCGTAGCCGAAGGCGAAGGCGATGACGCTGAGGCCGAGCAGGGCGAGGAGC
>MUNB01000587.1:7454-7612 GCA_002154345.1 Streptomyces griseus
GCAGCGCCTGCGCGGCCAGCATGTAGATGATCGACAGCAGCACGATGCCCGCGATCAGGAACATCCCGCCGTACAGCAGCGTGAGCCGTATCCGGATGGTCGGGCGCAGCCAGGGGTACGGGGGGTCCTGCTGCTTGGGCTCCCAGGTGGGCTTCGGG
>MUNB01000588.1 GCA_002154345.1 Streptomyces griseus
CGTAGGAAGGCGTCGCGTACGTGTGTTCCTGCGGGGTGTACGTGGGCGGCGCCTGCCCGGGCGGGCCGTGCTGGGCCTGTGCGGGGGGCGCGGGGGACGGTGTGGGCCAGCGGCCCTCCGGTGGGAGCGAGGGGCCGCCGCCGAGCGAGACGGCGCGGTATCCGGCCGCTATGCCGGGGCCCGTCCCCAGCCGTGGGCCCGGTCCTTGCCCCGGCGCCCTCCCTCGCCCCCGGCCCGACAGCTCCGACGGCTCCGACAGCTCGGTCAGGTCTTCCCGGTTCTCCGGAGGGCCGAAGGCGATGCGGTCGGCGCTGCGGGGCGGGGGCTCGTACAGCGGCGACCGCGACCCGTACAGCGTCTCCGTCGGCGCCTCGTGCAGTCCGCCGGGGATCGCCGTCGGAGGGGGCCCCGCCGGGGGTATCGGCGCCGACAGGGTGCGCGGGCGCACCGGCGTGCCCCGTAGGTCCCGGTCCGGTTCGCTCCAGGCGGCCGGGTCGGACCACGGCTCCGCGCCGGCCGGTGAGGACTCCCGCAGGACCGGATCGGGGGCGGCCGGGGGGCCTTCGCCCAGCAGTTCGGAGATCCGGTCGGCGATCCGCCGCTTCGTCGGCCTCGGCAGCAGGCGTACGCACAGCGCGCCGGCGACTCCGGCGAGGCAGAGGCCGTACATCACGACGACCCAGGTGGCGGGCGCCCGGCCCGCGTACAGCCCGTGGATCAGCGCGGCGCACCAGGCCGGGTAGGCCAGCGCGTGCAGCGCGCGCCACCGGCCCGCGATGCCGCCGGTGTCCCGGGGCGAGGCCAGCGACTGGCCGAGCCGGGCGGCCTTGGGGGAGGGCTGGGCGAAGGCGCTGCGCAGGGCGCCGGTCGCGGCCGTGACGACCATCAGCAGCCCGGCCAGCGAACCGAAGCCGATCAGTCCCGCCGTGCCGGTGACGCCGAGGCCGAAGGGTATGAGGGCACCGATCAGGGCCACATGCCCGAGGGCCACCTTCACGGTTCCGTGCAGCAGCAGGAAACCGAGCGAGGCGACGGCGGTGGCCCGATGGATGCCCTGGCAGACGATCCGCTGACGGGTGGAGAGGAACAGCCGGTCGGTGGCCAACAGGCCCCAGGCGACGGCCGCGCTGAGCGATACCAGCGACAGGACGCCGGTGGTGAAATCCAGGGTGGCGCGCAGCTCGTCGCTCCCCGCGACGGCAAGCAGAGGGACGAAAACCAAGGCGGTGACGGTCAGGCCACCCTGTACCGGCCGACTCATTGCGGGGTTCATGCCGGTGGATACGCGGATCTTGCGATGAGGGTTCATGGGGGCGACTCCGAATAGTTCGGCAAAGCGGTCCCGTTGCCGCATGCTAGGACGCCCCATACCAACCAGTACGGGCTTTGCTCGGTTGCCCCGAAAGAGGTCGGTACGCGGAGTAACCCCGCTTCCCGGGCGTTCCCGCCGTCCCGTCAGTCGCCCCAGGGCTTCGCGGAAACCTCATAGGAGGACCGCCGAAAGCACACCGCGCCCCCACGGAAACGTCATGTTTCAACTACGGAGAGCGACGAATAGGCGGCGGGATTCCGGCGCAGGCGCCCGATGCCCGCACTCCGGTTACTCCCCGCTCCCTTCCGGGCTCGTGCGGTACCCTGACGCCATGCGTGCCGTACGCCTTCTGCTTAGCGAGCCGCGCTGAAGAGTCCCGACCGGTGAGAACGCCTGGTCGGAGTCAGCGCGGCGTCCCCTCCTGTGCGAGGGGATTTTTCGTTTCCCGGCAGATGACGATCGATGGAGCTTTGAGGATCATGAGCGAGACGAATTCCGCTGCCGAGACGGCCGCGCCGCACCGCTACACGGCGGCGATGGCCGCCGACATCGAGGCACGCTGGCAGGACTTCTGGGACGCCGAGGGGACGTACGAGGCGCCGAACCCCACCGGTGATCTGGCGGGCGACCCGGAGCTGGCCGCCAAGCCCAAGAAGTTCATCATGGACATGTTCCCGTACCCCTCGGGTGCGGGCCTGCACGTCGGACACCCGCTGGGCTACATCGCCACCGATGTCTACGCCCGCCACCAGCGGATGACCGGCCACAACGTGCTGCACACCCTGGGCTTCGACGCGTTCGGCCTGCCCGCCGAGCAGTACGCCGTCCAGACCGGCACGCACCCCCGGGTCTCCACCGAGGCCAATATGGAGAACATGAAGGTCCAGCTGCGCCGGCTGGGCCTGGGCCACGACAATCGCCGCTCCTTCGCGACGATCGAGGCCGAGTACTACAAGTGGACGCAGTGGATCTTCCTGCAGATCTTCAACTCCTGGTACGACACCGAGGCCGACCGGGCCCGCCCGATCGCCGAGCTGGTCGAGCAGTTCGAGAGCGGCACCCGTGCGACCCCCGACGGCCGTGAGTGGAGCGCGCTGAGCGCGACCGAGCGCGCCGACCTGCTGAGCCAGTACCGCCTGGCGTACGCCTCCGACGCACCCGTCAACTGGTCGCCCGGCCTGGGCACCGTCCTGGCCAACGAGGAGGTCACCGCCGACGGCCGTTCCGAGCGCGGCAACTTCCCCGTCTTCAAGGCCAAGCTGCGCCAGTGGAACATGCGCATCACCGCCTACGCCGACCGGCTGCTGAACGACCTGGACGCGCTGGACTGGCCCGAGGCCATCAAGCTGCAGCAGCGCAACTGGATCGGCCGCTCCGAGGGCGCCCGGGTCGAGTTCCCGGTGGACACCGCGGGCGGCATCACCGTCTTCACCACTCGCCAGGACACCCTGTTCGGCGCCACGTACATGGTGCTGGCGCCCGAGCACGACATGGTCGAGCGGATCATTCCGGCCGCCTGGCCCGAGGGCACCCACCCGGTGTGGACCGGCGGCCACGCGAGCCCGGCCGAGGCGGTCACCGCGTACCGCAAGCAGGCCGCCGCCAAGTCCGACGTCGAGCGGCAGGCCGAGGCCAAGGACAAGACCGGTGTCTTCACCGGCGCGTACGCCACCAACCCGGTCAGCGGCGAAAAGGTCCCCGTCTTCATCGCCGACTACGTCCTGATGGGCTACGGCACCGGCGCGATCATGGCCGTACCGGCGCACGACGCGCGCGACTTCGCCTTCGCGCGCGCCTTCGAGCTGCCGATGCGCTGTGTCGTCCAGCCCTCCGACGACCGCGGAACCGACCCCGCCACGTGGGACGACGCCTTCAGCTCGTACGACGCGAAGCTGGTCAACTCCGCCAACGACGAGATCTCGCTGGACGGCCTGGGCGTCGTCGAGGCCAAGGCGAGGATCACCGACTGGCTGCAGGAGCACGGCGTCGGCGAGGGCACCGTCAACTTCCGGCTGCGCGACTGGCTGTTCAGCCGCCAGCGCTACTGGGGCGAGCCCTTCCCGATCGTGTACGACGAGGACGGCATCGCCCACCCGCTGCCCGAGTCGATGCTGCCGCTGGAGCTGCCCGAGGTCGAGGACTACTCGCCGCGCACCTTCGACCCGGAGGACGCGACCGCCCAGCCCGAGACCCCGCTGTCGCGCAACGCCGACTGGGTCAACGTGACCCTGGATCTGGGCGACGGCGCCGGTCCGCGCGCGTACCGCCGCGAGACCAACACCATGCCCAACTGGGCCGGTTCCTGCTGGTACGAGCTGCGCTACCTGGACCCGACCAACGACCGCCAGCTGGTCGACCCGGCGATCGAGCAGTACTGGATGGGTCCGCGCGAGGGGCAGCCCACCGGGGGTGTCGACCTGTACGTCGGCGGCGCCGAGCACGCCGTGCTGCACCTGCTGTACGCGCGGTTCTGGTCCAAGGTGCTGCACGACCTGGGCCACATCTCCTCCGCCGAGCCGTTCCACAAGCTGTACAACCAGGGCATGATCCAGGCCTTCGTCTACCGCGACAGCCGGGGCATCGCCGTTCCCGCCGCCGAGGTGGAGGAGCGCGACGGCGCCTTCTACTACGAGGGCGAGAAGGTCAGCCGCGTCCTGGGCAAGATGGGCAAGTCCCTGAAGAACGCGGTCACGCCGGACGAGATCTGCGCGGAGTACGGCGCGGACACCCTGCGCCTGTACGAGATGGCGATGGGCCCCCTGGACGTGTCGCGCCCCTGGGACACCCGGGCCGTGGTCGGCCAGTACCGGCTGCTGCAGCGCCTGTGGCGCAACGTGGTCGACGAGGAGACCGGTGAGACCACCGTCGTCGACACGGAGCCCGGCGAGGACACGCTGCGCGCCCTGCACAAGGCGATCGACGGGGTCGGCCAGGACATGGCGGGCATGCGGTTCAACACCGCCATCGCCAAGGTCACCGAGCTGAACAACCACCTGACGAAGGCCGGCGGCCCGCTGTCGCGCTCGGTCGCGGAGCGGCTGGTCCTGCTGATCGCCCCGCTGGCCCCGCACATCGCGGAGGAGCTGTGGCGGCGGCTGGGCCACACCGAGTCGGTCGTCCACCAGGACTTCCCGGTGGCGGACCCGGCGTACGTCGTGGACGAGACCGTCACCTGCGTCGTCCAGATCAAGGGCAAGGTCCGGGCCCGCCTGGAGATCTCGCCCTCGATCACGGACGAGGAGCTGGAGGCGCTGGCCCTGGCCGACGACGCGGTCGTCGCGGCGCTGGGCGGTGCCGGGATCCGCAAGGTGATCGTGCGCGCGCCGAAGCTGGTGAACATCGTTCCCGCGTGACGGTGACGACGGCGGTGACGGTGGCGGTGTGACGGCTCCGTGAGCGGTAGGGGCCATCCCCTACGGGCAGGTTGGGGGTTCCGAAGGAACCCTCGGCCTGCCTGTTCCGTTTACGGTGGAGGGGGCGACCGGTACCGGCAGCCGCATCGAGACACCGAGGGGCACTCATGACAGCCGCGATCACGATCCTGGCGCTGCTCTTCGTCGCGTTCGTCGCGTTGGGCGTCTTCGTGACCGTGAAGGCCGTCGGCGCCGCCAAGCGCGGCGTGGACCGCACGATCACCCAGGCCCGTCGCACGGTGGAGGACACCACGCTGCGGGCCAAGAGCTTCGGTCAGCCGGGTGTCGCGGGTGAGCTCGCCCAGCTCCGGCTCGCCCTGCGCACCTCGATGCGGGCCACCCAGGACGCCCTGCACGCCGGTGTCGCCGAGGACGCCTCACTGGCGGAGTCGGTGGGCCTCTTCCGGCGGCTGAGCGCCCACGGCCTCGAACTGGACGACGAGCTGAAGAGGCTGGAGCGCGAGCCGGACCGGGCGACGGTCGCCGGCCTGCTGCCCAAGCTGCGGGAGCGCACGCAGCGGATCACGCACTCGGCCGACTCACTGCGCTGGGCGGCCCGCGACCGGGCGCGGCAGTTCGCCGACGACGACCTGGACGCGCTGAACGCACAGATCGACATCGAGGCCGGCGCGCTGCGGCACTGGACCGCGGACGAGCCGTCGCAGGCCTCCGGCACGACGTCGGGCCACGGCCCCGGGACGGACTGGCCCGAGCCGCCCGCCTCGGCGGGCCCCTCGGCCGGGAACAGCAGCACGGCGGACGAGGCCTGGGCCGGACCGGCCCGCGAGGAAAGCCCGCAGGCCATCACCGCCCCGGACCCCCGGTCGCGCACGACCTACCCCTGGCAGAAGTCGACCCGGCCCGAGACGACGAACTGAGCACCTTCGCCGACTCCCGGCGTACGTACGGCCGTACGAACCGACCGGATACGTTCCGAAGCGACCATGAACGATCAGAGGACCGGGGCCGGGCTGCCGCACTCCCACGACGCCAGGTAACCTCCGGCTCATGTCCCGCCATGTCGCTATCGTCACCGATTCAACGGCCTACCTGCCGCGCCCGACGATGGAACGGCATGGCATCACCGCAGTGCCGCTGACCGTCGTCCTGGGCGATCAGGCGTTGGAGGAGGGCACGGAGATCTCGGCCCGCTCGCTCGCCCTGGCGCTGCAGAAACGCCACTCCGTGACCACGTCCCGCCCCAGCCCCGAGGTCTTCGCCGAGGCCTACCGGGCGGCGGCCGCGGGCGGGGCCGACGCGGTGGTGTCGCTGCATCTGTCGGCGGAGTTCTCCGGTACGTACGACGCCGCGCTGCTCGCGGCGAAGGACGCCCCCGTGCCGGTGCGCGTGGTGGACACCGGCATGGTCGCCATGGCCCTGGGATTCTGCGCTCTCGCGGCGGCGGAGACCGCCGAGGCGGGCGGCGGTCCGGACGAAGCGGTGACGGCAGCGGAGAAGCGGGCCGCGGGCACCTCGGCGTATTTCTATGTCGACACGCTCGACTACCTGCGCCGGGGCGGCCGCATCGGCACGGCACAGGCCCTGCTGGGATCCGCGCTGGCGGTGAAGCCGATCCTGGAGCTCGACGGGGGGCGGATCGAGATGCTGGAGAAGGTGCGGACGGCGTCCAAGGCCATCGCCCGGCTGGAGGAGATCGTCGCCGACCGGGCGGGCACGGCCCCGGTGGACATCGCCGTGCACCACCTCGCCGCCCCGGAGCGCGCGGAGCGCCTGGCCGAGCGGCTGCGTGAGCGCGTGCCCGGTCTGGTCGACCTGCATGTCAGCGAGGTCGGCGCGGTGATCGGGGCGCACACGGGGCCGGGGCTGCTCGGCGCGGTGATCTCGCTGCGGTGAGCTCGCGAGCCGAACGCACGCGCTGCGTTCCTGCGCTGAGTTCCTGCGCTGCCGGTTTTCACTCCGTGGAGTGGCCGAGTTGTCCACAACTGCTGGGCTGTCCACAGGAATCGGTGCTGCTCAACGGGTTCGGGCGGATGTGCCTAACGTCGTGAGGCATGGCCCTTCGATCTCCTCGGGCGTCGGCTCCCGATGCCCTTTCCGCCGCTGTCCCGTCGTCCGACACAGCGACTTCGTCCACGTCCACGTCCACGTCCACTTCCACGTCTACGGTCCCGTCTCCGTCCGACCCGTTGTCGGGGCGGAGGCCCGTGCGGGTGCGGCCCGGTGCCGGTACGCGGCCGAGCGGACGGGCGGGTGCCGGTCCTGGCGCTCGTTCCGGTGCGCCACGCCACGGTGGGCGGCTGTCCGCGCGGAGGCGTTCCGCTCTTGCCGCGGCGGCCGCGCGCCATCGGGCGGATGCGTTGATGGCGGGGACGTCCGCGCCGGGGAGCGATGCCGCACCCGCGCCACCGGCACCTGAGCCCGCGCCCGCGCCCGAGCCCGCACCTGCACCCCCGCCCGTATCCGTACCCGTGCCCGCGCCCGAGGTCGTGGGAGAGGTGTCCGGTGGTGCGTCGAGGGTGAGCCGTGTCGTGTCGGGCGTTCGGGAGCGGTTGCCGCTGTGGGTGCGGCTCCGGTGCGGGATGGCGCCGCGTACGCCGGTGGTGCTCGGCCTGGTGCTGCTC
>MUNB01000589.1:0-2515 GCA_002154345.1 Streptomyces griseus
GCTGCTCGGCGGCAAGGACAACTACCCGGTGGACCAGCAGGTGGCCGAACTCCTGCCCGTCGAGGCGAAGATCGGCGCTCACCAGCAGCGCGCCTTCATGAACCGGGCGACCGCCTGGCTGGCGGGCCAGGGCGTGACGCAGTTCCTGGACATCGGTACGGGCATCCCCACCGAGCCGAACCTGCACCAGACGGCCCAGGAGATCCGCCCCTCGGCCCGGGTCGTCTACTGCGACAACGACCCCATCGTCCTGCGTCACGCGGAGGCGCTGCTGATCAGCCGGCCGGAGGGCGTCACGGACTACGTCCACGCCGACGTCCGCGAGCCCGCGATCATCCTCGACGCGGCCCGCGAGACCCTGGACTTCGACCGCCCGATCGCCCTGTCGCTCCTCGGCCTGCTCCACTTCCTCCCGGACGCCGAGGACCCGATCGGCATCATCCGTACGTTCACGGACGCCATGGCCCCCGGCAGCTACGTCGTGCTGTCCCACGGCGCGTCCGACGTGAACGCGGAGAAGGGGGAGCAGGCCGGGGACGAGTACAAGAAGGGCGGCATCCAACTGGCCCTGCGGACACGGGAGGAGTTCTCCCGGTTCTTCGAGGGCCTGGAGATCGTCGCCCCCGGCCTGGTGAAGGCCCCGGAGTGGTACACCGGAACCCCCGCGCCCGAGCAGGAGCACAGCGGCATGTACGTCGCGGTGGCCCGGGTCCCGTAGGTGGTGAAGGCCTCCTGGCGGCCGGAGAGCGGTACGCGGCCGGCCACGGCGGTGCCCGCACGGGCCGCCCCGGCACCGGCCGGGGGCTGGGCGCTGCGCGCCGCGGAACCGGCCGACGTCGAGCCGATCGCGGAGTTGCGGGCCACGGTCATGCGGGCGGACCTGGAACGCCTCGGGCGTTACGACGAGCACCGGGTACGGCAGCGGCTGCGGGACTCGTTCTCCGCGCGGCACACATCGGTCATCACGGTCGACGGTGAGCTCGCGGGCTGCGTGACGTTCCGGCCCGCCGAGGACGGACTGTGGCTGGAGCACTTCTACCTGGCCCCGAGGCATCAGGGCCGAGGCCTCGGATCCGCCGTGCTGAACTCGCTGCTGGAACGAACGGACGCGCAGGGCCTGACCGTCGGCCTCAACGTCCTGAACGGCAGTGCCGCCCGTCGGCTCTACGAACGCCACGGCTTCGTCGTTGAGTCGCAGGACCAGGTCGACGTCTTGCTGGTGCGCGCGCCGGGCGGCCGGTGACCGAATCGCTGCCGCACCGCGCACAACCCCGTACGGCCCTCCCGGGTCCCACAGTCAGCCGCGAGGACCGATCACGGTCAACGCCGCGCCGGAGCCCGCGCGGAAGGCCACCACGTCCGGGACCTGGCGCTGGACGTACTTCGGCAACACCACCTCCGGCGCGAAGTCGTCGACCGGGGACCGGGTGGAGGTGCGGTAGGGGTGGCTGTCGGCCCCGTCTGGGACGCTCGGGGCATGGAGATGACGCTACAGCTGACGATCGACTGCTCCGACCCGCAGAGGATGGTGGCCTTCTGGTCCGATGCCCTGGGTTACGTTCCCGAGCCCGCGCCGGACGGGCATGCCACGTGGCGTGCCTACTGGTCGTCGATGGGGGTGCCGGCAGAAGAGCTGCCGCCCGGTGCCGGGGACGTACCGGAGTCGATCGTCGATCCTGCCGGGCGGGGGCCGAGGGTGTGGTTCCAGGCGGTTCCGGAGCCGAAGGCCGCCAAGAACCGGTGGCACTTCGACCTGAAGGTCGGCGGGGGCCGTGACGTCCCGCTGGAGGAACGCACCCGGCGGGTCGAGGCCACGGTGGAACGGCTGGTCGAAGCCGGCGCCACCGTGCTGCGGATCAAGGACGAGCCGGACGCCGGCTTCTACGCCGCCGCCATGCAGGATCCCGAGGGCAATGAATTCGACGTCGTCTGAAGGCCGTTCACTCCCGGCCGAGCCATGCGAAGAGCGGGTGGGTGGCGACGAAGTAGTGGGCGCTGACGTGGCCGCGCTCCTTGTCGAGCAGGGGCGGGGCCCCGTCGCGGTAGATGTGGCGGAGGTAGCGGCGGCGGATCGGCGCTCCTGCGATCAGCAGCACGGGTGAGGCGACGAGGAGGGCCGGCCAGAGCAGAGCCCGCACGGCCCTGATCCTGATTCTTTCGGATCGCTTCTCGTACCGCATGCCCTCAGTGTGCTGGTCCGCCGGGTCCGGCGTCTCGTGCGGCAACACGCCTTCTTCGTAGACTTCGCCGCGTCGTGACCACGGGCGCGACAGACGCGACAGACACGCCGGGCACGGGCACGCCAGGCACGACGGCACGGTGACGACAGGGGGGCGCGCACATGGTCCGCATGAGCAGAGGAGCGGACGGGGTGCTCGAACCGCGGCTGCGGCTCGGCGGTGTCGTGGTGCGTGGCGCGGTGTACGGCGGAATCGTCGCGCTCTGCGTGGTCGTCGCCGCGTTCGTCCTGCGGGAGCACGACGCCCGTGTCGACCTGCTGGAGGCGACCGCCTTC
>MUNB01000589.1:2551-2705 GCA_002154345.1 Streptomyces griseus
CCCCGTACAGCGCGGTGAAGGGCTCCACCCGGGGTGCGGGTGGAGCCCTTCGCTCTCACGGTGCGTACTGCCCCCGTACGGCTACTCCTGGACGGTCCCGCGGCGTCGGCGCATCCACCACATCAGCGTTCCGCCGGCCACCGCGAGCGCGGCG
>MUNB01000059.1 GCA_002154345.1 Streptomyces griseus
TCCAGGGAGAGGGCGGGGCAGGCGGGTCGAACGGGGGCGGGATTCCTGCGAAGGTCTGGACCAGACCCGTTACCTTCGCGAGACAACCGGGCCGGGTCCAGACCTTCGCAGGAATCCGTGGCCGAAAGATGGCCGGTCAGCTTCCGGTGGCCGACTTCCAGGCGTCGATGTACGTGTCCAGGTGGGCGCCGATGTCCGACCAGTCGGGCTCGAAGATTTCCACGCCCTCCATCAGCCCGGCCAGTTCGACGGCGTTGGCGTCGGTGGCCTTGACGTCCTTGCGGGCGGCGAAGCCGCCGCCGACCGCGCTGACGTCGCGCTGGGCCTGCTCGGAGAGCATGAAGTCGAGCAGCTTCTTGCCGTTCTCGCTGTGCGGGGCCTTCGCGACGAGCCCGGCGGCGTACGGCAGGGCGAAGCTGGTGGGCTTCCCGTCGCCCTTGGCCGGGAACCAGATGCCGAGGTTCGGCATGTCCTTGGACTGGGCGAAGTTCATCTGCACATCCCCGTTGGCGACGAGGAGTTCACCCTTGTCGACCTTGGGGGCGAGCTTGCCGGTGGAGGCGGACGGGCCGACGTTGTTGGTCTGGAGCTTCTTCAAGTAGGCCATGGCCGGCTCTTTTCCGCCGAAGTCGTGCATGGCCTTGATGAGGACGGCGGTGCCGTCGCCCGCGACGCCGGGGGTGGAGTACTGGACCTTCTCCTTGTACGCGGGGTCGAGCAGGCCCTCCCAGGTGCGCGGCGGGGTGGCCAGCTCCTTCTTGTTGTGGATGAAGCCGAAGTAGTTGTTCACGACGGAGGTCCACTTGCCGTCGGCCGCCCGGTCGGCGCCGTCGACCTGGTCGGCGCCCTCGGGCTCGTACGCGGCCAACAGACCCTTGGCGTCGGCCTGCTGGATGAAGGGCGGCAGGGTGACGAGCACGTCGGCCTGGGTGTTGGACTTCTCGCGGGCGGCGCGCTGCACCATCTCGCCGGAGCCGCCCTCGACGTACTTGACGGTGATGCCGGTCTTCTTCTCGAAGTCCTCGAAGACCTTGTCGTACCAGCCGTCGCCGTTCTCTCCCTTGAGGCCGTCGGCGCTGTAGACGGTGACGGACTTCTCGTCGGACGCGGCGGAGGAGCCGCCGCAGGCGGTGAGGGTGACGGCGGCGAGGCCGGCCAGGGGGAGGGCGAGGGCACGGGCACGGTTGCGCATGGGTTTCTCCAGGGGGTACGGGGATCAGCGGTAGGAGGCGCGGGTCCGGATGCGGGAGACGGCGGCCAGGACGAGGAGCGTCGTCGTCATCAGGACCACGGCGAGGGCGGCGCCGGTGAAGAGCGAGCCCCGGTCGGTGGCGGCGAAGATCTGCACCGGCAGCGGGGTCCAGTCCGGCGGGTAGAGCATCATCGTGGCGCTCAACTCCCCCATGGACAGCGCGAAGCAGAGCCCGACGGCCGAGGTGAGCGAGGGCAGCAGGAGCGGCAGCCTCACCCGCCACAGAACGCGTGCGGGGCCCGCGCCGAGGCCGGCGGCGGCCTGTTCGTACGTCGGGTCGAGGCGGCGTACGGCGGCGGCGACCGACTGGTAGGCGAAGGCGGTGACGAGGACGGTGTGGGCGAGGATCACGATCCACCGCGTCCCGTTGAGGAGGACGGGCGGTTGGCTGTAGGCCACCAGCACCGCGAGTCCGACGACCACCGAGGGCACGGCGACGGGCAGGATGAACAGGGCGTCCAGGAGCCGCTTTCCGCGCGTACGGAGAGAGGCGGCGGCGAGCGCGGCCCAGCCGCCGAGGGTGAGGGCCAGCACGCTCGCGGCGACGGCGGTGACGAGGCTGGTGGTCAGCGCCTGGAGCGCGTCGCCGCTGGTCGCGGCGGTGTAGCGCTCGACGGTGGGCCCGGAGGGGAAGGCCCCGGACCAGTTGGTGGCGAGGGACGCGGCGAGGATGACGAGCAGCGGCACCGCGAACAGCGGGACGAAGAGGAGCAGGAAGACGGCCCAGGTGGCCCACTTCCCGGCCCGGCTATGCACCAGCACGACGGCTCACCACCCGGTAGAGGCCGTAAAGGCCCACGGAGATCGCGATGTTGACGACGGCGACGACACAGGCGGCCGGGTAGTCCGACTCCAGGATCGCCTTGCTGTAGACGAGCATCGGCAGCGTGGTGACGCCCTTCGCCCCGGTGAACAGGACGATCCCGAACTCGTTGAGGCACATCACCAGCACGAGGCTGCCGCCCGCCGCGAGCGCCGGAAGCGCCTCGGGCAGGATCACCTGCCGGATGATCCGGACGGGTCCGGCGCCGAGCGAGGAGGCCACTTCCAGCTGTCCGGTGTCGAGTTGGGAGAACGCGGCGAGCAGCGGGCGCATCACGAACGGGGTGAAGTAGGTGATCTCGGCGAGCAGGACGCCCCACGGGGTGGTCAGGAAGTGGAAGGGCCCGTCGGCCGCGCCGGTCACGTCGGTCCAGAGCCCGTTGGCCATGCCGACCGAGCCGTAGATGAACAGCAGGGCGAGCGTGATGAGGAAGGACGGGAAGGAGAGGAAGACGTCGACGAACCGGGCGACCGCCTTCCCGCCGGGGAACGGGACGAACGCGATGACCAGCGCGAGGACGAACCCGAGGACCAGGCAGCCCACGGTCGAGCCGACGGCGAGCCACACGGTGGTGGTGAGCGCGTCACGGAAGACGGCGGAGGCGAGGACGTCGGCGTACGGGTCGAGCGAGACTCCGCCCTCGTCCGGGGTGACGGACTGCCGGACGACGAGAACCAGCGGGTAGAGGAACGCGAGCGCGAGGACGGCGACGGGCGGGAGGGCCCAGACCCAGGTGGGGACGGTACGGGAGCGGAGGGC
>MUNB01000590.1 GCA_002154345.1 Streptomyces griseus
CCCGTGGCCGTCCCCTCCCCCGTGGCCCAGGTGCCCGCCTGCCCGCTCACCGGTGCGGCGGCCATCCGGGGTCCCGCGCACGACGGTGTGCGTTCCGTCGATCAACTGCGCCTGCAGATCCAACGGATCTAGAGGCCGGATCCGCTCTCCCGCCGCGCCCTGGCGCCGGTTCACCGGGAGCGGCTTTCCGTATGCACCGCATCCCTTTCCCCCTCATGCATCGCCCCGTATGCATCGGTTGAACGACGAGGACTTCCCATGGCTTCCGCCAAGAACCAGAACAACCCGGCCTCAGCACGTCGCGCCAAGCTGGAGGAGGCGCGCCGCAAGGAGCGCGCCCGCGAGCGCCGGGTCCGCATCATCACCATCAGCGCGTCGGTGGCCGTGGTCGGCGCCCTGGTCGCCGGAGGCGGCTACCTGATGGTGCAGGCGAACGAGAAGGACAAGAAGGAGGAGCAGGCCAAGACCTCGCCCGTCACCGGCGAGCGCAGCTGGGACAAGCTGACGCAGGAGCACGTGGCGAACAAGGTCGACTACCCGATGAACCCGCCCGTCGGCGGCGACCACAACCAGGTCTGGATGAACTGCAACGCGGACGTCTACACCGACGAGATACCGAAGGAGAACGCCGTGCACTCGCTGGAGCACGGCGCGGTCTGGGTCACGTACAACGACAAGGCCTCGGACGCCGACGTCGAGGCGCTCGCCAAGAAGGTCAAGTCGACCCCGTACTCCCTGATGAGCCCGGTCAAGGACCAGAAGGACCCGCTGATGCTCAGCGCGTGGGGCAAGCAGGTCACGGTCGAGAGCGCGTCGGACGACCGGGTCGCGCAGTTCTTCACCAAGTACGTGCAGGGCCCGCAGACCCCCGAGCCGGGGGCCGCCTGCACCGGCGGGCTGGACAAGTGACCGTGGCGACGCCGTCCGCCTCCACCCGCCGGATGGTCCTCGCGGGAGCCGGTGTCCTGCTCCTGGCGCTGGGCCTGGTGGCGCTGATGATCCAGCGTCCCTCCGCGGCCTCCCCGTCCGGGGCGTCCGCGGCGGCGCGGTCCGCTCCGGCGGAGGACTCCGTGGACGCGGGCTTCGCCCGGGACATGGCGATCCACCACCAGCAGGCGGTCGAGATGTCGTTCATCGTGCGGGACCGCACCGACGACGAGGACGTGCGGCGGCTCGCGTACGACATCATCAACACCCAGGCCAACCAGCGCGGCATGATGCTGGGCTGGCTGGAGATCTGGGGCCTGCCGAAGAGCGCGGCCGGGCCGCCGATGGCGTGGATGGGGCACACCGTCACGCCGACCGACGACGGTTCGCTGATGCCGGGCATGGCCACCGACGCGGAGCTGGAGGAGCTGGGCGCAGCCGAGGGCAGGGCGGCCGAGGTGCTGTTCCTGCGGCTGATGACCGTGCACCACCGCGCGGGCGCGGACATGGCGCGGGCGGCCGCCGGCGCGGCGGAGACGGACGCCATCCGCGACCTGGCGGCGGGCATGGTCCGCGGCCAGCAGTCGGAGATCGGCCTGATGGCGGACATGCTGAAGGCCCGGGGCGCCAAGCCCTGAGCGAGGAGGGGGGCGGTTCCGGCCGGACGGTCGGAACCGCCCCCTTCCCGTGCCCCCGCCGGGCGCCCGACATCACATAGGCTCGGCGACGATATGAAGAGCATCCTCACTCCGCTGGGGCCCAAGGCCGACAAGGACACCGTGCGACGGCACAATCTCAGCCTGGTACTGCGCGCCGTGCGGGACGAGGGCGAGCGCGGCGAGGCGACCCGGGCCGGAGTGGCCGCCCGGGTCGGGCTGACCCGGGCCGCGGTGTCCTCGCTCGTCGAGCAGCTGATGGACAGCGGGTTCCTCACCGAGTCGGGCAAGACGTTCAGCGGGCACGCGGGCCGGCCCGGCACCGCGCTCAAGGTGGCCCGCACCGGCCCGGCCGGGCTGGGCGTGGAGATCAACATCGATTACGTGTCGGTGTGCGTGGTGGATCTGGCCGGTACCGGCCGGGTCCGGCAGACCGAGCACCTCGACAACCGGGGCGCGTCCGCCGAGGAGGCCCTGGAGCGGGCGGCTCGGATCGCCGCGCGGACCCTGGAGTCGGCGTACGAGCAGGAGTTGCGTCCGGTGGGCGCGGCGCTGGCGCTGCCGGGGCTGGTCTCCGCCGGCTCGGTGCGGCAGGCGCCCAACCTCGGCTGGAACGAGGTCCCGGCGCAGAAACTGTTCGCCGACGCCCTCGCCGCCCTGCGCCCGGGCCGCCCGGTGCTGCCGGTCGCCTCGGAGAACGAGGCCAATCTCGCGGCGCTGGCCGAGCTGTGGTTCGGCGGGCTCGACGACGTACGCAGCTTCCTCTATCTGACCGGCGAGATCGGGGTCGGCGGGGCGCTGGTCCTGAACGGCGAACTGCTGCGCGGGGCGCACGGTTTCGCCGGGGAGATCGGCCATGTGGTGGTGGACCCGGCGGGCCCGGAGTGCCGGTGCGGTTCGCGCGGGTGTCTGGAGCAGTACGCCGGACAGGCGGCGCTGCTGCGGGCGGCCGGCATCGACGGTCTCGGCGGCGCCTCCGGGGTGCTGGAGCTGGAGCGGCGCGCGGAGGCCGGTGACCCGGACGCGGTGGCGGCCGTCGACCGGGCGGGCCGGATGCTGGGCCGGGTGCTGTCGGGGGCGGTCAATCTGATCGACCCGGACGCGGTGGTGCTCGGCGGGATCTACCGGGGCCTGATGCCGTGGCTGGCGCCGCCCGCCGACGAGGAGCTGACCGGCCGCGTGGTGTCGGGGCTCTGGTCCCCGGGCAGCGGCCGGCTCCGCGCGTCGTCGGTGGCGGGCGACGCGGCGCGGGGCGCGGCGGCGCTCGTGGTGCAGGACGTGCTGGACGATCCGGTGGCGTACGCGGAGCCGTCGGGCGGGTGAGCCGGGGCCGTGGGGCCGGGCGTGTGGCCCGGCCCCACGGCCACGGCAGCCCGTACGTCAGTGCACGCCGAGCAGGTGGTCCATCGCGAGCTGGTCCAGCGCCTCGAAGGCCATGCCGCGTGCGGCGGCGGCGTCCACGTCGAAGTCCTCGTACGCGCTGCGGTCGGCGAGGAGGCTCGCCAGGCCCTCGCCCGCGGTGGGGCGCGCCAGTTCGTCCAGGCGGGAGGCGCGCAGGGCCTCCCGCACCGCGGGGTCGGCGCGGAAGGCGGCGGCCCGCTCCTTGAGGATGAGGTAGTTGCGCATGCAGCCCGCGGCCGAGGCCCAGACGCCCTCGTAGTCCTCGGTGCGCGGGGGCTTGAAGTCGAAGTGGCGGGGGCCTTCGTAGCCGCTCTCCAGCAGGTCGACGAGCCAGAACGCCTGGCGCAGGTCGCCCGCGCCGAAGCGCAGGTCCTGGTCGTACTTGATGCCGGACTGGCCGTTGAGGTCGATGTGGAAGAGCTTGTCCGCCCACATCGCCTGGGCGATGCCGTGCGGGAAGTTGAGCCCGGCCATCTGCTCGTGCCCGGTCTCCGGGTTGACGCCGACCAGCTCCGGGCGCTCCAGGCGCTCGATGAAGGCCAGCGCGTGGCCGATGGTGGGCAGCAGGATGTCGCCGCGCGGCTCGTTCGGCTTGGGCTCGATGGCGAAGCGGAGGTCGTAGCCCTGCTCGGTGACGTACTCGCCCAGCAGGTCGAAGGCCTCCTTCATCCGGTGCAGTGCGAGACGGACGTCCTTCGCCCCGCCGGACTCGGCGCCCTCGCGGCCGCCCCAGGCGACGAAGGTGGTCGCGCCCAGTTCGACGGCGAGGTCGATGTTGCGCAGGGTCTTGCGGAGCGCGTACCGGCGTACGTCACGGTCATTGGCGGTGAACCCGCCGTCCTTGAAGACCGGGTGGGTGAAGAGGTTCGTCGTCACCATGGGCACGACGAGTCCGCTGCTGTCGACCGCCTGCCGGAAGCGCTTGACGATCGCCTCGCGCTCCGTCTCCGGTGCGCCGAAGGGGATCAGGTCGTCGTCGTGGAAGGTCACACCCCAGGCGCCCAGCTCCGCGAGCCGCTGGACCGACTCGACGGGGTCGATGGCCGCACGGGTCGCGTCGCCGAAGGGGTCCCGGCCCTGCCAGCCCACGGTCCACAGACCGAAGCTGAACTTGTCCTCGGGGGTGGGGGTGAAGCGTTCCGTCATCGTCGTCCGACCGCCTTCGCCTGCCGTCGGGACACCCGGCGGCAGGCCTGGCACCCCTATTTGTTCAGTGTCATGACTAATCAAGCACACCGCACCCCGGGCGCGGAAGCCCCCTGGCGTACGGAGCTCCTCCGACCCCCTGTGCAGAGCGCCGCGCATCCCGTAATTTGTTCGTGCCGCAGCCGAATGATCAGCTCCCGTGCACACCCGGCACCGCACGCACCCGCAGCGCGAAAGAGGCCCCCATGCCGTCACCCGCCGTCGTCATCGGCGTGGACAGCTCGACCCAGTCCACCAAGGCCGCCTTCATCGATGCCGTGACCGGCGAGCAGCTCGCCGTCGGGCGCGCCCCGCACGTGGTCACCGGCGAGGCCGGGGCCCGGACGAGCGATCCGGAGATCTGGTGGCGGGCCCTGTGCGAGGCGGTGGCCGCCGGGCTGAAGGAGTCCGCCCTCCCCGCTCGCGCGGTCACCGGTATCGCGGTCGCCGGGCAGCAGCACGGGCTCGTCGTGCTGGACGCGGCGGGCCGCCCGCTGCGCTCCGCACTGCTGTGGAACGACACCCGCTCCGCACCGCAGGCCGCCGCCCTCACCGAGGCGCTCGGCGGGCCCGGGGCCTGGGCCGAGCGGACCGGGTCCGTGCCGGTGGCGTCCATCACCGCCACCAAGTGGCAGTGGCTGCGCGAGAACGACCCGGCGAGCGCCGCGAACGCGGCGGCGGTCCGGCTACCGCACGACTTCCTGACCGAGCGCCTCGCGGGCGTCGCCGCCACCGACCCGGGGGACGCGTCGGGCAGCGGCTGGTACTCCACCGCCACCGGCGCGTACGACCCCGAGCTGCTGGAGCTCCTCGGCCTCGACGCGGCCCTGCTCCCGGAGGTCGCGCCGACCGGGGCGGCCCGGATCGGCTCGCTCACCGAGGCGGCGGCCGGCGCGCTCGGGCTGCCCGCGGGCATCGCGGTGGCGGCCGGCACCGGCGACAACATGAGCGCCGCCGTGGGCCTCGGGCTGGGCGGCGCGGGCCTGCTGGACCACCCGGCGCTCAGCCTCGGCACCTCCGGCACGGTGTTCGCCGCCTCCCGCACCCGGCCCACGTCCACCGCGCTGAACGGCTTCGCCGCCGCCGACGGTACGTACCTGCCGCTGGCCTGCACCCTCAACTGCACGCTCGCGGTGGACAAGGTGGCCGCCCTGCTCGGCCTGGACCGCGAGGACGCGGCACCCGGCGGCGAGGCGGTCCTCCTCCCGTACCTCGACGGCGAGCGGACCCCCGACCTGCCGACCGCCTCCGGGCTCCTGACCGGGCTGCGCCACGACACGAGCCGGCAGCAACTGCTGGGCGCCGCCTACGAGGGCGCGGCCGTCACCGTGCTGCGGGCCATGGACGAGCTGCTGTCGGCCTGCGACCTCGACCCGGACGCGCCCGAGGTCGCCGCCCGCCCGCTGCGGCTGATCGGCGGCGGGGCGCAGGGGCGGATGTGGGTGGAGACGGTGCGCCGGCTCTCGGGCCGCCCGCTCGTGATCCCGGGCAGCGGGGAGCTGGTGGCCCTCGGCGCGGCGGCGCTCGCCGCGTCGGCGGCGGGCGGGGGCGATCCGGTGGCGCTGGCGACGGCCTGGCGGAAGTCCGGCACGGACCGCCGACTGGAGCCGGTGGAACGGGACGTGGAGACCTGGCAGCGGGTCACCTCGGTCCTGGAACGGGCCTCGCGACCGCTGCTGGGCGGCTGAACGGGCGGGCTCCGATCGTCGGATACTCCCTAGGGCAGACCCACCAGACCCCAGCCCCGGCGGGCGGCCGCCCCGGTCACGTCGCCCCACTCCCGCAGCAGTGCGACGAAGTCCTCGAAGGTGTCCGGGCGGCCCGCCCAGCCCTCGCACGCGGCGGTGAACGGCGCTCTCAACTCCTCGAGCCGCGGCTCCAGCCGCTCCCAGGCCCGCGCCTTGCCCGGCAGCACCTCCGGTGGGCAGGCCAGCAGGACGTGCCGGTGCCATCGGTCGGCGGAGGCGGGTGGGAAGAATCCCCGGCCACCGCCCGAGGCCTGGTCCACGTTCCGGAGCAGACCGTCGAGAAAGGCGCCCATCGGCTCACGTACGGAAGCGTCGACGAGCGGCCGCAGGTCCGCCCATGCCGCGCCCGCGCGGGCATGCGGCGCGTGGGCGCCGGTGGTGGAGAAGCCGTACACGGCGCACCACCGCGACCCCGGTCCCGGCGGCCGGCTCCAGCCGTCGTCGCGGCCGTGCCCGGCCTCGTACGGGACATCGGTCCCCGACGGCCAGACCGCGTCCTCCAGCAGCTCGATCCGGCTCTCGGCGGGTACGGCCCCCAGCCACCCCCAGTCCGCCATCAACAGCGTCAGATCCCTCCCCATGACCGCAGCACAGGCAGGATCCGCTTGCCGCGATCGGAGTATCCGGGCCCCCTCGGCGGGCTCCAAGTCCCCCGGTTGGGAATACGAACTGATTTTCCATAAGATCCGGCGATGATCACTAGAAAACGGCTGACGACCGGGGTGGGCATAGCGCTCGCCACCCTGGCCGCCGGGCTCGGCACCGCGATCCCCGCCGCCGC
>MUNB01000591.1 GCA_002154345.1 Streptomyces griseus
AGCCGTACCGATCCCGCTCCACGAGAGACCGCTGATCCCCGCCGACGCCCCGCACCCGTCGACAGCCGGCTTCGGAGCACCCGGCGGTGAGGCATGAACACGGCCTTCGACCGGACCGTGCTGTCCGTCCTCCACCTCACCCCGGCCGACGGCGGGCCGGAGCTCCAGTTCCAGGCATCACACAGCCTCGCCTTCGCCGTGACGGTCCGCAGCACCACCGACCCCGGCGCACCGCCGTACGTCGCGACGCTCAGCATCGACACCCACCCGGCCGCCCTCGACGACGCGAACCCGCTCACCCCCGCCCTGGACATCCTCCGGAAGGTCGCCGCGCTCGGCCCGTGCCGCCTCGTCGGCTGGTTCACCGCCGACGGCACCATGCAGCGGATCACCGTGCCGCGCGTCGACTGGCGCGAGACCGCGGTCCTGTACGCCGAGCTGATCCAAGACCACGACGAGAGCCTGGGCACCGACACCCCGGCGGTAATCCGCCTGTCGCTCCAGCGCGGAGACCCCCGCCCCGCGGTCGACGGCCGCTACTTCACCGTGGGCCCCGACACCGCCGCGTCCCGGAAGGCGACCACGTGACCGGCCCGGACAGCGTCCCGGACAGTGCCCGGACAGCCCGGACACCCGCACCCCGGCAGGAGTACACACCGGCCCCGACCAGCCCGGACACCGTCCGGACACCCGGCCCGGACGGTGTCCGGGTCGAGTACCGGGCCACAGTCCCCCGGCGTCTCCTCGGCGCGG
>MUNB01000592.1 GCA_002154345.1 Streptomyces griseus
GCCGGACGGGCGCTTCCACCTCCACCTCGATCGCCGAGACCCCGGGCCTGCGGTGCGCGGCGGCCAGCGCCCCGCGCAGCGCGGCCAGCAGCTCCTTGCCCGGCTCCGCGCCCACCAGCGCGTCCACCGCCCCGGTGAAGTGCACCGACGGCGGGAAGCCCAGCAGCGCCGCCGCACCCCCGGTCTCCCGCAGCACCCGGCCCCGGAAGGTGCTCGGGGCCTCGGCGGGCGGCTGCTGGAGGGCGAAGATCGCGGTGCGCACCTCCTGGATGGTGGAGTCCAGCTCGTCCACCGCCCGGCCCAGCAGCTCCCCGGCCTCCGCCTCCGAGGCGGCCCGCCGCCGGGTCGACTCCAGCATCATCTCCGTGGCGAAGAGCCGCTGGACCACCAGATCGTGCAGGTCACGGGCGATCCGGTCGCGGTCCTCGTACACCGCGAGCTGCTCCCGGTCGGCCTGCGCGTCCGCCAGCACCAGCGCCAGCGCCGCCTGCGAGGCGAACTGGGTCGCCAGCAGCCGGTCCAGGTCCGTGTAGGGGCGCTCGCCGCGCCGCCGGGGAAGGGCGAGGGTGCCGATGAGCCGCCCGCCGCTCTGCAGCGGCAGCATCATGCTCGGCCCGAACCGGGAGCGTACGGCGGTGGTCATCCGGGGGTCGGTGGCCGAGTCGTCGATGAAGACCGGTTCGCCGCCGAGCAGCTGCACCAGCACGGCGGAACCGGGCTCGATCACCGTGCCGACGATGCCCGCCGGATCGTCCTGTGTGGAGGCGGTGACGATCTCCATGCCGCCCTCCTCGGTCGGCTGGAGGATCACCCCGGCCGACGCGCCCGCCAGCGCCCGGGCGCGCTCGGCCACGGTCATCAGCGCGTCCGCCGCGTCGGTGCCGGTCAGCAGGGCGGTGGTGACGGCCGCCGCCCCCGCGATCCAGCGCTCGCGCTGCCGGGCCGTCTCGTACAGCCGGGCGTTGCCGATCGCGATGCCGGCCTGGGCGGCGAGGACCCGCAGCAGCGCCAGGTCCGTGTCGGTGAACGGCCCCGACGGCTTCCCGGCGAGGTAGAGGTGGCCGAACACCTCGGTCTGCACCCGGATCGGGGCGCGGAGAAAACTCCGCACCGGCGGGCCGTCCGACGGGCTGTCCGGTGAACGGCCCGGCGAACGGCGGGGCGGACGGCCCGGCCGGGTCAGAGTGGCCGGACGCCCGGCGGGCTCGTCCGGGAAGAGGTCGAGGTGGCGCCGCTCCGCCTCCGTCATCCCGGCGGTGTACAGACCCTCGATCCGGTCCCGGTCCGGATCCAGCACCCCGAGCGCGCCGTGACGGGCCCCGGTCAGGGCGGCGGCGGTGTCCACGATCTGCTGGAGGGTGGAGCCCAGCTCCAGATCGCTGCCGACGTTGAGGACCGCCTCCAGGAGCATCGGCAGCCGCCCGGCCGCCGCCGGACCGGGCTCCACGGGCCCCTTCACCCGCACCGTCCGGGCCGTCGCCCCGTCCGTACCGACGGGCTCACCCCGCCAGCGGGTTCAGGACCATCGGCTGGATCTTGCCGTCCAGCATCGCGCCCAGACCGAGCACCGAGCAGACGTCGGGGCGCTCCGCGATGTGCACCGGCATCCCGGTCGCGTCGCGCAGCATCTGGTCGAGGCCCGGGAGCAGCGCGCTGCCGCCCACCATCATGATCCCGCGGTCGGCGAGGTCGGCCACCAGATCGGGCGGGCAGTCGCGGAGCACCTTGCCGACCCCGTCCAGCACCGCGGTGAGCGGGGTGTGGATGGCCTGCCGTACGGCGGCGGTGTCGACCTGCACCGAGCGGGCCAGCCCGGTCGCCACGTCCCGGCCGTGGATCTCGGTGAGGGCCGGGCCGGTGAGCTGGAGGCCGTTGCCGTGCAGCGCCAGCTGGAGCGGGCGCACGGACTGGCTCGGCAGCAGCAGCTCGTGGTGCTGGCGCAGATGCTGGATGATCGCCTCGTCGATCGCGTTGCCGCCCACCGGGATCCGGACGGCGGTCACGATCGAGCCGAGCGAGAGCACCGCGATCTGGGTGGTGGCGGCCCCGCACACCATGATCATGGTGGCGGTCGGCTGCTCGACCGGCAGCCCGCAGCCGACGGCCGCCGCGATCAGCGTGTCCACCAGCTCGACCCGGCGGGCGCCGAGCCCGACCAGCGTCTCCACGGTCGCGCGCTGGGCCAGCGGATCGGCCTCGTGCGGGGTGCAGGCGGCGGCGCGCAGCCGGGGCTTGCGGCGCAACTGGCGGCGGAGCTTGTCGCCCAGCAGATGACGCAGCATCCGCTGGGCCATCTCGATGTCGACGACGGTGCCGCCGGAGACCGGGCGGGCCACCCGGATGTACTCCGGGGTGCGGCCGGTCATCTGCTCGGCGAGCGCGCCGACGGCGATGAGGGAGCCGGTACGGGTGTTGACCGCGGCGACGCTCGGTTCGTCGACGACGAGCCCGAGCCCCTTGACGTACACCCGGGTCCTCGCGGCCCCGAGATCGACGGCGACATGGCAACGCTGCAACTGCTCAAGGCTGACGGTCACGGCGAGTTCTCCCGAGAGCGCGGATGGGGGCACCGGCGGCAGCCGGTCTCTCCTTGCATGGTCGCGCCGTCCGGCCCTTCGCGCGCGCTGAGCTGCGCCGTAAGGGGGCGGGAGCTGACGGCTCCTCAGCTCACCCCGTCGGCAGCAGCCGCTGGAACAGGCCCCAGGTGAACTCGGCCACGCGCTCCTGCCCGGTGGCCGGATCGGTGAGGGCCAGCGACCAGCGGGTCGGGGCGCTGCCCTCCATCGGCCGGGCCGGCGGAAAGGCGCGGGCCGCCTCGTCCACCGTGCACGACCAGGGGCGCAGATCCGTTACGGAGGTGAGGTCCGGGCCCGCCGCGCCCGGCGCCCGCACCAGCCACTCGTTCCACACGGCCCCGCCCGGACCGGCCATCACCTCGAACCGCAGATCCGGCCAGAGCGGCACCGGCCACAGCAGCGCCTCGCACTCCAGGTCGCCGACCCGGCGCGGCAGGACCAGCTCCGGTTCGCCGAGCACCGAGCGGTAGCGCCGCAGCGATCCCCGCCCCCGGGGCGCGCGCACCATGGCCTGCCAGCGGCGGTTGGCCTCCCGCATGTCGGTGAGCGAGGCGCTCAGTTCGTGCCGGGCCTCCTCGACCAGGCCGGGCTGGAAATCGGCCATCCGGCGCAGCAGGACGAGCTGGAACCGGAGGGGGCCGAAGGGGGCGGGAGCGGTCATGTGGCCCATCCTCCCGCGTGTCAGGCGTATCGGACCGGCTGTCACCGGAATCCGTTCTTCCTCACACAATCCTCACCTGGGCGGCTTCCCCGGTTGTTCCGCGCCCGCCTAATCTGCGGGCGCCATGGATTACTGCCACCCGTGCCGACGGCATCTCAACGGAGCCCTGGCCTGCGCCGGGTGCGGTACGCCCGCGGAGGCGCTGGGCCCCTACGCGATGCCCGGGGACGCGGCCGCCGGGCCCGCGCCGGACGGGACGCCCGCACCGGCCGACGAGACCGGCCCCCGACGCGGCACGCGGCGGGACGCCCGGACCGGAGGGCGGTCCGCCCGGCGTGAAGCCGCGCGCGGCGCCCGGCGCGAGACGGCACATGACACCCGCCCCGGCTCCCGGCGGAAGGCCGGGCGGTCCGGCCGCTCCGGGCGCGGCAGCCACCGCCGGCGCGGCCGTACCGTCCTGCTCGCCGCCCTCGGGCTGCTCCTCGCGGCCGGTGCGCTGAGCCTGGCGGAACTGGCCCTGGAGCCCGGGCGGGACGACAGCGCCGCCGACTTCGTGAGCGAGGCGTCGGGCGGTCCGGCCGAGCCCGCGCCCGTGGAGACCTCCGCCGACGCGCCCCGCGATCCCGGCCCGGTCGGCACCCGGGCCGGG
>MUNB01000593.1 GCA_002154345.1 Streptomyces griseus
GGGGTGGGGGTTTCGGTCATGTGTTCACTGTGGCACGGCGGGTGTCACCACGGGGTGTGTGCCGGGTGGTCATCAGATCGAAACCTGCGTGGGGTGTTGCGGGTGTGGGGTGCTGGGCCAGAATCTACGCGCGTTGCCCTACTGAACGAGGAGTGAAGAGATGCCGTTGAACCGTAGGACGTTTCTGGGCCGTTCGGCCGCCGCGGGTGCGGGTGTGGCGATGGCGGGCGGTGCGGTCGTCGGCTCGGCGGGTGCGGCGGAGGCCACGGGGCAGGGCCACGGGCATGGTCACGGGCGGCCTCCGAAGCGGTACTCGTTCACGGTGATGGGCACGACCGACCTGCACGGGAACGTCTTCAACTGGGACTACTTCACGGACAAGGAGTACGACGACTCGGCGCACAACGACGTCGGTCTGGCGAAGATCTCGACGCTGGTGGATCAGGTGCGTCGGGAGAAGGGCCGCCGGAACACGCTGCTGATCGACGCGGGTGACACGATTCAGGGCACGCAGTTGTCGTACTACTACGCGAAGGTGGATCCGATCACGGCGCGGCGTGGTCCGGTGCATCCGATGGCGCGGGCGATGAACGCGATCGGTTACGACGCGGCTGCGCTGGGGAATCACGAGTTCAATTACGGCATTCCGGTGCTGCGGAAATTCGAGGAGCAGTGTGATTTCCCGCTGCTGGGGGCGAATGCGCTGGATGCGAAGACGTTGCGGCCGGCGTTCGCTCCGTATGTCGTCAAGCGGATGCAGACGCCGTGCGGGCGTGATGTGCGGGTGGCGGTGCTGGGGCTGACGAATCCTGGTATCGCGATCTGGGACAAGGCGAATGTGGGCGGGAAGATGGTGTTCCCGGGTCTGGAGGAGCAGGCGGCGAAGTGGGTGCCGAAGCTGCGGTCGATGGGTGCCGACGTGGTGATCGTGTCGGCGCACTCGGGTTCCTCGGGGACCTCGTCGTGGGGTGACCAGTTGCCGTACGTGGAGAACGCGGCGGCTCTGGTGGCGGAGCAGGTGCCGGGGATCGACGCGATTCTGGTGGGCCACGCGCATGTGGAGATCGCCGAGCACTTCGTGACGAACAAGGAGACCGGCAAGCAGGTCGTGCTGTCGGAGCCGGCGAAGTGGGGGCAGCGGCTGACGCTGTTCGACTTCGACCTGGTGTGGGAGAAGGGCCGCTGGACGGTGGAGAAGGCCGGTTCGCGGGTGCTGAACTCCAATACGGTGCCGGAGGACCGGAAGGTGACGTCGTTGCTGCGCCGCGAGCACCGCAAGGTGGTGGAGTACGTCAACCAGGTGATCGGTACGTCGGTGGTGGCGATGTCGACGGCGGACGCGCCGTGGAAGGACGAGCCGATCATCGATCTGATCAACGTGGTGCAGACGGAGACGGTGAAGGCGGCGCTGGCGGGCGGGGAGTACGCGGCGCTGCCGGTGCTGTCGCAGGCGTCGTGCTTCTCGCGTACGGCGGGGATTCCGGCCGGCGATGTGACGATCAAGGACGCGGCGGGGCTGTATCCGTTCGAGAACACGCTGGAGGCGCGGCTGATCACGGGCGCCCAGCTGAAGGACTATCTGGAGTATTCGGCGCGGTATTACGTGCGGACGCCGGCGGGTGGTCCGGTGGACACGGCGAAGCTGACGAACGCGGACGGGATTCCGGACTACAACTACGACGCGGTGTCGGGCGTGACGTACGACGTCGACATCGCGCAGCCGGCGGGTTCGCGGATCGTGGGTCTGTCGTTCGAGGGCGAGGCGATCGACCCGGCGGCGCGGTTCGTGTTGGCGGTGAACAACTACCGGGCGAGTGGTGGGGGGAACTTCCCGCATGTGCCGGGTGCGCAGCAGCTGTGGGCGGATTCGGACGAGATCCGGAACACGATCATCGGGTGGGTGCGGGAGAAGGGTTCGGTGGATCCGGCGGCGTTCGCTTCGGTGGGGTGGCGGCTGACGCGTGAGGGGACGCCGGTGTTCCCGTAACGCTGCTGGGTGTGTGTTGTTCGTTCGGCCCGGGTCTCCTTCGGTGGGGGCCCGGGCCGTTCGTTGTCCCCGGGGGTCAGAGGGTCTGGCTGAGGGGGACGAGTGCGGGGGTCTGGGACGGGATTCCGGGT
>MUNB01000594.1 GCA_002154345.1 Streptomyces griseus
CGGCCCCGGCCCCGATCTCCAGGCAGTGCCAGGAGGGTTCGACGCCGATCCGGTCCAGGATCGCCGTGGTGCCGGGGTCGTACACCTTCTCCAGCAGACGCAGCCGGTCGATCTCGGTCGGCAGATCCTTGCTCAGCAGCCCCGTGGCATAACCGTCGGCCGTCGCGGTGTCCGCGCTCATCGCGTGTCGTCCTTTCCGTGGTGACCGCCCGTCATGAAGAACGGATTCGGGAATCATTCGTCGAAGTATCCGGACGAGTGCAGAATGCGCAGCCACGTTCCGTCGGGCTGCCTCCTGGCCACCTGATAACGGCCGCGGCTGCGGTCCGCCGGACTCGTGGACGTGAGCGCGATATCGCCCGTCCGCAGGGTCGGGAGCGTCTCCTCCGACTCGAAATGCGTGTAGTGCTGCAACATGTGCGCGAAAGCCGTCCGAATGGCGTCCCTGCCCACGTGCTCCACGCCCATCGGGAACACCATGACGGCGTCCTTCTCGTAGAGCGCGGCCAGTCCGTCGGCGTCTCCCGCGTTGGCGCGGTCCACCCAGAGACGGGCCAGGTCCTCGGGTGTCGCGGCCTGCTCATATGCGGTGGTCATGGCTGTCGAACCTCTCTTCTCGACTGGTGTGCGGATCGGGCGGAGGCCGTCCCGCGTCAGATGGAGGCCATCTCGCGCGCGTCGTAGACCGCGCGGATCGAGGTGATCCTGCCGTCCTCGACATGCAGCCAGTTGGCGACCTTGTTGGGCGAGGCGACGGACGTGTGCACGGTGAAGAAGGTCACCACGTCGGCGTCGGAGACGAAGGACCTCTCCACGACCAGATCGGTCATGACGCCGCCGAGCCGGGCGAGCGTGTCACGGCACTCGTCGGCATTGTCGATTTCCGCCAGCGGGCCCGAATAGCTGAATGTCCCGTCGGACAGAAGCAGTCTCAGGTCATCGAATCGCTTGCTCCGCCAGGCGTTGAAATAGGCGACTGCTACATCGCGCGGTTCCGTTGTCACACCGTCCTCGTTTTCTCTCCGTCCGATGGCTTGCAGAGAAATTGTGCGGGCCCCGGGGCGGCGGAGCGATGGCGGGCGCGGAACTATGTCAAGTCGCCGGGGCGGGCACGCCGATGGCGCGGCGGGCCCGTCGGCCGCCGCGCCATCGGCTGTGCTGTTCCGGCCGGTCTCAGGGCTGGAGGCGCCGTACCGACCAGCCGTCGCCTTCACGGTCGTAGCGCAGCCGCTGGTGCAGCCGGTCCTCGCCGTTGGCCCAGAACTCCACGCCGTCGAAGCGCAGCAGATAGGCCACATAGCTCTGCGGGCGCGGCAGTACACCGCCGATCTCGGCCATCCGGTCGATCTCCGCGCGGATCGCCGCGAGGTCCACCAGCTCCTCGCTCTGCCGCGACACCACCGACGCCGGATACGTGAACAGGGGCCGGCTGAGCCACTTCTCCTCGGCCTGCTCCCGGCCGAGGAGCTCCACCGCACCGCTGACGTTGATCTGCTGACTGGTCTCGCGCCAGTACAGCGTGCCGGAGGCCCACGGATTCTCCGTCAGCTCCCGGCCCTTCTGACTGCCGAGATGCGTCGCGAAGACGATCCCCTCGTCGGTGATCTCGTTCACCGCCACGATCCGGCTCGACGGCCGGCCCCGCCGGTCCGCCGTGGCCAGGGCCAGCGCCTTCGGTTCGCGTACGCCGGTCCGCAGCGCGGTCTCGTACCACTGCCGGAACAGCCCGGCCGGACCGGCCGGCGGGTGGTGGTACTCGGGGAACGGGATCTCGACGGAACCGGTGAGGGTTTCCGACCTGCCTCCGGCCATGACGGCCTCCTTCTTCGACTGACGTACGGGGATGTGCGGGCCCGGAACGAGGGGCTGAGGGTGTGTCAGACCAGGGCTGTGCCACGGGAGAAGAGCGCTCCGGACCCGCCGACCTCGATGCTGTGGAAGCCCTCGGCGGAGCCCTCCGCCCGCGCGAGCATCAGAGAGGGGCGGCCCATCTCCACACCTTGCAGGATCTCGATCGGCTGTCCGTACGGGATCTGTCCGTGCCGGGCCAGATGGATGGCGAGCGGTCCGGCCGCCGATCCGGTGGCGGCGTCCTCGACGACGCCGTACGCCGGGGAGAACATCCGGCTGCGCCACCGCGTGCCCGACCCGGCGAAACAGTTGGTGGCCATGTCCGGGAACCGGGAGAGCGCACGGTGGTCCGGGTGTGCCTCGGACAGGGCCCGGATGTCGGGAAAGCCGACGAACACGTGGCGCGGGCCGTTGCGGTAGATCTCCACCGGCAGGGTGGAACTCTTCACGCCGATGGCCTCCAGCAGTTCGTCGGCGCGCTCGAACGGCTCCCAGGTGGGCACCGGCTGACGCATCCGCGCGGCCACCACCCGGCCCTCCGCACGGTCCAGTTCGAACGGCACGGTGCCCATCGCGGTCTCCAGCAGCAGCCGGTCCTGCCGGGTCCTGGCGCCGAGCGCGATGGCGGTACCGAGCATCGGATGGCCGGCGAAGGGGAGTTCGTTCACCGGGGTGAAGATCCGGATCCGGGCGTCGCCGCCCTGCTCGGCGGAGAGCACGAAGGTGGTCTCCGAGAGGTTCATCTCCCGGGCGATGCTCTGCATGCGCTCCGCGGACAGGTCGTCGGCGTCGAGGAACACCGCCACCGGGTTGCCGCGGAGGGGCTCCTCCGCGAAAGCGTCCACGACCACGTACGTGTGCATCTGGCTGTCCTCCTGGTGGTTGTCGAGCGGGACGTTCACGGCAGCAGGACGTCGCGCACCAGGGAGCCGACGATGCGCGGCCCGTCCTGGGTGAGCACCGACTCGGCGTGGAACTGCATGGACGCGAAGTGCGGACCGCGCAGGGCGTGGACCTCACCGGAGCGCGGATCGCGGCAGACCTCCACGAGCCCGGTCCCGTCCACCTCCTTCTTGTCCGCCGTGCTGACCGCCGCGAACGTGTTGTAGAAACCGACGTTCTCCGTCCGGCCGAACAGATCGATCTCCCGCTGCACCCCCTGGTTCGGCATGTCTCTGCGCCGTAGTTCGAAACCGAGCCGCCGGCTGAGCACCTGATGGCTGAGGCAGACCGCGAGAAAGGGGCGGCGGTCCCGCAGCAGGCCGCCCACGGCGTCGTGCAGATGGCGGATCTTGGGATGCCCGGCGGCTCCCGGGTCTCCGGGGCCCGGCCCCATGACCACCAGGTCGTACGCGTCCGGCCGGTACTCCTCGTCGAACCGCCGTACGGTCACGGACATGCCGAGCGATCTGATCTGGCCGGCGATCATCGCGGTGAAGGTGTCCTCCGCGTCCACCACCAGCACCTCGCGCCCGGCCAGGCCGGCGACCGGGACCGACCGGCTCTGCGTCGGGTCCTGCCAGAAGCGCGCGATGTCGGTGTTGCGGCGCTCCAGAGCCGCCAGCACGGTCGGGTGGGTGGCGAAGCGGCTCGGACCGCTCTCCAGCGCCGCGATCAGACCGGCCGCCTTCGCCCGGGTCTCGGCCGCCTCCGCCACGGGATCGGAGTGGCGCACCAGGGTGGCCCCGACCCCGATCCGTACCCGTCCGGTCGCGGAGATGTCGGCGGTACGGATGACGATCGCCGAGTCCAGCGTGCGGCGCCGCCGCTCGTCGCGGCCGATCAGGGCGACGACGCCGCTGTAGTAGCCGCGCCCCTCGGGCTCGTGCCGGCGGATGACACGGCAGGCGCTCTCCAGCGGGCTGCCGGTGACCGTCGGCGCGAAGAGCGTCTCGCGGAGAACCTCCCGGACGTCGCGGTCCGTGTGCCCCTCGATGAGGTACTCGGTGTGGGCGACGCGGGCCATCTCCTTGAGGTACGGGCCGACGACGCGGCCGCCGTCCGCACAGATCCGGGCCATCATCTTCAGTTCCTCGTCGACCACCATGTACAGCTCGTCGACCTCCTTGCGGTCGGCGAGGAAGTCGATGAGCCCCGGCAGTTCGGGGCCGGTCGGCGGGTAGCGGTACGTACCGCTGACGGGGTTCATCACGGCGGTGCCGCAGCCCTGGACACTGATGTGCCGCTCGGGCGACGCACCGACGAAGGTCCGGTCGCCGGTGTGCACGACGAAGGTCCAGTACGCGCCCGTCTCGCGCTCCAGCAGCCGCCGGAAGAAGGCCAGGGCGGCGCCCGGACCGTAGTCGGAGATATCGGCGACGAAGGAGCGCTTGATGACGAAGTTGGCTCCTTCGCCGGTGCCGATCGACTCCGTGACGACCCGGCGTACCGTCCGCGCGTACTCCTCGTCGTCGATGTCGAAGTGGGCGCCGGTCAGCACGGTCGGTACGTCCGGGACGGCCGCCATCACCCGCGCGAGCGGCACGCGTTCCTGACCGGTCACGGTGAGCGCGATCAGCGGTGCGCCGTCGTCCGCCGCGCTGAAGCCGCGCTCGGCGATCTGCCGGTACGGGACGACGGCCAGCACCTCGTGGCCGGGCTCCGCGTCCGGGGCCGAGGCGGGGCGCAGCGGGATGTCGGCCAGGGACGCGGGCCGGCAGACGTCGCCGACCAGGAGCTCCAGTTCGTCGGGGCCGGTCGCGCCGGGCCGGTGGAGCAGGGCGTACGGGCCCGGGTCCGGGCCGAGCACCCGGTCCAGCAGGCTCACCCGAGCACCTCCTTGGCGGTGACGACCATGGCACAGCGCTCGGCGGCGTAGCGCAGTGCCAGGTGGTGGTACTCCTCGGAGAAGTCGGCGACCGCGTCGGCCACCAGGAAGGGCCGGATGTCGTTGGTGAACGCCTCGACGGCCGACATCAGGACCCCGACGTGCGCGTAGACCCCGCACACGACGATCTGGTCCCGCCCGGCGTCCCGCATCCGCCGGAGCAGGTCGGAGCGGAAGAAGGCGCTGTAGCGCCACTTCGTGAACACCCAGTCGTCCGGCCGGGGCGCGAGTTCGTCCACCACCTCACGGTCGGCGGGCGCCGTACGCATGCCGGGGCCCCAGAAGTCCTTGAGCAGACCGCGCTGTTCCTCGTCCATGCCGCCGGGCTGAGCCGTGTACGCCACCGGCGCCCCGCGCTCCGCGAACCACTCGCGCAGCAGGACCGCGTTGCGCACCAGCGGACCGCGTACGTCGTCGGGAAAGGGCCGCAGGAAGTAGCGCTGCATGTCGTGCAGGAGCAGCACGCAGCGGTCCGGATCGACGGACCAGCGGGCCGTGTTGGCCGGCAGATCACCGGATGCCGGCAGCGGGTAGGAGTTGATACGGGGTATACCGGACACGTCCTGTGCCTCCTGGTTCTGGTTTCCGGGCTCTGGTTTCCGGGCTCCGGTTTCCGTGGGGCGGTGCGTCAGCCGTTCCAGGCCGAGACGACGCGCAGGGCCTGGGCCGGGTTCAGCCGCGGATCGCAGCGGCTGGTGTACCGCTCCGCGACGCGGCCGAGGGCCGCCTCGTCGTCCGCGCACTCGGTCACCGCGTCGGGCGTGGTCTCCAGGTGCAGCCCGCCCGCCACCCCGCCG
>MUNB01000595.1 GCA_002154345.1 Streptomyces griseus
AAGTTATCGCGCCGGAGGGCTGTCTACACGCGTAGCGCTGCCGAATCGTGAAACACAGATGCACGTCACGGTCCGGACGCGCGGTCCGGACCGGGTGGGAGAGCACTGCGAGAGGCGGATCTTCTTCGAGTGGTGCTGCGGACGACCTGCTCGTCGGGCGGGGACGGGCCCGCGGCCCTGTCCGTCCGCCGGGCCGGGGTGCGGCGCGGGGACGGACAGGGCCTGGGGAAACCAGCCGTTCGGCAGGAAAGACGCCGAGCTGCTTGCTTACGGAGCGGTCTTGACGGTGATCTTGCCGTCGATGATCTCCTGCTTGGCCTTGTCCACGGCCTCGATGACATCGGTCATCTTGGTGAAGGCCGGGTTGGACATCGACAGGCCGACGCCGTCCTTGTCCAGGCCGTAGCGGATCTCACCGGTCTCCGGCTTGCCGTCCTGGACCGACTTGATCAGGTTGAACACCGAGTCCTCGACGTCCTTGGTGACCGAGGTCAGGATGGACTCCTTGTAGGCCGCGAGGCCCTTCTGCTGGTACTGGTCGGAGTCGACGCCGATGTTCCACTTGCCGGCCTTCGAGACGGCCTCGATGGCGCCGGAACCGGCCAGACCGGCGGCCGAGTAGATCACGTCGGCCTTCTTGTCGAGCTGGCCCTGGGCGGCGGCCTTGCCGAGGTCGGGCTTGGAGAAGCCACCGAAGTCCGGCGGCTGCGTCAGGTACTGCGGAAGGACGTTGACCGAGGCGTCGGTGTCCTTGACGCCCTGGACGAAGCCGGCCTCGAACTTCTTGATCAGCGGGGTCTCGACACCACCGATGAAGCCGACCGTCTTCGACTTGGTGACCTTGGCGGCGGCGACGCCGGCGAGGTAGGAGCCCTGCTCCTCGTTGAAGACGATGTTGGCGATGTTGTCGCCGGTCACCGAGGCGTCGTCGATGATGCCGAAGGTGGTCTTCGGGAACTTCGGCGCGACCTTCTTGATGGCGGGCGCGTAGGCGAAGCCGACGCCGATCACCGGGTTGTTGCCGGAGCGGGCCAGCTCGGTGAGGCGCTGGACCTTGTCCGCGTCGCCCTCACCGTCGGAGGGCTCGGCCTCGCTGCCGGAGATGTCGAGTTCCTTCTCCGCCTTGGCGAGACCGGCGTAGGCGGCGTCGTTGAACGACTGGTCGCCACGGCCGCCGATGTCATAGGCGATGGCGGCCTTGTCGCCGCCCGAGCCGGACCCGGAGTCCGACGAGTTCTCGCCACACGCGGTGACGCTGAGGGCAAGCGCCGCGGACGCAATGCCCACGGTGGTGATCCTGGTGATCCGGCGCAAGGGAAGGCTCCTTCAAACCTGACCGAAGCGCCTCTTCCGGCGCTGGTTTCGCGGCGATCGTAACGCGCGTAGATGTCAGATAAGAGCACGTACGGAAGCCGTTATCGGATCGTCGTGAACAGAAGGCGGCCCGCAGGTCCACGAACGGCCTACGAAGAGTGTGTCAACGCTCCGCTAACGCTTCCCGTCGAGCAGCGCCGAGGCGGTGAACAGCTCGACTCCCACGGCGATGGCCTCTTCGTCCACGTCGAAGTTGCCGCGGTGCAGATCCAGCCCGCGCGTGTCGCCCGGGGTACGGACGCCGAGGCGGGCCATCGCACCGGGGACCTGCTCCAGGTACCAGGAGAAGTCCTCGCCGCCGAGGCTCTGCTCTGTGTCCTCGATCGCATACGATCCGCGCCGCTCGGTCATCGCGGCGTCCAGCAGGCCGATGGACTCGGCGTCGTTCACCACGGGCGGCACGCCGCGGACGTAGTTGATGACGGTCTTGGCCCGATGCATTCCGGCCACCTCGTCCACGGCGGCATGCACCAGGTCGGGGGCCGCGCGCCAGGCGTCCAGGTCGAGGCAGCGGACGGTGCCGGACAGCTCGGCGTGCTGCGGGATGACGTTGGGGGCGTGCCCGGTCTCCAGGCGGCCCCAGGTCAGCGCGAGCCCGGAGCGGGCGTCGACCCGGCGGGCGAGCAGGGCGGGCACGTCCACGGCGATCCGGGCCGCGGCGGTGACCAGGTCGGTGGTCAGGTGCGGGCGGGCGGTGTGGCCGCCGGGACCGTCGAGGGTGATCTCCAGCCGGTCGCAGGCAGAGGTGATCGCCCCGATCCGCAGCCCGATCCGCCCGACGTCCACCTTCGGGTCGCAGTGCACGCCGATGATCCGCCCGACGCCCTCCAGCACCCCGGACTCGATCGCGTCGACCGCGCCGCCGGGCAGGACCTCCTCGGCGGGCTGGAAGATCAGCCGCACGGCGTTGGGCAGCAGCCCTTCGCGGTCGAGCCCGGCGAGCACGAGGCCCGCGCCGAGCACGGTGGTGGTGTGCACGTCGTGCCCGCAGGCGTGCGCCCGGTCGGGCACGGTGGACCGGTAGGGCACGCCCGCCTTGGTGTCCGGGATCGGCAGCGCGTCGATGTCCGCCCGCAACGCCAGCATCGGCGTCACCCCGTCCCACTCCCCCACATCACACATGAGCCCGGTCCCCACGGCGAGAACCTTCGGCTTCAGCCCGGCCTTCTCCAGCCGGTCCTTGATGGCCGCGGTGGTGCGGAACTCCTGGTTGCCGAGCTCGGGGTGCATGTGGAGGTCGCGGCGGAAGGCGATCAGCTCGGCACGGAGTTCGTCGGAGAGCCTGCCGGGCAGCGCACCTCCCCCGGGCTGGCCGGCCGGGTGGTGGGGG
>MUNB01000596.1 GCA_002154345.1 Streptomyces griseus
GCGCCCGGCTCCGGGCGCGGGGACGGTGCAGCTTGAGCATCGTGGCTCCTCGTGGGGGAGGGCTGGTGCGTGGGGGGTGCCGGCCGAACACCGGGCGACTGCGCCCGGTTTGACATGAACGCGTTATGCGTTCGGTGGAACCGTAGAAGGACTAGACCAGTTGGGTCAATGGTTCGGACCAATTCGCTGATCTTTTGGCGGCCCTCCAGGCCGTCCGACCTGCCCGTCGCCCCGTGACGGGAGGCATCCGATCGGGCATACTCAACCCGCCACAGCCGATGACCGTGCCACCCGTGACCCGGGAGGGCAGGATCGGCGGGGCAGTCTGTTTTTCCCGGGTCACTTCCGGGAGATCACCCGGCGGCGCCTCTCACACCCCGAGCGCGCGACCGTCGCAACGCCCGACAGGGAGGAGAGCGCCGTCATGTCCGACCGTGCCCCGCAGCCGGTGGAACGCCGTCTGCCCACCGAGGAGTCCCGGCAGCTCGTCGCGCTCGTCCGCGACATCGTGTCGAAGGAGATCGCTCCCCGGGCGGCCGAGCAGGAGGAAGCCGGCGTCTTCCCGCGCGAGGTCTTCACCCTCCTGTCCGAGTCCGGACTCCTGGGACTCCCGTACGACTCCGCCCACGGCGGCGGTGACCAGCCCTACGAGGTCTACCTCCAGGTCCTGGAAGAACTGGCCGCCGCCCGGCTCACCGTCGGACTCGGCGTCAGCGTCCACTCCCTCGCCTGCCACGCCCTCGCCGGATACGGCACCGAGGAGCAGCGCGCCGCGCACCTCCCGGCGATGCTCACCGGCGGCCTGCTGGGCGCCTACTGCCTCTCCGAGCCCGCCTCCGGCTCCGACGCCGCCTCGCTGCGCACCAAGGCCGTACGGGACGGGGACGACTGGGTCATCACCGGGACCAAGGCCTGGATCACCCACGGCGGCGTCGCGGACTTCTGCACCGTGCTCGCCCGCACCGGCGTCGAGGGCCCCCGCGGCATCACGGCCTTCCTCGTCCCCGGCGACGCCGAGGGGCTGAACGCGGCGCTCCCCGAGAAGAAGATGGGGATGAAGGGTTCGCCCACGGCCCAGCTCCACTTCGACGGCGTACGGGTCGGCGACGACCGGCGCATCGGCGAGGAGGGCCAGGGCTTCGCCATCGCCCTGTCCGCGCTCGACTCCGGGCGCCTCGGCATCGCCGCGTGTGCCGTCGGGGTCGCCCAGGCGGCCCTGGACGAGGCCGTCCGGTACGCCACCGACCGGCACCAGTTCGGCCGCCCCATCGCGGACTTCCAGGGGCTGCGGTTCATGCTCGCCGACATGGCCACCCAGATCGAGGCCGGCCGGGCGCTCTACCTGGAGGCGGCCCGGCTGCGCGACGCGGGGGAGCCCTTCTCCCGGCAGGCCGCCATGGCGAAGCTGTTCTGCACGGACGCGGCCATGCGGGTGACCACCGACGCCGTCCAGGTGCTCGGCGGCTACGGCTACACGCTCGACTTCCCCGTCGAGCGGCTGATGCGCGAGGCGAAGGTGCTCCAGATCGTGGAGGGCACCAATCAGATCCAGCGCATGGTCATCGCCCGCCACCTCGCGGGTCCCGAGACGCGCTGAACCGCAGGGGCGCCTCGGACCACGGGGGCAGCGCCGCGGCCTGGGTCCACTCCGGGTCGCGGCGCCCCGGCACGGTCCGGCCGGCGCTCTCCCACTGTCTGAGCAGGGCGCTGTAGATCGGCGGGTCGGCAGGGGAGCCCATGGGCGAGGCTTCGGTGGATCGGGGCAGCGGCTGTGCGGGCGTACCCGGCTGCGGAACCGATTCTTCGGGGGCGGGTGCGGCGAGCCGGCGGCGACCCGAACCGACTGGTGAATGCAGCGTGGTCATACGAGGCCAACGCGGCAGGGCGGACCGGGGTCACTGCCCCGCCGATTCGAGCGCCCGTTCGCGGGGGCCCGTACCCCGCGCCGGCGACCGGGACGCGGAACCGCGGGCACCACGGCGGCCGGGCCGTCGTGGTGCTGGGCGTCGCGTCCGGCGTACGGGTCAGGCGGCCTCGCGCCGCATCCGCGGCACCCGCAGCGGACGGGAGCCGGGTCCTCCGGCGTGCGAGAAGGGCTGCATCCGCCAGTCGAGCCCCTGGGGGAGCGTCAGCAGCAGCCCGGTCTCCTGCTCCTGGAGCTCCAGCGTCTCGTCCGCGGGCGGGGCGTCGCCCACACCGCGCCCGGTTCCGGAGCAGACCGTGAGGACGAAGGGGTTCCACGGTGTGGGGCACCGGGCGTGCTCCGGCAGAACGTCCTCGTCGGCCAGGAGCGCGATGGGCTGGGCGCAGTCCGGGCAGATCACCCGGACCATCTCGAACATGTCGTACGCGTCGGCGGTACCGTCGTCGTCCGGATCGACAGGCTCCGGTTCGGTACGTCCGGTGAGCTTCAGGCTCTGCATGGGAATTCCCCCCTCGGGTGGGCCGACAAGGCGCCACGGCCTCGACCACAGCAACCACTTCCCGTCGCGCGTGGCCGATAACCGCGAGGCGGCCCGCTACCGACCCACAAACCTGTGGCATTCGTCACATGCCGCCCGCAGGTGCCGTTCCGTGACCCCCGCGACTGTGCCGAGGGGCGCCCTGGGCCATAGGTTGATCCGCATGGAGGAGCTGGACCGTCAGATCGTTGAGTTGCTCGTCAAGGACGGGCGGATGAGCTACACCGACCTGGGCAAGGCCACGGGCCTGTCCACCTCGGCGGTTCATCAGCGCGTCCGCAGGCTGGAGCAGCGCGGGGTGATCCGCGGCTATGCCGCGGTCGTCGACCCCGAGGCCGTCGGGCTGCCCCTCACCGCGTTCATCTCGGTGAAGCCGTTCGACCCGAGCGCACCCGACGACATCGCCGAACGGCTCGCCGGGGTGCCCGAACTGGAGGCCTGCCACAGCGTCGCCGGTGACGAGAACTACATCCTCAAGGTGCGGGTCGCGACCCCGCTGGAGCTGGAACACCTGCTCACCCGGATCCGTACGCTCGCCGGCGTGTCCACCCGGACCACGGTCGTCCTCTCCACCCCGTACGAGGCCCGGCCCCCGCGCATCTGAAGCCCCGGAACCCCGGGGTCCGGGCCCCGGCCCGTTCTTCCGGGAGGGGGCCGCGGTCCGGGCGGGCGCCACCAGGCGCGAGACTGGTCCCATGAGCCAGAGCACCGCCCCCCAGAGCGCCCCCGAACACCGCACCGTGCTGTTGCGCGGCGGAGACGTCCACAGCCCCGCCGACCCGTTCGCCACCGCGATGGTCGTCGAACGCGGGCATGTCGCCTGGGTGGGGTCCGAGGGGGCCGCCGACGCCTTCGCGAGCGGCGTCGACGAGGTGATCGACCTCGAAGGCGCCCTGGTCACCCCGGCGTTCACCGACGCGCATGTGCACACCACCGCCACCGGCCTGGCCCTGACGGGGCTCGACCTCTCCGGCGCCCGCACGCTCGCCGAGGCCCTCGGCCTCGTCCGTGCGTTCGCGAACCGGCACGCCGCAGGGGACGTCCTGCTCGGACACGGCTGGGACGCCGCCCGCTGGCCCGAGCGGCGCCACCCCTCGCGCGCCGAGCTCGACGAGGCGGCCGGCGGCCGGGCCCTGTACCTGCCGCGGATCGACGTGCACTCCGCGGTCGTCACGACGGCCCTGCTGGACCTCGTCCCCGGCGTCACCGCGATGGCCGGATACCACCCGGACGCGCCGCTGACCGGCGACGCCCACCACGCCGTACGGGCCGCCGCCCATGGCGCGCTGTCCACCGCCCAGCGGACCGCCGCCCAGCGCGCCGCCCTCGACCACGCGGCCTCCCTCGGCATCGGCAGCGTGCACGAGTGCGGCGGGCCCGAGATCTCCGACGAGGAGGACTTCACCGGCCTCCTCGCGCTGGCCGCCGAACGGCCGGGACCGCGCGTCCTCGGCCTCTGGGCCGAGGAGATCGCGAACGAGAAGGACGCCCGGCGCATCCGTGAACTCGGGGCGATCGGCGCCGCCGGCGACCTCTTCGTCGACGGCTCCCTCGGCTCGCACACCGCCTGCCTGCACGAGCCCTACGCGGACGAGCCGCACACCGGCACCGCCCACCTGGACGCCGCCCGGATCGCCGCCCATGTCACCGCCTGCACCGAGGCGGGCCTCCAGGCGGGCTTCCACGCCATCGGCGACGCCGCGGTCACCGCCGTCGTGGACGGGATCAGGGCCGCCGCCGCGACGCTCGGCCTCGACCGGATCCGGGCCGCCCGCCACCGGGTCGAACACGCCGAGATGCTCGCCCCCGAGACCATCGCCGCCTTCGCCGAACTGGGCCTCACCGCCTCCGTCCAGCCCGCCTTCGACGCCGCCTGGGGCGGCCCGGAGGGGATGTACGCCGAGCGCCTGGGCGCGGAGCGGGCCGCCGGCCTCAACCCGTACGCGGCACTGCTGCGCACCGGAGTGCCACTCGCCTTCGGCTCCGACAGCCCGGTCACCCCGCTCGACCCCTGGGGCACCGTCCGGGCCGCCGCCCACCACCGCACCCCGGAGCACCGGATCTCGGTCCGCGCCGGGTTCGCCGCCCACACCCGGGGCGGCTGGCGGGCCGTCGGCCGCGACGACGCGGGCGTCCTGGTGCCCGGCGCCCCGGCCGACTACGCCGTCTGGCGCACCGCCGAACTCCTGGTCCAGGCCCCCGACGACCGGGTCGCCCGCTGGTCCACCGACCCCCGGTCCGGCACGCCGGGACTGCCGGACCTGACGCCCGGCGCCGACCTTCCCGTCTGCCTGCGGACGGTGGTCCTCGGACAAACGGTCTACGTGCGACCGAACGAGTGACGTCGGGACATTTCGTACCGCCGATCGATGGCCCGACGGCCGGTCCGCGACCTGCGGCCCTTCGGCACTGACCAGGCAATTTCGGAAGAAGCCGCAGGTCGCACGGCTGTTGACAGAACGCGCCCACAGGCCGGTAGGTTCGGCCGGGTCCACCACAGGACGTCCGACCGGTTGAATCTCCACGCAGTCGTCGAACGCCGCTGGGTCATGAGGTGGTGTGCCGCACCGGCGCACCACCACTGACAGCCAGGTTCAGCGCCCGCGCCTCGGGGCGAGGGAAGGTTGCAGCCGGACGGAGGGTGGGATCCGGGTGGGGCCCGGACGTTCAGTAGAC
>MUNB01000597.1:0-1471 GCA_002154345.1 Streptomyces griseus
CGTACGGATCGACGAACTCCTTCTGCGGCAGGGCCACGGCCATGGCGTTGACCGTGAAGTCGCGGCGCACGAGGTCGTCCTCGATGGAGTCGCCGTAGGAGACCTCCGGCTTGCGCGAGGTCCGGTCGTACGCCTCCGACCGGTAGGTCGTGACCTCGATCTGGTAGCCGTCCTTCTGGGAGCCGACGGTTCCGAAGGCGATCCCGACCTCCCACACCGAGTCGGCCCAGGGGCGGACGATCTTCAGCACATCGTCGGGGCGGGCATCGGTGGTGAAGTCCAGGTCGTTCCCGAGCCTGCCCAGCAGCGCGTCGCGGACCGAGCCGCCGACCAGCGCGAGACCGAATCCGGCCTCCTGGAATCGACGGGCGAGGTCGTCGGCGACCGGGGACACCCGCAGCAGCTCACTCACCGCGCGGTGCTGCACCTGGCTCAGGGCACTGGCGTTCTCTTCGTTGGCGTTCGGCACAACAGAAAAGGGTACGTGCACCGACCGGTCGCGGCGTCATCGTTTACGGGGACCCTGCGGCACACCCGCGATCATGTGCGACGGACCCCAGCACTTCGGCCCGCCGCACCTCGTTACCATGCGGGGACGCAGGACCGAACGATCGACAGCATCTGACGACGAAGAGGGACGGGTAGGCGCGTGGCCGAGGCGGCAGACTTCCGGGGGACGCGTCCGTCCCCTGCCCGCCGGTGGCTCCGGCGCACGGCCTCCGCGGTGCTGGGAGCACCGCTGCTGGCCGGTCTCCTGGCCGTTCCGGCCGCCGGTGCCGCCCCGGCCGCCGAACCCGCCAAGGCCCCCACAGGCTCCCGTACGGTCGATGTGTCCCTGAACACGCTCTCCCCGAGCGTTCCCACGGAGGACGACACCCTGACCGTCTCCGGAACGCTCACCAACAAGGGCAAGGAGACGATCAGCAGCGCCGAGGTCGATCTACGGGTCGGCCCCCGGCTCTCCGGCCGGGGAGAGGTCGACGACTCCGCCAAGCGCTCCGGGTACCTTCCCGGCGCCGACCCGGTCACCGTCGGGGACAAGTACATGGTGAAGTTCCCCAAGCTCGCCAAGGGGATCAGCCAGGACTTCACGCTCACCGTGCCCGTCGACAAGCTGGGCCTGGACGACCCGGGCGTCTACCAGCTCGGCGTCTCGGTCTCCGGCCGGACGACCACCGCACCGTACGAGCAGGTGCTGGGCATCGGGCGCTCGTTCCTGCCCTGGCAGCCCGAGGCGAGCGACAGCCGGACGAAGCTCACCTTCCTCTGGCCGCTGATCGCTTCTCCCCACGTCACGGCGGAGACCCGCTCGGACGAGCAGCAGACCCCCGTCTTCGCCAACGACGACCTGGCCAAGGAGCTGGCGCCCGGCGGCCGGCTGGAGCAGATGGTGTCCCTGGGCAGCCGGCTCCCCGTCACCTGGGTCGTCGACCCGGACCTCCTGGCGAGCGTCGCGGCGATGGCCGGGAAG
>MUNB01000597.1:1497-1724 GCA_002154345.1 Streptomyces griseus
GCCGCGACCACGGTGGAGACCATCCTCCATGTGAAGCCGTCCACCGACTTCGCCTGGCCCGTGAACGGCGCCGTGGACTCCTCCATCGTCGATGTGGCGACCTCGGCGGGCGCCCACAACGTGATCGCCCGCAGCGACAGCTTCCGGGAGACCGCGGGGCTTCCGTACACGCCGACCTCGGCGCGGCCCATCGGCGGCGGCACCACCGCCGTCGTCGCGGACGCCCG
>MUNB01000598.1 GCA_002154345.1 Streptomyces griseus
AGCAGCAGTTCGGGGCGGCGGGTCAGGGCCTCGACGAGCAGGGCAGCCCGGCCGGCGTTGAGCGCCGCGTCGACGTGCGGGACGGTGCGCGGGAGCAGGCCGCGCGCCGTCTCGGTGAGCACCGGTCGCCCGGGGACGAAGACGACGGGCACGACGGAGTCGGCGGGGTCCATCCGGATCGCCCGGGCCGCGCCGCCGTCCATCCAGGCCAGCGTGAATCCGCCGAGCAGACAGGCCGCGACATTGTCGGGGTGCCCCTCGATCTCGGTCGCCAGCTCCAGCAGGGCCGCGTCGTCGAGGCGGGCGTCGCCGCCGGTCGTCACGGCGCGGGCGGCGACGATTCCGGCGCAGATGGCGGCGGAAGAGGAACCGAGGCCGCGGCCGTGCGGGATGCGGTTGGCGCAGACGATCTCCAGCCCGCGGGGCTGCCCGCCGAGCAGGTCGAACGCGGTGCGCAGGGAGCGTACGAGCAGGTGGCTCTCGTCGCGGGGCAGGGTCTGGCTGCCCTCACCTGCGATGTCGATGTGCAGCCCGGAGTCGGCGACCCGGACGACGACGTCGTCGTACAGCCCCAGCGAGAGGCCCAGGGAGTCGAATCCCGGGCCCAGGTTGGCGCTGGTTGCGGGGACGCGCACCCTGACGGCGGCGGCTCGGAACGCGGGACCGGCCATCGGTCGGACCACTCCTTGTAAGGCGGCGGGGATGCAGTGCGGGTGGCTCTGCGGCGGCGGGGCGTTGAAGACGGGGTTATGGGCGGGTGCTGAGG
>MUNB01000599.1 GCA_002154345.1 Streptomyces griseus
GGGTGGGTGAGGTGGGGGAGCCCGGCTTCAGGTTCTCCTCCGGGAGGTGGCGGCCGACCTCGGCGGTCGTCAGCCCGAGACCGCCCAGCGTGATCTCGTCCCAGGCCTGGAGCCGGCGGGTGGAGCGGTCCATGTAGAGCACCGAGGCGTGCACCTTCTCCGGCTTCTCGTTCTGCACGGCGCGCAGCCCGCCGCCGCCGGTGGAGCCTTCGACCTTCAGCCGGGTGCCGAGCTTCAGCTGTTCGTTGATCCGGCGGTGGAGGTGGCCGGCCAGCACCAGCGGGACCGTGCCGTCGGTCTCCCGGGCGGTGTTCGGGTCATGGGCGACGGCGATGTCGGCGGGGGTGCCGGCCTGCTCCTGGTCGCGCAGCGCGGAGGCCAGGCGCGCGCCCTCCAGCCGGGCGGCCGCCTTGCCGCCGACGGGGGCGGTCCGGTCCGGGGTGAAGGAGACGTCGCCGGTGCCCGCGATCCGCAGCCCGCCGACGTTCACCGCCCTGCCGTCGTCGAGGACGTGGACGTTCTCGAACTTCTCCAGGTAGGCCTGGGTGACGGCGGAGTCGTGGTTGCCGCGCACCCACACATAGGGCGCGCCGAGGTCGCGGATCGGGTCGAGGAAGCCGTTCTCCGCGGCGGAGCCGTGGTCCATCGTGTCGCCGGAGTCGACGATCACATCGATCTCGTACTGCTCGACGAGCGAGGCGATGATGTGCCAGGCGGCCGGGTTGAGGTGGATGTCGGAGACGTGCAGGACCCGGATGGTGCCGGGGTCGGGCTGGTAGACGGGGAGCGTGGAGGTCGCGTCGTACAGCTTGGTGACATTGGTGACCAGGCGGGCCAGTTCCTGCTGGTAGATGTCGAACTCGGTGACGATCGAGCGGGCGTCGCCGACCAGGGACGGGGCGCTGGAGAGCAGCCCGGAGAACTTCGGCTCCAGGACGGACTTCGGGTTCCAGGTGGCGTAGGCGCTGACGCCGGACGCGGCCAGCAGGGTGAGGGCGAGCCCGCCGGCGGCCAGGGCGCGGCGGGGGCGGCGGTAGACGACGAGGCCGAGCGCGGTAGCGCCGGAGACGACGGCGACGCAGGAGCGTACGGCCAGCTCCCGGGTGCCGGCGGCGACGTCCCGGGTGACCTCGTCCTGGAGGTGGGAGAACCGTTCCGGCCGGTCGACCAGGGCCTGGGAGCGCTCGGGGTCGAGGCGGTCCACGTCCACGTCCAGCCGGAGCGGCGCGGTGTGCGAGTCCAGCTCCAGGGCCCCGAGCGGAGACACGTTGATCTTGCTGCCGCCGGTGAGGGAGGGGCGCAGGGTCATGTTGGTGTCCATGGGGCCGACCGGCGTACGGATGGAGCCTACGGCGAGCAGTCCCAGCCAGGCCCCCAGCACGACCACGGCGAGCATGCCGAGGGCGCGGAGGTACGGGCGGCGGGCGGGGCTCGTCAGGTCGCCGGGGGCCGCGGCGCCGG
>MUNB01000006.1 GCA_002154345.1 Streptomyces griseus
CTGACCTGACACCCGACCGGCACGGGCCGGTCGGGTGTCAGGTCAGCCGATGGCCTTGTCGATCGTCCGCACGGCCGCGTCCCAGGCCTTGTCCGGGTTGGTGCCGCGCTGCTCCATGTTGTTGATCTGGGTGGAGATGGAGTCCTTGATCACGCCGTCCTTCGGGCCGAGGACCGCCTCGGGGATGGACTTCGCGCCGTCGGCGTAGATCTGGCCGATGGGGGCGTTGTTGAAGTACGGCAGGGTCGCGTTCTTCACGTCGGGCAGCTCGTAGGCGCCCTGGTTGGACGGGAAGACGCCGATCGCCTTGAAGACGGCGGCCTGCTGCTCGGGGGCGGTCAGCCAGGCGACGAGCTTGGAGGCCTCGGCGACGTTCTTGCCGGACTTGGGAACGGCGAGGAAGGAGCCGCCCCAGTTGGCGGAGGTGTTGCCGGGGGCGCTGGTGATGTCCCACTTGCCCTTGTTGGCGTCACCGGCGTACGTGGAGATCTGGCCGGCCATCCAGGCGGGGCAGACGACGGTGGCGATGGTGCTCTTGCGCAGGGCCGCCTGCCACTGGTCCTCGAACTGGGCCAGACCCTGCGTCAGCTTCTTGGACGCGGCCTCGGCGGCGAGGTCCCAGCCCTTCTGGACGCTGGCGCTCTTCTCGTAGATCGGCTTGCCGCTCGCGTCGTAGTACTGCTCGGGGCTGGAGCTGACGACGGCGTTGAACATGGCGCTCGCGGAGTCCATGAAGTACGTGCCGGCGGGGGCCTTCTTCTTGTACTGCTCACCGAGCGCGAGGAAGTCGTCCCAGCCGCCCTCGGTCAGCTTCGCGACCTCGGCGCGGTCGGTGGGCAGCCCGGCCTTCTCGAACAGCTCACGGTTGTAACAGAGCGACATGGGGCCGATGTCGGTGCCCGCGCCGATGACCGAGCCATTGGGGGCGGTGGCCTGCTTCGCCTTCCACGACACCCACTCGTCCACGCCGATCGACTTGGAGAGATCCGCGAAGGAGTCCGCCTTGGTGTCGACGATCTCCTTGATGCGGCCGACCTCGATGCCCTGGACGTCGGCGAGGCCACTGCCGGAGTTCAGCTGCTGGAGGAGCTTGGGGTAGTAGTTCTTCTCCTCGGCGGTGGTGTCCTCCTTGACCGTGATCTTCGGGTTCAGCTCGTGGTACTTCTCGAAGAGCCCGGCCTCCTTGTAACCGAACTGCCCGAAGTCGGCGACGGTCAGAGTGATGTTCCCGTCCGCGTCGGCTCCCTTGTCCGAGTCGGACGAGCCACTGCATCCGGTGAGCAGCAGGGCTGTGACCGTGAGGCCCGTGGTGGCCACGAGGGCGGTTCTGTGGCGTCGACCGGCAACGCTGCGGGTGATGCGCATTCCACTGCTCCTTGTTCCGGGGATCCGGCAATGGCGCATGGGAGCGCTCCCATGCATCGTTGCCGGAAGGTTGCTGCCTCAAGGGGGTGGGTGTCAAGAGTTGAAGACGATTCCGTTGCCGAGGGATGTCCGGCGCGTCACGGAGGGGCTGTTGGGCCGCCCTCCCGTCGGAAGGTGAACGGGGGCCGGGCCGGGCCGAATGCGGCACCGGAACACTCCACCCCTGTTAATTTCTCCCTTATGCACCTTTTGATCATTCCGGTCGCCGACGCCGGACCCGGTGGGTGAGGCGGGATGGGCGTCCTGCGTGATCACCCCGAACTGGCCCTCTTCTTCTGCCTCGCGGCCGGCTACCTCGTCGGCAAACTCCGCGTCGGCCCGATCACTCTCGGGGGCATCTGTGGCACCCTGATCGTGTCGCTGCTGCTCGGCACCCGGCACATCAGCGTCGACGACGACGTCAAGACCGTCTTCTTCGCGCTGTTCATCTTCTCGCTCGGCTACCTGGCCGGGCCGCAGTTCTTCGCCAACCTCAACCGCAAGAGCCTGCGCTTCTTCACGCTCTGCCTGATCGAACTGGTCTGCGTCCTCGGCATCGCCTACGGGCTCGCCAAGGCCTTCGACCTGGACGTGGGCACCGCGGCCGGTATCCTCGCCGGGGCGGCGACCGAGTCCGCCGTCGTGGGAACGGCCACCGAGGCCATCGGCAAGCTCGACGACCTGACCGCGGAGCAGATCAGCCAGTACCAGGGGCACGTGGCCACCGCGTACACGGTCTGCTATCTGTTCGGCCTGATCACCATCGTGCTCTTCACCAGCCAGATCATGCCGATGCTGCTGCGCATCAACCTCGCCGACGCCTCGCGCGAGCTGTGGGAGAAGATGCGCGGCGGGCACGGCGGACTGGAGTCCGACGAGCGCGAGGCGCTGCCCGGCACGGTCGGCCGCACCTACCTGGTGACGCTGGCGGACGGGCGGACCGTCGGTGAGCTGGAGAGCGCCCTGGGCGGCCGGATCACCGTCGAGGGCGTCAAACGCGGCAGCAGGCTGCTCACCCCCTCCCCCGGTCTTGAACTGACGCTCAGCGACCTGATCCAGGTGGTCGGACTGCGGTCGGCCATCATCGAGGCGGGCCGGGAGATCGGCCCGGAGACGCCCGCCGTGCCGGGGCTGGACACCCCGCTGGCCACCGGCCAGGTCGCCGTCACCGAGAAGGAGACGATCGGGGCGAGCATCGACCGGCTGGTCGGACGCCATCCGGAGTTCCGCAAGGACGGCGTCTACATCACCGACGTCCTGCGCAACGACCAGCATCTGCCCGCCAGCGGCGAGACGGTCCTCGCACGGGGCGATGTGCTCACCCTGGTCGGCGCCCGGGGCGGGCTGAACCGGCTCGTCGCGAAGCTCGGCGCGGTCGTGAAGAACGACGCCACCGACTTCATCTACCTCGGCTTCGGCATCGTGGCGGGCTCGCTGCTCGGCCAGATCGTCGTCAGGTTCGGGGACATCCCGATGTCTCTCGGCACCGGCGGCGGCTGTCTGATCTCCGGCCTGGTCTTCGGCTGGTTCCGCTCCCGCAGCCAGACCTTCGGGGCGTTCCCGCCGCAGGCCGCGACCACGCTCAAGGACATGGGCCTGGCCGTCTTCATCGCCTGCACCGGACTGGCCGCCGGACCGCAGGCCTGGCCGCTGCTGAAGGAGTACGGGGCGCTGCTGCCGTTCGCGGGCATCGCCATGGTGCTGATCCCGGCGACGATCTCGCTGATCGTCGGACGCAAGCTGCTGAACATCGAGAAACCGCTGCTGATCGGCGCCATCGCCGGCCAGCAGTGCTCGACCCCGGCGATCACCTCCATCACCCAGGTGGCCCAGAGCTCCGTCCCGCTCCTCGGCTACACGATCACGTACACGCTCTCCAACTTCCTGCTGCCGCTGACCGGGCCCATCCTCGTCGGCGTGCTGGGGGCCTGACGTGCTCGCCCTCGCGACCACCGACCCGTACGGAACGGACACCACCATGGACACCAGCACCACCGCGGAAACCGCCACGCGCGGGACGACCCCCACGCGCGGGGCCGGCCTCAGCCGTGAGGAGATCCGGTCGTACGCCCGGCTCTCGCCCTTCGAGCTGAAGGACACGTTCATCCGGATCGCGACGGACGCGCAGAGCGACCGTCCGGGCCAGAAGGGGAAGACGACCCGCGCCATGCTCAACGCGGGCCGCGGCAACCCGAACTGGGTCGCCACCGGGCCCCGCGAGGCGTACCACGCGCTCGGCTACTTCGCGCTGTCGGAGTCCCGGCGGGTGTGGACGGCCGACAACCTGGGCGGCATGCCGGAGGAGTCGGGGTGTGCGGAGCGCTTCGAGCGCTTCGTCCGTACGCATCCGGAGCTGCCGGGCATCGAACTGCTGAAGGCGAGCGTGGACCTGGCGGTGAAGCGGTTCGGCTTCGACCGGGACGCCTTCGTGCACGAACTGGCGGACTCCTCGATCGGCGACAACTACCCGGTGCCGGACCGGATCCTGCGCCACACCGAGCAGATCGTGCGCGGCTACGTCGCGGACGAGATGTTCGACCACCGGCCGCCGGAGGAGCAGACGCTGAGCCTGTTCGCGACCGAGGGCGGCACGGCGGCGATGTGTTACGTCTTCGACTCGCTGATGAAGAACGGAATCCTGAAGAAGGGCGACCGGATCGCCCTGATGGTCCCGGTGTTCACCCCGTACCTGGAGATCCCGGAGCTGGACACGTACGACTTCGACGTGGTGCACGTGGAGGCGAACCTGTTCACGGAGACCGGGGTGCGGCAGTGGCGCTACCCGGAGGAGGAGATCGCCAAGCTGGCGGATCCGTCGGTGAAGCTGGTCTGCTGCGTGAACCCGAGCAATCCGCCCTCGCTGGCGCTCTCTTCACGGGTTTCCGAGCAGCTGGTCTCCATCGTCCGTGAGCGGAACCCGAACCTGATCATCGTGACCGACGATGTGTACGGAACGTTCGTGGAGGGCTTCCGCTCGCTCGCCGCCGACCTGCCGCGCAACACGGTCCTCGTCTACTCCTACTCCAAGCACTACGGGGCGACCGGCTGGCGGCTCGGGGTGATCGCGCTGCACGACGACAACGTGATCGACACGATGCTGGCGGAGCAGGACCGGGAGCAGAAGGAACGGCTCAACAGGCGGTACGGGTCGCTGTCGTTGGAGCCGGAGAAGATGCGGTTCATCGACCGGATGGTGGCGGACTCGCGGCAGGTGGCGCTGAATCACACGGCGGGTCTTTCGCTGCCGCAGCAGACGATGATGGCGCTGTTCTCGCTCTTCGACATGCTCGACGAGGGGCAGGCGTACAAGCACCGGATCCGGGCGATCGTCCGGCAGCGGCTCGAACTCCTGCTGGAGGGCGTGCACATGAAGGTGTCGGAGGACCCGAAGCGGGCCGCGTACTACATCGAGCTGGATCTGCTGGCCGAGGCGGAGCGGGTGCACGGAAAGCCGTTCGCCGACTTCCTGGAGCAGAACTACGACCCGGTCGACCCGCTGTTCCGGCTGGCCGAGCAGACCTCGGTGGTGCTGCTCAACGGCGGCGGTTTCGACGGTCCCGAGTGGTCGGTGCGGGTGTCGCTGGCCAACCTGGACGATCTGGACTATCTGAAGATCGGCCACCATCTGCGGGCGATCTTCGACGAGTACGCGCGGGAGTGGCGGGCGGGTGATTCCAGCCCGTCCGGCGCTTGAGGGC
>MUNB01000060.1 GCA_002154345.1 Streptomyces griseus
GGGTGCGGGGTGGTGCGGGTTCAGACCTTGGCGGGCTGCTCGGGGGCGGTGTCCCGCTGCTCGGGCAGCTCGTCGGAGCCGCCGGACGGGGCGTGGTCGTCCACGAGGGTCTTCTCGTCGAACGGGACCCGGCCGGCCAGCACCTCGTTCACCCGGTCCTTGTCGATCTCCTTGGTCCAGTGGCCGACCAGCACCGTGGCGACCGCGTTGCCCGCGAAGTTGGTCAGGGCGCGGGCCTCGCTCATGAAGCGGTCGATGCCGACGATCAGGCCGACGCCGTCGACGAGTTCGGGGCGGTGCGACTGGAGTCCGCCGGCCAGGGTCGCGAGGCCGGCGCCGGTCACGCCCGCCGCGCCCTTCGAGGCGATGATCATGAAGACCAGCAGCGAGATCTGCTCGCTCGCGCTCAGCGGGTCGCCCATCGCGTTGGCGATGAAGAGCGAGGACATCGTGAGGTAGATCGCGGTGCCGTCGAGGTTGAAGGAGTAGCCGGTCGGCACGGTGATGCCGACGACGGGCTTGCTGACGCCCAGGTGCTCCATCTTCGCGATCAGCCGCGGCAGGGCCGACTCGGAGGAGGAGGTGGACAGGATGAGCAGGAACTCGCGGCCCAGGTACTTCAGCAGCGCGAACAGGTTCACCCCGGCGACCAGCCGCAGGATCGCGCCGAGCACCACGAAGACGAACAGCGCACAGGTGACGTAGAAGCCGATCATGATGATCGCCAGCGACTTCAGGGCGTCGAGGCCGGTCTCGCCGACCACCGCGGCGATCGCGCCGAACGCGCCGACCGGGGCGGCCCACATGATCATGGCGAGGATGCGGAAGACGAGGCGCTGGATGTGGGTGATGCCACGGATGATCGGCTCGCCGGCCGAGCCCATCGCCTGGAGCGCGAAGCCCGCGAGCAGCGCGACGAGCAGGGTCTGGAGGACCTCGCCCGCGGTGAAGGCGGAGACGATCGTGGTCGGGATGATGCCGAGCAGGAAGTCCACGGTGGACTCGCTCGCGCCCGCCGCCTGCGCCTCGCCCGCGGCCCGCGCCTGGTCGGTGATGTGCAGGGTGGAGCCGGGCTCCAGGACGTTGCCGACCAGCAGGCCGATGGCGAGGGCCACGGTCGACATGACCAGGAAGTAGCCGAGCGCCAGACCGCCGACCGCGCCGACCTTGGCGGCCTTGCGGACCGAGCCGACGCCCAGGACGATCGTGCAGAAGATGATCGGCGAGATCATCATCTTGATCAGGTTCACGAATCCGGCGCCGATGGGCTTCAGCTCGACGGCCACCCCGGGGGCCGCGAAGCCCACCAGGATGCCGAGCGCCACGGCGGCGATCACGGCGATGTACAGGTAGTGGGTGCGGTCCCGTTGTTTGGCTGCCACAGCCATGGTGGGGCTCCTCGGCTCGGTGGGCTTGCGCCCCCGTCCCTGGGGGCTTCGGTGACTATCCACCGCCCTGTGACCCCGGTCACCCTTGCGTTCATATCGTTCACGGTCGTTTTCCGGCCAACCGGGAGATCTCTGGGAGCCTCCGGCCGGGCCAGGCAGACTGTGGGGTATGCGTCTCCCCCGTACCCTCCCGCGCAGCCTGGCGGGCCAGCTCTTCGCCATGCAGGTCGTGCTCATCGCCGCGGTGGTGGCCGGGTGCGCCGTCTTCGCGTACGTGTCGGGCAGCGCGCAGGCCGAGGAGACGGCCGCCCGGCAGGTGCGGGTGGCGGCCCTCGCCGTGGCCGATTCCCCCTCCGTACGGGAGGCCATCCGTACCCCGGACCCGTCCGCCGTACTCCAGCCGTACGCGGAGCGGGTGCGCGAGGACACCGGGATCGCCTTCGTCACGATCATGGACACCGAGCGGGTGCGCTGGACGCATCCGGACACGACGCAGATCGGCGACACCTTCCTCGGGAACACCGCGAAGGCGCTGCGCGGGCAGACCTTCACCGAGACGTACACGGGCACGCTGGGCCCCTCGATACGGGTGGTCACCCCGATCCGCGACGAGGGGAGGATCGTCGGCCTGGTGAGCGCGGGCATCACGGTGGACCGGGTCTCCTCGCAGGTACGGGAGCAGCTCGGCGCCCTCGCGCTCGCGGCGGGCGGGGCGCTGGCCCTCGGCGGGATCGGTACGTACGTGGTCAACGCCCGGCTGCGGCGGCACACCCACGGGATGAACGCGGCCGAGCTGAGCCGGCTGCACGACTACCACCAGGCCACCCTGCACGCGGTGCGCGAGGGGCTGCTGATGCTGGACGGGCGGCGGCGCATCGCGCTGATCAACGACGCCGGACGGGAGCTGCTGGGCCTGGGGCCGGACGCGCGGGCGGTCGGGCGTACGGTCGACGAGCTGGCCCTGCCCGCACCGCTGACCGGGGCGCTGCTGGCGTCGGAGGCGCGGGTGGACGAGCTGCATCTGACGGCGGAGCGGGTGATCGTGGTCAACACCCGTCCGGTGGTGGGCGGTGAGCAGCGCGGCACGGTGGTGACCCTGCGCGACCACACCGAGCTCCAGGCGCTCTCCGGCGAGCTGGACTCCGAGCGCGGCTTCACGCAGGCGCTGCGCTCGCAGGCCCATGAGGCGGCGAACCGGCTGCACACGGTGGTGTCGCTGATCGAGCTGGGCCGGGTGGAGGAGGCGGTGGACTTCGCGACAGCGGAGCTGGAGCTGGCCCAGGTGCTGACCGACCGGGTGGTGGGGGCGGTGGAGGAGCCGGTGCTGGCGGCGCTGCTGCTCGGCAAGGCGGCCCAGGCGAACGAGCGGGGCGTGGAGCTGGTGCTCGCGGAGGACAGCCTGATCGACGACGGGGCGCTGCCGCCCTCGCTGGCCCAGCGTGATCTGGTGACGATCCTCGGCAATCTGATCGACAACGCCGTGGAGGCCGCGTCGGAGGGCCCGGACGGTGCGGAGGAGTCCGGGGCCGAGGTGCCCGCGCCCCGGGCGGCCGGGGCTGCGGCGGGGCGGGCCCGGGTCACGGTGACCGCGCTGGCGGACGAGCGGGAGCTGTTGCTGCGGGTCGCGGACACGGGCGCGGGCATCGGCCCGGAGGCTGCGGACGAGGTGTTCCGGCGCGGCTGGTCGACGCACGGGGCGGGGCGCGGCCTCGGCCTGGCGCTGGTCCGGCAGGCGGCGTACCGCAACGGGGGCACGGTGGAGCTGGACGCGGGTCCGGACGGCGGCGCGCGGTTCACCGTACGACTGCCGCTCGGGGACCGTACGGCGGCGGGGGTCGCCGCGAAGGAGGTCACGGCATGATCCGGGTGCTGGTGGTGGAGGACGATCCGGTGGCCGCCGACGCCCACCAGATGTACGTGGAGCGGGTCGAGGGCTTCACGGTGACGGCGGTGGCGCACACCCGGGCGGCGGCGGTGCGGGCGCTGGAGCGGACGCCGGTGGATCTGCTGCTGCTCGACCTCTATCTGCCCGACGGGCACGGGCTCGGGCTGCTGCGCTCGCTGCGGGCCTCCGGCCATGGGGCGGATGTGATCGCGGTGACCTCGGCCCGGGATCTCGCGGTGGTGCGGGAAGGGGTGTCGCTCGGCGTCGTGCAGTACGTGCTGAAGCCGTTCACGTACCCCACGCTGCGGGACCGGCTGGTGCGGTACGCGGAGTTCCGGGGGGCCGCCGGGGAGGCGAGCGGTCAGGAGGAGGTGGACCGGGCGCTGGGCGCGCTGCGGGTCGCGCATCCGGCCGCGCTGCCCAAGGGGCTCAGCGGTCCGACGCTGGAGGCGGTGACCCGGGTGCTGAAGGAGTCGCCCGAGGGGGTGACGGCGGCCGCCGCCGGGGAACGGCTGGGGATCTCGCGGATCACCGCCCGGCGGTACCTGGAGCATCTGGTGACCGTCGGCAGCGCCGCCAGGCGTCCGCATTATGGGCAGGTCGGCCGACCGGAGCTGCACTACAGCTGGCTGGCGGCGGGGCGCTGACCCGGTAGCGGGCGGGCGGCCGGAAAACGCTTACCGGTCGGTTTCTCGCCCCTGGCGGCTCTCTGCCGGAGCGGAAAAGAAAGCGCTGGTCGGGAGGTGTTCGCGTACCGCCCGCCCGGTTCGTGGCTGGAGGTTCCTACGAAGCGTGTTCTGTGGGGAACGTACCGTAGCCAAAGCAAAAATGGACTTCTACGGTGGGCCCGTGCACCCCACCCCGCCGTTCAACGCCCCCGCCGCGCGCCGTCTCCGCGAGGCACTGGGGATGGCTCCCGGCCATGTCGCCTACGGGCTCGCCGCCCAGTACGGACTCCGGATCAGCGCAGAGACCGTCATCGCCTGGGAGCGCGGCATCGCGACCCCCGGGGAACGTGAGCTGACCGCCCTCGCCGGCGTCCTCTGGTGCGCCCCCGGCGAGCTGCTGGCGGCCGCCGCCACCCTGCGCGAACACCGTATGACCCGGGAACTGACCGTGGACGACCTGGCCCGGCAGCTGGGCATGACCGGCGCCTCGTACCTGCGGATGGAGGAGTCGGGGCGCTGGCGGGGCAACGAGAAGCAGTCGGCGGCGCTGTGCCGGGCGCTGGGTCTGTCGGCGGCGCAGTTCCTGACGGCGACCGGCCGCGACGAGGAGCTGGCGGAGCTGCTGAACAGCGCGGTCACCACGCGCTGGCAGGCGTACGTCCGGCCGGTGGCCAAGATCGTGCCGCTGGACCGGGTGCTGATCCAGGACGTGCTGGAACAGCTGCACACCGACTACCAGGCGCTGATGGTCTCCACGCTGAGCTGGAGCAGCACGGGCCAGGAACGCTCCGGGTCGACGGGCGACGCGGGCCGGGCGTTCCTGGCCCGGGTGGTGGAGCAGTTCTGGCGGACCGCCGGAGTGTGACTCCGCACGGGCCTCCCGTGCGGCCCGTGCGGTTCGCATCAGCCGGACGGCCAGGAGGCCCCGGGCGGTGCCTAGAAGACCGACTCGGCCTCGTACATCCGCTCGGTGGGTACCCGCTTCAGCTGGGTGACGGCGTCGGCGAGCGGGACCATGGCGATGTCGTTGCCGCGCAGGGCGGTCATCCGGCCGAAGTCGCCGCGGTGCACGGCCTCCACGGCGTTCCAGCCGAAGCGGGTGGCGAGCACTCGGTCGTACGCGGTCGGCGTGCCGCCGCGCTGGACATGGCCGAGAATGACCGGCCGGGCCTCCTTGCCGAGGCGGGTCTCCAGCTCGATGGCGAGGCGGTTGCCGATGCCCTGGAAGCGCTCGTGGCCGTACTGGTCGATCTCGCCCTTGGCGTACGGCATGGAGCCCTCGGCCGGGTGCGCGCCCTCGGCGACGCAGATGACGGCGAACTTCTTGCCGCGCGCGAACCGTTCCTCGACCATCTTGACCAGGTCGTCGACCTGGAAGGGCCGCTCGGGCAGGCAGATGCCGTGGGCGCCGCCGGCCATCCCGGACTCCAGGGCGATCCAGCCCGCGTGCCGGCCCATCACCTCGACGACCATCACCCGCTGGTGGGACTCCGCGGTGGTCTTGAGACGGTCTATGGCCTCGGTCGCGACGCCCACCGCCGTGTCGAACCCGAAGGTGCGGTCGGTGGCGGAGATGTCGTTGTCGATGGTCTTCGGGACGCCGACGACCGGCATGCCCGCGTCGGAGAGCATCCGGGCCGCGGTGAGCGTGCCCTCGCCGCCGATCGGGATGAGCGCGTCGATGCCGTAACGGCGGGCCAGCTCCTCGCAGTTCTCGGCGGCCTCGCGGAGCCGGTCGCGCTCCAGGCGGGCCGAACCGAGGATGGTGCCGCCGCGGGCGAGGATGCCGCTGACCGCGTTGAGGTCGAGGGGGCGGAAGTGGCCGTCGAGCAGCCCCTTGAAGCCGTCCTCGAAGCCGATGACCTCGTCGCCGTGGCCGACGACGGCCCGGTGGACGACCGACCGGATCACTGCGTTCAGGCCGGGGCAGTCGCCGCCCGCGGTGAGAATGCCGATGCGCATCGAGGTATTTCTCCTGCTCGTTCTCGTTGGTGCCGCGCTTTTTCCGGGAGGCCGGCCGCACCGGCCCCCGTGCCCTGAACCACCACGAGTCTCCCACGCCCGGCACGGACCCGGCGCTTTCGGCCGGGCCGGTACCTCCGGCGGGCGGCATAGCGGCCCCCGCAGGTATCGTCAAGAGGCAATGCAGGCCATGCCGCACCCGGCGGACCCCGGGCGGGCACGGGGGCATCACCGTACGTCCGGACGCCCCGCGGGTCGCGGCACCGAACATGGACGGGAGACCACGCGTGGCGCGCAGCGTGTACGTGACCGGGATCGACCGGGGGGACGGCCGGCAGGTCGTCGAGCTGGGAGTCATGGAGCTTCTGACGCGTCAGGTGGACCGGGTCGGCGTCTTCCGCCCGCTCGTCCATGACGGACCCGACCGGCTCTACGAGCTGCTGCGGGCCCGCTACCGGCTCTCGCAGAGCCCGGACTCCGTCTACGGCCTGGACTACCACGACGCCTCCACCGTGCAGGCGGAGAAGGGTACCGACGAGCTGGTCTCGCGGCTCGTCGAGCGCTTCCACCAGGTGGCCCGGGAGTACGAGGTGGTCCTCGTCCTCGGCAGCGACTTCGCCGCCACCCAGCTCCCGGACGAGCTGGCGCTCAACGCCCGGCTGGCCAACGAGTTCGGCGCCTCGGTGATCGCGGTCGTCGGCGGCAAGGGGCAGACCGCGGAGTCCGTCCGCGCCGAGACCCGCAACGCCTACCGCGCCTACGCCGGCCTCGGCTGCGATGTGCTGGCGATGGTGGTGAACCGCGTCGCTCCGGAGGACCGGGCGGTGATAGCGGAGCGGCTCACGGCCCGGCTGCCCGTGCCCGTCTCCGTCCTGCCGGACGACCCGGCGCTCTCCGCGCCCACGGTCGCCCAGATCACCGCCGCGCTGGGCGGCACCGTGCTGCTCGGCGACGACTCGGGGCTCGCGCGGGACGCGCTGGACTTCGTCTTCGGCGGGGCGATGCTGCCGAATCTGCTGAACGCGCTGACGCCCGGCTGCATGGTGGTCACCCCCGGGGACCGGGCCGACCTGGTGGTGGGTTCGCTGGCCGCGCACAGCGCCGGCACCCCGCCCATCGCGGGCGTCCTGCTGACCCTGAACGAGCGCCCCGGCGAGGAGATACTCACGCTGGCCGCCCGGCTCGCACCGGGTACCCCGGTCGTCTCGGTGGCCGGCGGCTCCTTCCCCACGGCGGCGGAACTCTTCACCCTCGAAGGCAAGTTGAACGCGGCGACGCCCCGCAAGGCGGAGACCGCGCTGGGCCTGTTCGAGCGCCATGTCGACACCGGCGCCCTCCTGGACCGGATCTCGGTGGCCCGCAGCGGACGGGTCACGCCGATGATGTTCGAGCACGAGCTGCTGGAGCAGGCCCGTTCCGACCGCAAGCGCGTGGTGCTGCCGGAGGGCGCCGAGGAGCGGGTGCTGCGCGCCGCCGACGTGCTGCTGCGCCGGGACGTCTGCGATCTGACGCTGCTCGGAGATGTGGACGTGATCCGCAAGAAGGCCGCCGACCTCGGCATCGACCTCGCGGACACCCAGCTGATCGACCCGCAGACCTCGGAGCTGCGCGGGGCGTTCGCCGAGCGGTACGCCGAACTGCGCGCGCACCGCGGGGTGACGGTGGAGCTGGCGCACGACGTGGTGGCGGACGTGAACTACTTCGGCACGCTGATGGTGCAGGAGGGCCTGGCCGACGGGATGGTGTCCGGGTCGGTGCACTCCACGGCGGCCACGATCCGCCCGGCGTTCGAGATCATCAAGACAAAGCCGGACGCGTCGATCGTCTCCTCGGTCTTCTTCATGTGCCTGGCCGACAAGGTCCTGGTGTACGGCGACTGCGCGGTCAACCCGGACCCGAACGCCGAGCAGCTCGCGGACATCGCGGTGCAGTCGGCGGTGACGGCGGCCCGCTTCGGCGTGGAGCCCCGGATCGCGATGCTGTCGTACTCCACCGGGACCTCGGGCTCCGGCGCGGACGTCGACAAGGTGCGCGAGGCCACCGAGCGGGTGCGGGCGGAGCGGCCGGAGCTGCGGGTGGAGGGGCCGATCCAGTACGACGCGGCGGTCGAGCCGTCCGTCGCGGCGACGAAGCTGCCGGACTCGGAGGTGGCCGGGCAGGCCACCGTGCTGATCTTCCCGGACCTGAACACCGGCAACAACACCTACAAGGCCGTGCAGCGCTCGGCGGGCGCGGTGGCGGTCGGTCCGGTGCTCCAGGGGCTGCGCAAGCCGGTCAACGACCTGTCGCGCGGCGCGCTCGTCCAGGACATCGTCAACACCGTGGCGATCACGGCGATCCAGGCGCAGAGCGAGGAGCGTCCCGCATGACGACCCCCACGCCCCCGGCCACTCCCTCCGGAAACGAAAGCACGGCAGCTTCTGTGGAACCGCATCGCGTCCTCGTCCTCAACTCGGGCTCCTCGTCGGTGAAGTACCAGCTCCTCGACATGCGCGACCGCTCCCGGCTCGCCTCGGGCCTGGTCGAGCGGATCGGCGAGGAGACCTCGCGGCTGGCGCACACACCGCCGGCCGGCGGCGGCGCCGAGCCCCGGGAGCGTACGGGCCGGATCGCGGACCACGACGAGGCGCTGAAGGCGGCGGCCGAGGAGCTGGCGGCGGACGGCCTCGGTCTCGACTCCCCCGAACTCGCCGCGATCGGGCACCGCGTGGTGCACGGCGGGCTGAGGTTCAGCGCGCCGACGGTGATCACCGACGAGGTGCTGAAGGAGATCGAGCGCCTCGTGCCGGTCGCGCCGCTGCACAACCCGGCCAACATCACGGGCATCCGTACGGCACAGGCGCTGCGGCCGGACCTGCCGCAGGTGGCGGTGTTCGACACGGCGTTCCACACGACGATGCCGGAGGCCGCCGCGCGGTACGCGATCGACGTGGAGACCGCCGACGCGCACCGCATCCGCCGCTACGGCTTCCACGGCACCTCGCACGCGTACGTCTCGCGGAAGACGGCCGAGCTGCTGGGCAGGGCCCCGGAGGAGGTGAACGTCATCGTGCTGCACCTGGGCAACGGGGCGTCGGCCTCGGCGGTCGCGGGCGGGCGGTGCGTGGAGACCTCGATGGGGCTGACGCCTTTGGAAGGGCTCGTGATGGGTACCCGCTCCGGGGACATCGATCCGGCGGTCACCTTCCACCTGAAGCGGGTGGCGGGCATGTCGGCCGACGAGATCGACGTCCTGCTGAACAAGAGGAGCGGGCTGGTCGGGCTCTGCGGCGACAACGACATGCGGGTGATCCGCCGCCGGATCGACGAGGGCGACGAGCGGGCCGCGCTGGCCTTCGACATCTACATCCACCGGCTGAAGAAGTACATCGGCGCCTATACGGCGGTGCTCGGCCGGGTGGACGCGGTGGCGTTCACGGCGGGGGTCGGGGAGAACGCGGCTCCGGTGCGGGAAGCTGCCATCGCCGGCCTGGAGGAGCTGGGCATGGCGGTGGACGCCTCGCTCAACTCCGTACGGTCCGGTGAACCGCGGCTGATCTCGCCGGAGTACGCCCGGGTGGCGGTCGCCGTGGTGCCGACGGACGAGGAGCTGGAGATCGCCGACCAGACGTTCGCGCTCGTCGGGAGGCCGTAGTCCACGGTTCGGACAGGTCGACAACTGAGCGGCCCCGCGCCCCTTTGTATCTTCCACCAGACGGAATATTCCGCAGCGAAACAAACCGATAGGATCCGCCTCATGCGCCGTTCCAAAATCGTCTGCACCCTCGGTCCCGCCGTCGACTCCCATGAGCAGCTCGTCGCTCTGATCGAGGCCGGCATGAGCGTGGCCCGTTTCAACTTCAGTCACGGCACCCACGAGGAACACCAGGGCCGTTACGACCGTGTCCGCAAGGCGGCCGCCGAGACCGGCCGCGCGGTCGGCGTGCTCGCCGACCTCCAGGGCCCCAAGATCCGGCTGGCGAAGTTCGCCGAGGGCCCGGTCGAGCTGGTCCGCGGGGACGAGTTCACCATCACCTCCGAGGACGTCCCCGGCGACAAGTCGATCTGCGGCACGACCTACAAGGGTCTGCCCGGCGACGTCACCAAGGGCGACCCGATCCTGATCAACGACGGCAACGTCGAGCTGAAGGTCGTCGCGGTCGAGGGCCCCCGGGTGAAGACCATCGTCATCGAGGGCGGTGTCATCTCCGACCACAAGGGCATCAACCTGCCCGGCGCGGCGGTCAACGTCCCGGCCCTGTCCGAGAAGGACGTCGAGGACCTGCGCTTCGCGCTGCGGATGGGCTGCGACCTGGTCGCGCTCTCCTTCGTCCGGGACGCCGAAGACGTCAAGGACGTCCACAAGGTGATGGACGAGGAGGGCCGCCGGGTCCCCGTCATCGCCAAGGTGGAGAAGCCGCAGGCCGTCGAGCACATGGAGGGCGTCGTCGCGGCGTTCGACGGTGTGATGGTGGCCCGCGGAGACCTCGCCGTGGAGTACCCGCTGGAGAAGGTCCCGATGGTGCAGAAGCGCCTGGTGGAGCTCTGCCGGCGCAACGCCAAGCCGGTGATCGTGGCAACCCAGATGATGGAGTCGATGATCACCAACTCGCGGCCGACCCGCGCCGAGGCGTCCGACGTCGCCAACGCGATCCTGGACGGCGCGGACGCGGTCATGCTGTCCGCCGAGTCCTCGGTGGGCGCGTATCCGATCGAGACGGTCAAGACGATGTCGAAGATCGTCTGCGCCGCCGAGGAGGAGCTGCTCTCCAAGGGCCTCCAGCCGCTGGTCCAGGGCAAGAAGCCCCGTACGCAGGGTGGTTCGGTGGCCCGCGCCGCCTGCGAGATCGCCGACTTCCTCGACGGCAAGGCCCTGGTCGCCTTCACCCAGTCCGGCGACACCGCCCGCCGCCTCTCCCGCTACCGCACGGCCCAGCCGATCCTGGCCTTCACCACGGACGAGAACACCCGCAACCAGCTCGCGCTGAGCTGGGGCGTCGAGTCGTACGTCGTCCCGCACGTGGACAACACCGACGCGATGGTCGACCTGGTCGACGCGGAGCTGCTGAAGCTGAACCGCTACAGCGACGGCGACACGATGGTCATCACCGCCGGCTCGCCCCCCGGCGTCCCGGGCACCACCAACATGGTCCGGGTGCACCACCTGGGCGGCGGCGAGCGGAACTGACCCGCACCCGCTCCACCGCATGACCGTGGGCCGTACTCCTGGTGAGGAGTACGGCCCACGGTGCTGTGCGGCTCCCGGACGGGTTCGGGGTGCGGCGCGGCTGCTAGCCCTTGCCGCCTTCCAGGTAGTTGTTCAGTCCCGGAACGGTGAGCGTGCCGCCGAACTGGCCGGCCTGGACCACCTTCACCTTGGTGAAGAAGGCGAAGGGGACGTTCAGCGGCGGCGGGGTCTCCGGGCTGAAGGTGATCGGGATGAGGCCGAAGAGGTTGCCCTTCAGCTCCTCCGTGTACATCGTCACCTCGCCGTTGCGGATCGTCGACGTGGAGCCGGGCCGCGACTTCACATGACCGGTGGTGCCCGCGGGGCCGACGGTCAGCTGGTGCAGGTCCTTGATGTCGATGGAGCCGGCGGTGAACTTCAGCACCTTCTTGATGCTGCCGTCCGCCTTCTTCACCTCGACGATGCCGTGGTAGTCCAGCCCGTTGAGGGTGAGCAGCGTCGACTCCAGGGTCCACGGGTCGGACGGGAGCAGCGGGATGCCGGGCTCCAGTTCGGCCGCGGCGAGCGCGTCCGGGTCGGCCTCGGGGCACGGGAAGCGCGGCTTGGCGCCGTCCGGGATGTTCTCGTCCTTCTTGGGGTCGAGTCCCTTGACGTCCTCGTCGAGCTCCTCGACGTCCTTGCCGGCCTTCCCGGCCGCCTCGCGGATGGCGTCGGCCGTCTTGTCGGACGTCTCCTTCGCCTGGTCGGCGGCGTCCTTGACCGGGTCCTTCGCCTCGTCCTCGGGCGCGTCGGACGCCTTCGGGGCCTCGGTCGTCGGGCTCGGGGACGGGCTCGCCGGCTTCTCGTCCCCGGCCTCCTGCCCGGCCTCGTCGTCCGTCTTGTCCGGGCCGTCGAAGAGGTCCTTCAGCGCGTCGCCGAGCCCGAGCGGGTCCAGCGGGTTCTTCGACCTGGTGGGCGTCGGGGTCGCGGAGGGCGTCTCGGCGGGCTTCTCCTGCGCGGCCTGGGCCGACGTGTCCTCGGTGCCGGGCTTCGCGCCGTCCGCCGTGTCCTCGTCCGCGTCGGAGGCCGAACCGCTCGCCGAGGGCTTCGGGGTCGCGGTGTCGTCCTTGCCGGACGCGCCGTCCTTCGTGTCGTCCTTCGCGGTGGCCGACGGGGACGGGGTGGCCTTCGGCGACTCGCTCTCGCTCGGCTCGTCGGACCGGGTGACGCACGGTCCCGGCGCGAACGGGATCTCGGCGCGGTCGTCGGCCAGGGCGAGCTTGGGGGTCAGCCCCATGCCCACGAAGACCGCCGTCGGCATCGCCGCGAGCGCCAGCGCCTTCTTGCCGCTGGGCAGGTGAAGCTTGGTCAGGAGGGACTTCTTGGGGGCCGCGTGACGGGGGCCCCTGCGCTCGCGGAAGTCGTCGCCGGGGTAGGCGTCCGTCCGCTGTCCGTCGTCACCCCGCACGATGCCTCCCGGCGTCGGCGTCGGCTGCCAGGTCGGGCCCGGCGGCCTGCTGCTGGGGCACGGCCGCGGCGTGGAGCGCGTCCTCGTACGGCAGGTCCTTCTCCGACGACGTGCGCCGGGGGTCCTGCTCGTCGAGCTGCTCCTCGTCGCTCCCGGTTTCGCCGGGGGCCCAGGAAACGGACAGGGCTCCGCCGATGAGGGCGAGGACGAACCCGATCACGAAGCCGCCGATGTTGGCGACGGGTATGGAGATCAGCGCGAGCAGGATGGCCGCGACGCCGGCGAACACCCGGACGATGTGGTGGAACCACATCGTCAGACCCAGCGTGATCAGCAGAACCCCGATGATCAGGGAGCCGGCGCCGGCGGTGGTGGACATCGTCAGCGTCATGTTGCCGAGATGCAGGTCGGCGTACGGGAAGTAGGCGATGGGCGCACCGCCGAGGATGGTGAACAGACCCGCCCAGAACGGCCGGTCACCCCGCCAGGCGCGGAAGCGTCGCCGGGCGACGCGAAGGTAGTGCTCGTTCTGCCCTGTGGACTCGGGGCTCATGGAAAACAGCTCCCTGGAACCGGTACTGCCGTGAGAGGAGGAGGGGGGTGGCCGGAAAACCCGCCGAGGGGTGTTCCGGCCACCCGGGCGAGTGCTTAGAAGCACTCCTTGACGCCCGTGTGCAGCCTCAGCTTCAGGTCGCTGAGCTTGAAGGTGCCGGCCGTGGTCGCCCACGCCGTCTGCTTCACGTTGGTCAGCGTCGCCTTGTCGGCGCGCTGCGAGAAGCCTTCCTCCTTCGCCTGGGTGCCCGGCTGGATGCCGATGCTTCCCGGCTTGTTCGGCTTCTTCAGCGAGCCGGCCGCGACACCGATGTCGATGTTCTCGAACTCGGCGTCGGCGTCGAGCTGCGCGACGTCCAGGTAGAGGTTGGTCGCCTTGACCGGCTTCTTCGGGTTCGTACCGGCGTTCAGCATGAGGCTGACGTTGCCGATGAAGGGAACCTTCGGCGTGACCACCGACTGGCACATGTTGGTGATCGTGGCGTCGCTGAAGCCCGACACCGCGACCGCGTGGGCTGCTTCCTTGCCCTCAAGGTCCTTGCCGACGGCGACGCTGCCGTACTGGACGAAGTTCTCGCCCTCCAGCTTGTCGGTGCTGACCTTGAAGCTCTGCCCGGACACACTGAACGACGCCGCCAGCGCGCCCTGTGCGAGGCCGACGCCCACCGCCGCCGTGGCGACGACGCTCGGCACCATGACCAGAGCGAACCGCTTCCATCTCGTCCCACCGCGAACCTGGGAACTCATACTTGCTCCTTCTTCTCGGACGTACATCTCCGGCCGGGCATCGTGCCCGTCTGGGATGGGAGAAGTGCTACGTCCTCGGGGAAGGAGAGCGCCCGTATCGGAGACGTGTCCCGCATCCGATCCACCGGCGTTCACCCCCGAGCGACAACCACTGGCCGCGCGTTCAGCACAGCCGGCCGGACAGGCCCCGCCCGTGAGCGGGAACCCCCCTGTCCGCGGTCGGCGCCACTGCCGCCGACCCACCCGGTGGGGACCCAACAGACCCTCAGGCACCGGCTGGAGACCGGGCTGGAGGTATTGGACCGAGCGTGGCCGATCGTGGTGCATTCACGCCCGCGACACAAGAGGGATCGTTACTGGCTAGTAACGGCCCGATAACCGCAGTGCGACAGGGCGGCATCGCGCGGCGACACAGGGTGGCACGAAAGGGACATCGGAATGGCGGGAAACTTCCTGGAAACGGGACAGAATCACCAGCCTGCTTTACTGCGAGTAACAGCTCGCATCTTTGTCAAGATTTGGTAAAGCGAGGGCGTCCCGGACCCGCCTTTGGCGTCAGGACGGCAAAACGGCCGCACCGCCGGGGAGGCGGTACGGCCGTCTTGTCACATCGGAACAATCGGACTCGTCCGGAGCGGACGGCGGGCCGGTCTCAGAACAGGACGCGGGCCAGCGCGGTGCGCGCGGCGGTGACCCTGGGGTCCTCCGGGCCGATCACCTCGAACAGTTCCAGCAGCCGCAGCCGGGCGGTGTTCCGGTCGTCGCCGACGGTGCGGCGGACCGCCTCGACGAGCCGGCCGAAGGCGTCCTCCACATGACCGCCGACCAGGTCGAGATCGGCGGCGGCGATCTGGGCGTTCACGTCGTCCGGGTGGTCCGCCGCCTCCTTGCGGACCGCCTGCGGGTCCATGCTCTGCACCCGGCCGAGCAGCTCCGCCTGGGCCAGCCCGAGCTTGGCCTCCGGGTTGCCCGGGTCGTCCGCGAGGACGTTCTTGTACGCCTGGACCGCGCCGCCGAAGTCATTGGCGTCGAGCGCCGACGCGGCGGCCTCCAGCACGGCGTCGTACGGGCCGGCCGGCACCTCGGCCGGGGCCGCGCCCGGCGCCCCGGCGTCCGGGTCGACGACGATCCCGGTCAGCCCGAAGCGCTCCTCGCCGACCTGGATCAGCTGGTCCAGCGTCTCGCGGATCTGGGCCTCGGGGGCCGCGCCCTGGAAGAGCGGGAGGGCCTGTCCGGCGACGACGGCGAAAACGGCCGGAATACCCTGGATGCCGAACTGCTGCATCAGCATCTGGTTGGCGTCGACATCGACCTTGGCCAGCAGGAAGCGGCCGTTGTACTCGACCGCCAGGCGCTCCAGCAGAGGGCCCAGCTGCTTGCACGGCTCACACCACTCGGCCCAGAAGTCGATGACGACGGGCACCTCGGCGGAGCGCTGGAGGACATCGCGCTCGAAGCCTGCTTCATCGACGTCGATCACCAGGGCGGCGGGCGCGACGGCGCCGGTGCCGCCGCTACGGGCGGCGTCCGCGCGGGCCTGCTCCGCCTTGGCCTTGGCCTCACCGGCGGCCTTGACAGCGGCGAGGTCGACAACGCCGCTCATGGACATGTTCCTAGGCTGCATACGTACATCCTCCCCCCTGAGCACACCGTTCCGGAAAGCGAGTGCGAGAACCGGCCCGGTCCGGGCCCCCACCGGCGTGCGGGGGCGGACGGACCGGAGCGGCCGAGGGCCCCTGAAAGGCCCGGGTGGACCTTCCGGATCCCCATCCGGCCGGTCCGAGCGGCTCCGGGTCCCCACCCGGCGCCTGGGCCTCCATGAGACCCGGTGGCTGTCGCTCGTTCGTTCCGTGGCGTACGGGGGCGGGCGAGCCGCCTTCCTTACGCTACGACCCGTAGCGTAACTGCCGATCACCCTGCTGGGACAGGTGATCCCGGTGATCTGTCTCACGGGCACCAAGGCACAACAGTTCTCCCTACCGGCCGGTATGGTCGCCGCATCATGAGCGACAGCGACCCCAAAGCCACCCGAACAGGACGTCCGCGGAGCACCGCGGCCGATGCCGCGATCCTCGAAGCGACGCGGGCGTCCCTGGTCGATCTCGGCTGGTCGAAGCTGACGATGGGCGATGTGGCGACCCGCGCCGGGGTCGCCAAGACGACCCTCTACCGGCGGTGGGCGGGCAAGAACGAACTGGTCGTGGACGCGGTCGCGGTGCTCTTCGACGAGCTGGAGCTGCCCGACCGGGGCAGCCTGGCGGCCGATGTGCAGGGCGTCGTGCTCCAGTTCGCCTCGCTGCTGGAGCTACCGGAGGCCCGGACCGCGCTGATGGCGGTGGTCGCCGAGTCCACCCGCGACGACTCGCTGCGCCGGCGGATCCGCTCGGCGATCGTGGACCGGCAGAAGCGGCTGGTGCTGCTGGGCCGGGAGCGCGCTCAGGCCCGCGGCGAGCTGCGGTACGAGGACGACGCCTCGACGGCCGCCCGCAACGCGGACCTGATCTTCGACGTGATCGCCGGCGCGGTGGTGCACCGCACCCTGGTGAGCGCGGAGCCGGTGGACGCCGAGTGGGCGAGCGGCTTCACCTCGCTGCTGCTGCTGGGGCTGGCGGGCGCTCAGACGGCCTGAGACTCTCCGCACGCGGTCCGGCGCGCAGATGCGCGCCGAGCGGGAGGCAGAGGAGGACGAGCCCCGCCCACATGGCGAAGGCGAAGCTCCACAGCCCCATCATCAGCGCGATGGAGAGATGGAAGAGGAAGCCGGCCGCCAGCAGGTACAGGCGGTGGCGCTGCGGCAGCAGGAGGGCCAGGGCGAGGCCCAGTTCGATGAACAGGGGCACCCAGGTCAGAGCCGCGACCCCCAGAGGCTGCCGGACGACGAGGTCCACCACCGGGTGGAGCCAGCCGGGAGCGCCGAAGGCGAGGTTGTTGGTCCAGTACCACATCGCGGTTCCGTCCGCCCACTCCGCGTGGGGGAGCTTCGCGACGCAGGCCTGGAAGTACAGGAACGACATCTGCAACTGGGCCATGAACAGGGCGGAGCAGCAGGCGAAGGCCGTGACCTGCGAGCGTACCGAGTCTGTCCGCTCCTCCGGCGGATCGTCCCAGTGCCAGCGCCGGGGATCACCGAGGGCCGCGAGGGCGAGGAGGACGGCGAGGTTGCACGCGATCTGATCGCCGCCGTCCGGGATGGCGATGTTGGCCCAGACGCTGTAGGTGATCCACAGGTGCGGCAGCGCCGTCCACCTGGGCCGCCAGCCGGACGCGACGACGAGCAGGACCGCCACGCACACCAGGCGTGCCACGTCCAGCCGTTGCTCGGGAACGTGGCAGAACAGGCCGATCGACCGCAGGCCCTCGCAGCCCACGATGTCGTCGCGGCCCGCGGACGGGCGGAAGAGCGTGTCGGAACCGCTCCACAGCAGGGTGCCCGCTGTGGCCAGGGCCACCAGCGTGCGTGCCAGTCCGTAGACGTTGGTCCACGGCGACGGGAAGGATCTCATCCGCACGTCACCTCCAGGACCCGCACGCTCTTCGGCGTGTGGGTGTCCGCGTAGAAGTCGCGCCAGGCGTACGGAACGGGCAGCTGGTCGACCAGCGCGACCCGGCCGCACAGGGTGGGCGACGGTGACGGGTTGCCGACCGGGGTGATGTCCGCGCTCGCGCGGTCGAGACAGTCCGTCAGCGCACGGCGTTCGCAGGCGAAGGGCTTGCTGTCCTGGACCTGGTAGAACAGCAGGCCGATCTCCAGGCCCTGGGCTCGCGACTCCCTGTTGAAGCCGTACTCGGCGTGCCGGCCCGACCGCAGGCTGCGCCAGGCGCCGTCGACCGGGCCGTAGGGGTCCATGTCCGTCTCCCGCGGGGACTTGGTGAAGAACGCCCACCCTTGGGGGACCACGGTCCGCGTCGTGGATTCCACCGAGGCCTGTCCCGGCAACTTCACCGCGTTGTCCGGCAGTTGTGTCTGCACCACATACAGGAGGAGCACCGCCCACACAGCGGTGACTCCTGCCGCCATGGACCGCGGGACGCGACGGGTACGGGGCGGGGAGAGTGACGGTCGGGCCCATCGGCGGCCGCTCGCTGGCCAGTTCATACGAGGTCTTCCTTCGTTCGTCGCTCGACGCGGTCACCGTTCTTCCCGGGCACCGGGGTGCCGGGGAAGAACGGTGCGGGGTGTCCGGGCCGAGGGACCGGCTCCGGACACCCCGCCGCCGTCAGGCGTCCTTCAGAAGCGTCGTCAGGAGGGCGATGCTCTCCTCCGCCGACAGCATCGGCCGCTGCTCCATCCAGAAGTGCTGGACGTCCCACGCCACCTCGGCGTTGTAGACGGCGACGACGTTGCCGACCACCGCGACGTTCACCGCGACGACGACGGCGACACACGCCCCGGTGCTGCCGTCCCCGCTCTTCTCGATGACCTTGACGTGGTTCTTGAGCAGCGCCGAGGTGTGGTCCAGCGCCGCTTCGACCCGTCGGGGGTCGCCGCTGCGGAGGTCGGTGGAGAGCCCGGCGAAGAAGCCCGGCTCGGTCTTCTCCATGACGTCCATCAGCTTGCCGACCGCGGCCACGGACTTGACGCCGCGGTTCTCCTTGAGCGTCTCCTTCGAACTCCGGTAGTAGCCGCCCGCGATGAGGCTGTCGGCCACCCGCCCCTGAGTGAAGACGAGGCCGCCGAACAGGGCGCGGCCGTCCTCCTCCGCCGATGCGGACTTCTTGACCGCCACGGCGGCCGGCGGGGCCGTCTGTGCCGCGGACGCCTGAGCGGTGCCGACGACACCGGCCCCCAGGGCGACGGTCGCCGCCAGGGCGGTGGCGATCACCTTCGGTGAGAACTGCACAGGAATGCCTCCCATTTCCGTTCCGTGCCCACCGCCGCACCGTGCCGCGACCACGTCCGGGACCACTGGGCCGGCGTGGCTCCGCGTCGAGCGGAAGTCAGGCGGAAGACGGCGGGTGAGCGACCAATGGAGGCAACCAAAGCAGCCGGTCGGAGACCGGGGTACCCACCAGAAAAGGGGGTACCCCGCACGCCCCGGCCTTCGTACGCTCACGGCAGCCGGACGCGCCGGTCCGGGCGCGACCGCCGCGCACGACGAAGCGCTCGACCGGGAAACCCCGGCCGAGCGCTTGCTCTCCTGAACCGACGCTCAGAAGCCCGGCGGCTCCGTGTAGACGCCCCACTCGTCGCGCAGCACTCCGCAGATCTCGCCGAGCGTGGCCTCGGCCCGTACGGCGTCGAGCATCGGCGCGATCATGTTGGAGCCGTCGCGGGCGGCGGCGAGCATCGCGTCGAGGGCGGCGGTGACCTTGGCGTCGTCGCGGGCGGCCTTGCGGTCGGCGAGCTGGCTGACCTGGTCGCGCTCGACCTCGTGGCTGACCCGCAGGATCTCCAGGTCGCCGGTGACCGAGCCGTGGTGGACGTTGACGCCGACGACCCGCTTGTCGCCCTTCTCCAGGGCCCGCTGGTACTGGAAGGCGGACTCGGCGATCTCGCCGGTGAACCAGCCGTCCTCGATGCCGCGCAGGATGCCGGAGGTGATCGGCCCGATGGGGTGCTGCCCGTCGGGGTGGGCCCGGGTGCCGCGCTCCCTGATCTGGTCGAAGATCTTCTCGGCCTCGGCCTCGATCCGGTCGGTGAGCTGTTCCACGTACCAGGAGCCGCCCAGCGGGTCGGCCACATTGGCGACGCCGGTCTCCTCCATCAGCACCTGCTGGGTGCGCAGGGCGATCTCGGCGGCCTGCTCGGAGGGGAGCGCGAGGGTCTCGTCGAGGGCGTTGGTGTGCAGCGAGTTGGTGCCGCCGAGGACGGCGGAGAGGGCTTCGACGGCGGTGCGGACGACGTTGTTGTACGGCTGCTGCGCGGTGAGCGAGACCCCGGCGGTCTGGGTGTGGAAGCGCAGCCACTGGGCCTTGTCGGTCTTCGCGCCGTACGTCTCCTTCATCCAGCGGGCCCAGATGCGGCGGGCCGCGCGGAACTTGGCGATCTCCTCGAAGAAGTCGAGGTGCGCGTCGAAGAAGAAGGAGAGCCCGGGGGCGAAGGTGTCGACGTCCAGGCCGCGCGAGAGGCCCAGCTCCACATAGCCGAAGCCGTCCGCGAGCGTGTACGCCAGCTCCTGCGCGGCCGTGGCTCCGGCCTCGCGGATGTGGTAGCCGGAGACGGAGAGCGGCTTGTAGGCGGGGATGGCGGCGGCGCAGTGCTCCATCAGGTCGCCGATGAGGCGCAGATGGGGCTCGGGCTGGAAGAGCCACTCCTTCTGCGCGATGTACTCCTTGAAGATGTCGGTCTGGAGCGTGCCGTTGAGCACCCTCGGGTCGACGCCCTGGCGCTCGGCGGCGACCAGGTACATGCAGAAGACCGGGACGGCCGGGCCGCTGATGGTCATCGAGGTGGTGACATCGCCGAGCGGGATGTCTCCGAAGAGGATCTCCATGTCGGCGGCGGAGTCGATGGCCACCCCGCAGTGGCCGACCTCGCCGAGCGAGCGCGGGTCGTCGGAGTCGCGGCCCATCAGCGTCGGCATGTCGAAGGCGACGCTGAGTCCGCCGCCGCCCGCCGCGAGGATCATCTTGTAGCGCTCGTTGGTCTGCTGGGCGTTGCCGAAGCCGGCGAACTGGCGGATCGTCCACGTACGGCCCCGGTAGCCGGTGGGGTGCAGCCCGCGGGTGAAGGGGTACTCCCCCGGCCAGCCGATCCGCTCGAATCCCTCGTACGTGTCGCCGGGGCGGGGCCCGTACGCGGGCTCGACCGGATCTCCGGAGAGCGTGGTGAAGTCCGCGTCACGCTTGCGGGCCTTGTCGTAACGGGCCTGCCAGCGGAGGCGGCCTTCCTCGATCGCGTCAGCGTCCATACCCTCGAATTTACTAGGACGTCCTAGTAAATGTCGATGGCAAACCGCCCGGCGCTTTGCGCGCGGGGCGGTTCGGGTGGTCCGGAAGCCCGGGCCTCAGGCCTTGGCGGGGGCCGGCGCCGGGTCGGTGACCAGGGCGCGGGCCTCGCGGCTGACCTTCGGTTCGACGAAGAACGAGGCGAAGGGGATGCAGCCCGCGGCCAGCACCCACAGGAGCTTGCCGAAGGGCCACTTCGCCTTGGAGCCGAGATCGAAGGCGAAGACGACGTAGACGATGAACAGCACGCCGTGGATCTGGGAGATCAGCATGGTGTCGCCGGTCTCGAAGCCGTACTTCGCGATGATCGCCGCGGTGAAGACGAGCAGCCAGACGGCGGTGACGTAGGCCATCACCCGGTAGCGGGTGAGCACGTTCTGTTTCATGCCATCGAGCGTAACCGGGCGTCCGGGGCGATCTTCGCGCGGCCCCTCCGAGCACAAGCGCCTCCCCCGCGCGGGAAACCCGCGCTCACTCCTCCGAGAAGTCCTGGGCCGCCACCCGCAGCGGACGCAGCATGGCGAAGATCTCGGCGCACTCCTCGGAGTCGTACACCCCGAGCCCGAAGTCGACCGCGACCAGGTCCCGGGTGGCCGCCTCGACGACCTCACGGCCCTTGTCGGTGATGGCCGCCAGCGTGCCGCGGCCGTCGTTCGGGTTGGGCCGCTTGCCGACCAGACCCGACTTGACCAGCCGGTCCACGGTGTTGGTGACCGAGGTCGGGTGCACCATCAGCCGCTCGCCGATCTTGGACATCGGCAGTTCACCGGCCTTGGAGAAGGTGAGCAGCACCAGCGCCTCGTACCGGGCGAAGGTCAGCCCGTACGGCTTGACGACGGCGTCGACCTCGGCGAGCAGGATCTGCTGGGCCCGCATGATCGAGGTGATCGCCCCCATCGAGGGCACGGGCCCCCAGCGCTGCTGCCAGAGCTCGTCGGCGCGGGCGATGGGATCGAAGGGAAGGCTGAGCGGCTTCGGCACGGCACCGACCTTACCGACTGGTCACATGCCGGTCAGCCCCGTCTCGTCCTTCGGTATCGGACATCCGTCCGGGGGCTGTCCGGCGGACCTCGGCGACGAGCAGCAGCGTGCAGACGGTACCGATGATTCCGGATCCGGCGACCACCTGGTGCACGGGGAAGAACTCGGCCGCGAGCCCCGCCAGCGCCATCCCGAGCCCCTGGACGGTCATCAGTCCGGCGGTGAGCAGGGTCATGGCCCGGCCGCGCAGTTCCTGAGGCACGGCGTCGACGAACCACTGGTCGAGCCCGATGACGTACGCCGCTCCCGCCCCGGCCAGCGCCAGGGCGGCCAGGGCGAGCGGCAGCCCGGGCCGGATCACGTACACGAGGAGCGGGAGCAGGCCGGCGGCGGCGACCGGCAGGACGATCCGGGAGCGGTTACGGGGGCTGAGCGCGGAGCCCACGAACAGCTCGGCCCCGATGTGCCCGACGGCCATCGCGCAGAGCAGCAGCCCGAGCGCGGCGGGCGACGCCCCGATCGCGTCCGCGTACGGGGCGGCGAGCGCCTCCGGGGCCACCACGAACATCGCGGGCAGCCAGAACAGCAGCATCAGGGCGCGGATCCGGCGGTCGCCCAGGACCAGGCGGGCCCCGGAGAGCGACTCCTTGAGCAGGGTTCCGCCCCCGTCGCCGGTGGTGGCGCGGGCCGGGCGGTCGCGGGTGCCGAAGCGGAGGAGAGCGGCCGAGCAGAGGAAGGTCACCACGGTGACGGTGATCGCGCCGCGCGGGGAGAGCACGGTGAGCAGCACCCCTCCGGCGCCGAACCCGATGAGCATCGCGCTCTGCGAGACGATCCGCAGCAGCGAACGGCCCAGGACGTAGAGGTCGCCCTCGCCGAGGATGTCGGTGAGCGCCGCCATCCGCGTGCCGGTGAAGACGGGCGCGATCGCGGCGACCAGGCAGCGCAGGGCGAGGAGTCCGGCGACCGGGGTGGCGGGCACCAGCATCACCGCGACGCAGGCCGCGCAGAGCAGATCGCAGACGACCAGGACGCGGCGGGCCGGGTAGCGGTCGGCGACCCCGGCGAAGAGCGTGCCGCCGACGATGTACGGGAGCAGCCCCAGCGCGAAGGTCAGGGCGCTGAGCAGCGGGGAGCCGGTGAGGTCGTAGACGAGGACGGTGAGCGCCAGCTCGCTGACGACGACGCCGAGCAGCGAGAGCAGATGCGCGGCGAAGACGGCCCGGAACTCGACGACGGCGAAGACCGCGCGGTAGCCGCGCGGGGCGTCGGGGGCCGGGGCGTCGGAGTCCCGGAGCGTGGGCCCGGGGCCCGGGTCACGGTGGGCGGCACGCTCCGGGACTCCGACGCCCCGGCCCCC
>MUNB01000600.1 GCA_002154345.1 Streptomyces griseus
CATCAGCAGCAGGACGAACGGGTCGCTGTCGAGCAGCAGTGCCGTCTGGAAGCAGAGCGCGGCGACGTGTTTGCAGGGCCGCCCGTGGTCGGGGCAGGTGCAGCTGGGGTCGAGGTCGTCGGCTGCGGGCAGCAGCCGGACACCGGCCTCCTGTGCCGTACGGGCCAGGGAGTGCGGCATCTCCTTGGCGAGCAGCGCGGACAGATGGCCGGGTCGCTCGGCGACCGCGTCGAGCAGCGCCTCCCAGCCCGGGTCGGCGAAGGTGCGCAGCCGCAGTTCGGCGCGGTAGGGGCGGGCCCGGCTGCCGTGCACATAGGCGACGACCCGGCCCGGGGTGACGGTGATCGCGGCGACCTGGCCGTCGTCGGCGTACGCACGGCCGCGGGCGAGCCGGGCCTCGTCCATCGACAGCGACTCCAGCGCGTCCACCCAGGCCCGGCCCCACCAGCTGTCCGCGAAGGGCTCGCCCTCGGCGGAGGTGCGGGCGGGCACCGCCTCGAAGGTGCGCCGCAGATCGTCCGGGCCGATCCGGGCGCGCGGGGCGGACCTGCGGGCGGCGGGGCCGGTGGTCGGGCGCGGGGCCGGGCGCGGGCTCATCCGGGGACTCATGCGGGCCTCCGCAGCGATACGAGGTCGGCGAGGTCCCGGTCGCTCAGCTCGGTCAGGGCGCTCTCGCCGCTGCCGAGCACCGCGTCCGCCAGGGCCCGCTTGGACTCCAGCAACTCGGCGATCCGGTCCTCCACCGTGCCCTCGGCGACGATCCGGTGGACCTGGACGGGCTGGGTCTGGCCGATGCGGTACGCCCGGTCGGTGGCCTGCTCCTCCACGGCCGGGTTCCACCAGCGGTCGAAGTGGACGACATGGGCGGCGCGGGTGAGGTTCAGCCCCGTGCCGGCCGCCTTGAGGGAGAGCAGGAAGACCGGGACCTCGGCGGACTGGAAGCGGTCCACCATCCGCTCCCGCTCGGGCACCGGCGTACCGCCGTGCAGGAGTTGGGAGGGGATCGCGCGGGAGGCGAGGTGCGCGGAGAGGAGCTTCGCCATCGACACGTACTGGGTGAAGATCAGGACCGAGCCGTCCTCGGACAGGATCGTGTCGAGCAGTTCGTCGAGGAGGGCGAGCTTGCCGGAGCGGCCCGCGAGCCGGGTGGGCTCCTCCTTCAGATACTGGGCGGGGTGGTTGCAGATCTGCTTGAGCGAGGTCAGCAGCTTCATGATCAGGCCCCGGCGGGCGATGCCCTCCGCCGCCTCGATCTGCGCCATCGTCTCGCGGACGGCCGCCTCGTAGAGCGTGGCCTGCTCACGGGTGAGCGGGACGGGGTGGTCGCTCTCCGTCTTGGGCGGCAGCTCGGGGGCGATGCCGGGGTCGGACTTCTTGCGCCGCAGGAGGAAGGGCCGCACCAGCCGGGACAGCCGCTCCACCGCCTCCTCGTTGCCGAGGCCCGCGGCGGTGTCGGTGCTCTCCACGATCCGGGCGTGCCGGGCCCGGAACGCCTTGAGCGGGCCGAGCAGTCCGGGAGTGGTCCAGTCGAGCAGCGCCCAGAGCTCGGAGAGGTTGTTCTCGACGGGGGTGCCGGTGAGGGCGACCCGGGCCGGTGCGGGGATGGTGCGCAGCGCCCTGGCGGTGGAGGAGTGCGGATTCTTGACGTGCTGCGCCTCGTCGGCGACGACCAGGCCCCAGCTCTGCTCGGCGAGCTGGGCGGCACTGGAGCGCATGGTGCCGTACGTGGTGAGGACGAAGCCGCCGTCCGGATCGCTCAGGGAGCGGTCCGTGCCGTGGAAACGGCGCACCGGAACGCCGGGGGCGAAGCGGTTGATCTCGCGGTGCCAGTTGCCGAGGAGGGAGGCGGGGCAGACCACCAGGGTGGGCGAGGGGTGCGCGCGGTGCAGATGGAGGGCGATGAGGGTGATCGTCTTGCCGAGGCCCATGTCGTCGGCGAGGCAGCCGCCGAGTCCGAGCGAGGTCATCCGGTCCAGCCAGGCCAGACCGCGCAGTTGGTAGTCGCGCAGGGTCGCGTCGAGACCGGGCGGCGGCGCGATCGTCAGGTCCTGGCTGAGGATCCGCGTACGGAGGGCGGCCAGCGCCCCGGCGGGCACGGCATCCACCCGCTCACCGTCCACCTCGGCGCTGCCGGTGAGCGCGACGGCCAGCGCGTCCACCGGATCCAGCAGCCCCAGCTCCCGCTTGCGCGCCTTGCGTACGAGGGCGGGGTCGACGACCACCCACTGGTCGCGCAGCCGCACCACCGGGCGGTGGGCCTCGGCCAGGAGGTCCATCTCGGCCTCGGTCAGCCGCTCGTCGCCCAGGGACAGCTGCCAGTCGAAGGCGAAGAGGTGCTCGGCGTCGAAGAAGGACGTGCCGTCGGTGGCCGATCCGGGCGCGGGCCGGACGACGGCGGCCGCGGTGAGCGAACGGGCCAGCTCGCGCGGCCAGCGCACCTCGACCCCGGCGGCGGCCAGCCGGGATCCGGCGTCGCTCAGCAGCTCGTACAGCTCGTCCTCGGTGATCGCGAGCACATCGGGGACGGGCTGCCCCAGGAGCCGTTCCAGCGGGGCCCAGACGCGGGCGGCCCGGCGCAGCGCCAGCACCGCGTCGACCTGGGCGCGCGGCCCGAACGGCTCGCCGGCCCCGCCGTTCCACAGGGCCGCCGCGTCCACCACGTACGTCGGATCGGCGAGGCTGTGGACCTGCACGATCGCCGCGGCGGCGGGGCGGACCGCCGGATCGTCCGGATGCTCGGGACCGCCGGAGGCGTGGGCGGCCTCCGCCTCCTTGTGGGCGGCCGTGACCGCGTAGGTGTCGGCGGTGTCGAACAGCTCGTACGCGGAGAGGTCCAGGCGCAGCGAGACCCGCACGCCCGCGTCCAGGCCCGAGGCCACCTCGACGGCCCAGGCGGCGGCGTGGGGCAGATGCTGGGCCTCACGGGCGGCGAACGGGGCGCCCATCGCGAACGCGGCGGCGGGTGTGCGCGGCAGTGTGTCGGCGACGGCGTCCAGGAACGCCCCGATCAGGGTCTCGGGGTCGGGGAGCCGGGGCGGCGCGGAAGCGGGGACCGGCACCGCGTGACCCTCGGGCGGCAGGGCGGCGGCGACCGCCCGCAGATGCGCGACGTCCTCGGCGTCCCTCGGGCCGGCCCGCCAGGCGTCGTGGCCGTCCGCCGTGAGCCCGGGGAGGAGCCGGCCTCGGGCGACGAGCTGGAGGGCGTGCAGCGCGGCCGCGCCCCAGCAGCGAGCGGCGGGGTGGGCGGACGCCTGATGACGGGCCCGGACGAGCACGGGCAGCGCGTCGGCCACGGACAGCAGCGCCGCGCGCACCTCGGCGGTGCGGACGCGACCGGGGCCCGCCGCCGGGTCCGGCCGGACGACCGTGAGCCGGGCGGTGGTGCACGGGACGGAGTCGGGGCGCCCGGTGGCGTCCCCGTACCCGAAGGGCGTGCCGCCCCTGCCCTGCGCACCGTCGTCGTGCCGCGGGTCGTCGCCGTCCTGGTGCGGGTCCCAGAAGGCGATGCGGCCGTCCCTGGGCACCGGGCCGGGCAGGAAGACCGCCGCGCCCCGCAGCAGGCGGCCGATGTCGGCGGCGCCGGTCGCGCCCTCGGCGCCCCGCGCCCCGCCCTCCTGGGCCTGGCTCT
>MUNB01000601.1 GCA_002154345.1 Streptomyces griseus
GGTAATGGCGATGCCCGCCACAACCGGCCCGGGAGCCGGGGGCCACGACCTGTTGCCGTGAGTACGCCCGGCTGCTACGCGCGCACCGGTACCGGCTCGTGCGCCACGGTCAGCTCCGCCCCGGTCGCGGCCCGCACCTGATCGACCGTCACCCCGTCGGCCACCTCCCGCAGCAGGAAGCCCTCGGGGGTGACGTCGAGCACCGCGAGATCGGTGATGATCCGGTGCACCACGCCCCGCCCGGTGAGCGGCAGCGTGCAGGCGTCGAGCAGCTTGGGGGAGCCGTCGCGTGCCGTGTGTTCCGTCAACACGATGACGCGCCGGGCCCCGTGGACGAGATCCATGGCGCCGCCCATGCCCTTGATCATCTTGCCGGGAATCACCCAGTTCGCCAGATCGCCGGAGGCGGACACCTGCATCGCCCCCAGCACCGCGACGTCGATGTGCCCGCCCCGGATCATCGCGAAGGAGAGCGCGGAGTCGACACAGGACGCCCCGGACCGCAGCGTCACCGTCTCCTTGCCCGCGTTGATCAGGTCGGGCCTGACCTCGGACGCGTCGGGGTAGGGGCCGACGCCGAGGATGCCGTTCTCCGACTGGAACACCACCTCGACGCCGTCCGGCAGGTGGTCCGGGATGAGCGTCGGCAGACCGATGCCGAGGTTGACGTAGGAGCCGTCGGCCAGCTCCTCGGCGGCGCGGGCCGCCATCTGCGTACGCGTCAGCGGCATCTC
>MUNB01000602.1 GCA_002154345.1 Streptomyces griseus
GTATGCCGGGGCGGCGGTCGCGGCTGCCGTGGCGACCGCGTCCCGGCGTTCCCGTAGTGATCCAATCCCCCTTGTCCGACGGTCCCTTGAGCAGGCGGCCCGGCCGAGGGGCCCGGATCCGCCGTGTCCTGACCCCTCTTCATCTCTCCCGTACGGCACGGACAATCGAATCCCCGGCGAGGGCGCGGCCTCTGAGCGCGCCGGGCGCGGGGTACGTAAGCTGTGCCTCGTCAGGCGGACCAGGCAGCGGGGATGGGCAGACGATGGCGATGATGCGGCTCCGGCGCGAGGACCCGCGTCTCGTCGGCTCGTTCCGGCTGCACCGGCGGCTCGGCGCGGGCGGCATGGGCGTCGTCTACCTCGGCTCCGACCGGCGCGGCCAGCGCGTCGCGCTCAAGGTGATCCGGCCCGACCTCGCGGAGGACCAGGAGTTCCGTTCGCGGTTCGCGCGCGAGGTGTCGGCGGCCCGGCGGATCCGCGGCGGCTGCACGGCCCGGCTGGTGGCCGCCGATCTGGAGGCGGACCGCCCGTGGTTCGCGACGCAGTACGTGCCCGGCCCCTCGCTGCACGACAAGGTCGCCGAGGAGGGCCCCCTGGCCGCCGCGGAGGTCGCCTCGATCGGGGCGGCGCTCTCCGAGGGCCTGGTGGCGGTGCACGAGGCGGGAGTGGTCCACCGCGACCTGAAACCGTCGAACATCCTCCTCTCCCCCAAGGGCCCCCGGATCATCGACTTCGGTATCGCCTGGGCGACCGGGGCGAGCACGCTCACCCACGTCGGTACGGCGGTGGGGTCGCCCGGCTTCCTCGCGCCCGAGCAGGTCCGGGGCGCGGCCGTGACGCCCGCGACGGACGTCTTCTCGCTCGGCGCGACACTGGCGTACGCGGCGATGGCCGACTCCCCCTTCGGGCACGGCAGTTCCGAGGTGATGCTGTACCGCGTCGTGCACGAGGAGGCGCAGCTTCACGGGGTGCACGACGCGTTGGCTCCGCTGATCAGCGCCTGTCTGGCGAAGGATCCGGAGGAGCGGCCCAGCACCCTGCAACTGTCCATGCGGCTCAAGGAGATCGCGGCGCGCGAGGCGCAGGGCCTGCACGAGAGCCGGCCGCCCGTCCAGCGCTCCGCCCAGGAGGCCGACCGGCCGACCGGGCGGAGCGCTGGACGGGCG
>MUNB01000603.1 GCA_002154345.1 Streptomyces griseus
CTCAAACGCCGGAGGGGCTGGAATGCGGGCCCCGCTCCTCAAGCGCCGGAGGGGCTGGATGAGGCCCGGGGCTGGAAGAGGGGCGGGGTTGTCGGGGTTGGTCGTCGGTGTCGTGGTCAGGTCTTGCGGCTCTTGGCCGCGGCTCCTGCGCAGACCATGCCCAGCAGGACCGCCAGTCCGCCGACGATGATGTTGTTGATCACGACCCCGGCGTCGGGGCTGCTGCCCACCACCCAGGTCGACACGATGATCCACGCGCCGATCGCGCAGAGCGCCCAGCTCAGGCCGGACATGCGCTCGGGCATCACGGTGAAGCCGAGGGCCAGGACCGCGATGGCGATGCCCATCACCAGGTTGTGCGTCACCAGGGCCGGCTGGCTGGCCGTGAAGTGCAGCACCCACGGGGAAACGGCGCAGTAGAGACCGACGAGGAACACCGGCGCGTCCACCAGCGCCACATCACGGCCGCCCATCACGCGGTCGTAGCGCGCACGCATCTCGGAGGCATCGGGGTGGCCCGATATGTCGTGCCTCGCGTGTGAGACGTTGCTCATGAGATTTCGTCTCCTTCGTTCCTGCGGGCCCCACCGCCGTGCGGATGGATGCGGCGGGCACCCTTTCCTCCATAGTGCTCTTATCTTGCGCTTATGTGTACATTTCGGGCGATGTTCTCGGAGGGGATTCCTCAGGTGGTGCGGGGGCCCTCGGCGTCCAGCCGGGCGGCCAGGGTCCGGAGGTCCTCCGTGGTCAGGCGGCGGCCGCCGTAGCCGGGCAGCGGTACGTGCAGGATCTCGGTCCAGCGGTCCGGGACCGCGCCGATGCCGTACACCGCTCCCGCCAGTCCGCCCGCCACGGCCGCCACCGTGTCGGTGTCCCCGCCCACGTCGACGGCGGACGCCAACGCCCGCTCGAAGGTGTCCGTCGTGCGCAGCGCCCAGAGCGCGGTGCCCAGACAGGGCCACACCGCACCGTTGAACTCGGTCGCCAGGCCCGGGTGCCAGTCGGGCGCCAGCACCGTCGCCCAGCGGGCCCGATGGCCGGGGTGCACCTGGGCCAACGCCCCGGGTACGGCGGCGAGCGGGTCGTCGCCCGCCAGGGCCACGCGGACCAGCTCATGGAAGACCGCGGTGCCCTCCCAGGCGGCCCGGTCGCCGTGGGTCAGCGCCGAGATCCGGCGGGCCGCCGCCATCGTCGCCGGGCGCCCGGCGTGCGCGAAGTACACCGCCGATGTGGTCGCCCGCATCAGTGAACCGTTGCCGGCGGCCCGCCCGTTGAGCTGGAAGTGCAGCGCCGCCGCCAGATCCCACGGTTCGCCGTTGGTCAGCACGTCCTCGGTCTGCAGGCCGATGTCCTTGGGCTCGCCCGCCGCCCACCGCTGGAATCTGCCGAACATGTCCGGCAGGTCCGGGCCGCCCCGTTCCAGCAGCGATTCCCCGACCAGCACGGCCATCTGCGTGTCGTCCGTCGCCTCGCCCGGATCCCAGCCGCCGCCTCCGCACAGCGTTCCGACGCCGTCCGGGAAGCGGGAGGTGTACACCCCGGCCGGGCCGAATTCGAACGGGGCGCCGAGCGCGTCCCCGGCGGCGGAGCCGATCACGGCTCCGGCCACGCGGTCGCCACGGCCCATGAGCTCACGGTGCGTCATCCGGTCAGGCTACGGTCGGCTCCCACGCACGACGAGGGGCGGGGAGCCGCGGTGTGCGCGGCTTCCCGCCCCTCGTCCGTGGGGGGAGACAGGGGGTTACTTCGGGGGCATCAGGACCGTGTCGACGATGTAGACCGTCGCGTTGGCGGTCGGGACGTTGCCGCAGACGACCTTCGAGGAGTCGTTCACGGTGTACTCGGTGCCCGAGCCGGCCGTGGTCAGCTTGCTCTTCTCCAGTGTGTCGAAGGAGCCCTTCTCCAGCTGCTGCGGCGTCAGCTTCTCGCCCACCACGTGGTACGTNNCTTCGGGATCTTCGCGAAGGCGTCGTTGGTCGGGGCGAACACCGTGATGTTCTCCGCGTTGTTGAGCGTGTCGACCAGGCCCGCCTGCTTCACGGCGGCCACCAGCGTCGACAGCTCCTCGTTGTTCGAGGCGGCGGTGGCGACCGGGTCCTTCGCCATGCCGTCGAACGAGCCCGCGCCTTCCTTCGGCACCGACGAACAGGCCGGGCCGAACGGCTCGTCCATGGCCGCCGAGTCATCGGCCGAGGGGCTCGCCGGCGCGGACGCGCTGGGCGTCGAGCCTGCCGCCGAGTCCTTGGAGGAGTCGTCCGACGAGCAGGCCGTCAGCGTCAGCGGCAGCACGGCTGCTGCGGACACGGCTACGGCTGCGCGGCGGAAGAGGAGCGTGTTCATGGCGTTCTCCTGGATCGAAGGTGATGTGCGAAGCGGGGGGTGGTGGAGAGGGTGGGCCGGTCGCGCGG
>MUNB01000604.1 GCA_002154345.1 Streptomyces griseus
CCCCGACCCCGAGGACGAACACCGCCGTGACCCCCCTCGATCTCGCCGGCTACCTGATAGCCGGCCTGATGACGGCCGTTGCCCTGTGGCGTATGCCCGCTGCCCTGTGGGGCGACGAGGAGGACCGCAGACGCCGGGCCCTGTGGGGCTGCTACGCCGGATTCGCCGTCGCGCTGTGGACGAAGACCGAGGCGGTGCGCATCGGCCTCAACAACAGCGCCGTCACCGACCTCGCCGTCCTCATCAAGCACTACACCGCCACGGTGGCAATTCTGGCCATCCTCAGCTACATCGTGGCCATCTACGGCAGCTACCCGGAAGAGGGCGCGATCCCGCGCCACGTACGGTTCGCGCGGCTGGTCCAGAAGCTCGCGGCCAAGGCCTCCGTCGCCACGCTGATCCTGCTGACCGTCCTGTTCTTCACCGTCGTCGACCGCTCCGAGCCCTCGGACCGCTTCGTCTCCGACCACGCCGGGGAGGGGGGCGCCACGCTCTACATGAGCGTCTTCTACCTCTACCTCGGCGCCGCGTCCGCCGTCTGCGCCTTCCAGTGGGCGCTGGCCACCCTCGACGCCCGGCGGCGCCATCTGCGCATCGGGCTCGGGATGATGACGTTCGCGATGTTCATCGGCGTCGGCTACACCGTCAGCCGCACGCTCTTCCTGTGGATCAGCGTGGTGGACGAGCCGAGCGAGGCCTTCGCCCTGCGGTTCGACCAGATCACCGAGGCGGCGCAGCTGGTGCTGTTCGCCTTCTTCGCCCTCGGCGCGTCCATCCCCGCCTTCGCGGCCGGGGCACGCCGGGCCAGGCTGTGGCGGGCCCAGGTCCGACTGCACGCCCTGTGGCACGAGCTGATGACCGCGTTCCCGGAGCAGCCGTTCGACCCGCCCGCCTCGCTGGTCCGCGAGCTGACCCGCTTCAACGTCCCGGCCGACCTGCGGGTGGACCGCTGGGCCGCCGACATCGCGGACGCCGCCGAGAAGCTGCGCCACTACGTGCCCGACGGGCTGCTCGCCGCTGCCGGACGGGCCGCCGCCCGCGACACGGACGACCCGGGCCGGGCCGAGTCCCTCACGGACGCCTACTGGATCCGGGCCGCCCTCCTCGCGAAGGACTCCGGCGCACCCGCCGGAGGGGCCGCGCCGGTCGCCGCCCAGCACGCGGCCGACCAGGACGGCGAGGTGGCCCGGCTGGTCCGGGTCGCCGCCGCGTACCGGACGGTCGACGAGGAGCGCGCCCGCGCCGTCCTCGCCACAGCCACGGCCGACACGGCCCGCACCACGGAGACGAGCGCATGACCGGCCCCACGGACACCACGACCGCCGAAGGGATCCCCACCGCCTCCGCCCGCACGGCCACCGTCGCGCGCACCGTCACCGACGTCCTCCAGCCGCGCAACGTGCTGCTGGCGGGCATGCTCGGCATCGGCCTGGCGGCGGCGGGCGACTGGACGGGGCTGCTCTGGGGCTTCCTCGGGGCGCTCTGCGCCGGGCTGATCCCGGCGGGCTACATCGAGTGGGAGCGCGGGCGCGGCACCTGGGGCGACCGCCATGTGGTGGACCGCACCAAGCGGGCGCCGATCTTCTTCGTGATCCTGGGCTCGATCGGCGCCGGCTCGGTGGTGATGGTGCTGGGGAACGCGCCCACCGGGATCCTCGTCGCGATGCTGGCGCTGTGGGTGATGACGATCGGACTGCTGGCCGTCAACACGGTGTGGAAGATCTCGGTCGACTCGGCGGTGGCCTCGGCGGCCGTCTCGCTCCTCGCCGTCGTTCACTCGCCCTGGTGGACCGCCGCGTACGCGGTGACGGCGGCGGTCTGCTGGTCCCGGGTGGCCCTCGGCTATCACACCGTCGCCCAGACGGTGGCGGGCGCGGGCCTGGGCGCGGCGACGACGGTGGCGTACGTGTTCGCCTGAGGGGGCGACGGTGACGTACGCCCGCGCCCGCGCCTTCGTCCGAAGGGCTACCGGACCACCACGGGCCCGTTCATCGTGTTCGCGGTGCAGCCCGGCCCTCCGATCCGTACGGGTCCGGAGCTGCGGGTCACCACGACGGGCCCGTTGACGCGCGAACCGCACAGGTGGACCTCCGTCGCCCGGTCGGCCTGGAGCGGGCCGTCCAGCGTGGAGCCGGTGACCACGAGGGCGGCCCCCGCGCGGACGACGACGGGCCCGCGCTGGGCGGCCCTGTCCAGGCAGGTGACGCCGGCCGACACGACCAGGGGGCCGTTGCGGGGGCCGGTGACCGTGGTGGTGCAGGCGGGCACGGGCAGGACGCGGGCCTTGTAGTCGAGGGCCTCGGCGAGCTTGCCGGGCTTCGGGTCGCTCAGCGGCCTGCCGAGCTTGGCGAACTCCCCGCCCGTCTCCTTCTTTCCGCCGTTCCACTCGTCGATCCGGCCGAGCTGGGCGGCGGTCTTCCCGTCGTCGACGACCGCGTCGGCGTCCAGCGCGGCCATCGACTTCGAGGCGCGCTTCACCAGGTCGAGGTACGGGCCCGGGGCGGTCAGGTCGTACGCGGACGTGTCGTGCTCGCCGCGCAGCCACGAGCCCCAGGAGAACTCCAGGAACTCCGTCGCGCCGTCGGGGACCTCGTAGCCGATGTCCCGGGTGAAGTAGACGAGGCTGCGGTACGGGTCGTCGCGGAAGTGCGTGATGCCGAGCCGGTCCGGCAGCTGGTCCACGCCGAGCGGCCGGTTGTTCTCGTCGCGCAGCCACACCTTCTTCTCGGCCGTCATCCGCTGCCAGAAGGCCGGGGCGGACAGGGAGCTGAAGTTGTCGGTGACGCGGAGCCGGATGTGCATCCGGGTGGAGCCGTCGGGGCCCTCCAGGAACGACGTCAGCGTGTGGTGCCCGTCGGTGAGGTAGAGCTTGCCGCCCGGTCCGACGACGGCGGTCTTCATCGGGGCGATGGTCTCCGGGGTCTCCTGGCCGAGCGGCACGGTGCAGGAGAAGCTCGACGGATCGTCCAGCCGGGCTCCGGGGCCGGCCGAGGCCGCCTCCTCCTGGCCGTTGGTCTCGCACCAGTCGTCGAAGCGCTTGTTGACGTCGCCCGCCGCCTCGTCGCGGTCGCTGCCGTACCGGCCGAGCTTGTAGAAGACCTGGTCGAAGCCGAGTACGGCCTGGGTCGGGTGGAGTTCGCCGAGGGTGACGTCGATCAGGTCGCCCGGCTGCGCGCAGGTGTACGGCAGCGGCCCGCTCCCGGCGCACGGATCGGCCGCCGCCGCCCCGGTGCCCGCCCCGGCCACGACCGTGCCCGCCGCCAGCACCCCGGCGAGCAACAGCGCTTTCGACCTGTTCATGAACGTCCCCTCCCGCGAAATGGTCTTCCGCCGGGGACCATCGCAAGGCCCGACGACCCCCGCGCGGCCGTGATGTGAACGAGGGATGGCGCCGGGGTGCCGCGACGGGACCGCCCGCGTTTGCGGGGGTGGCGGACACCCGGTTACGTGGACGGGGAGGGCCCGCCCGCGAACGGACGGCCCCACCGGCTGGAGGTGTCCCGATGGCGAAGAACCGGTCCGCACCCGCCCAGGGCCTGCGCGGCAGCAAGGCCGGGCTCGTGATGAGCCTGGGCAGCAGCGCGCTCGCGGTCGTCAGGGCGTCGAAACAGGTCCGCCGGGCCAAGGGAACGCACGACAAGCTGAACACCGCCGACGCGGTGGCGGGGCTGCTGCCGCTGATCACCTCGGCCGCCCTCGTCCTGCGCCAGCTGCGCGGCCGGAAGCGGGAGGACCGGGAGAACCCGCAGGCGGCCTGAGCGAGCCCCTCCTCGACGGCCCGCCCGAAAGGCCGGAAATCGCCCTGCTCGCGGCCGCTGAACGACGCTCTTCCGGGGTACGAAGGTGCCGTGCCGAACCCTTTCGAGATCACCGCCGCCCGCGCCCAGGACATCGTGACGCTGGGCGAGTGGGCCCACGAGGAGAGCTGGAACCCGGGCCTGGGAGACGGCGCGGTGTTCTTCGCGACCGACCCCGGCGGCTTCCTCTTCGGCCGGCTGGACGGCGAACCGGTCACCTCCGTCTCCGTCGTCCGCTACGGCAGCGCGTACGGCTTCCTCGGCTTCTACCTGACCCGCCCCCACCTGCGCGGACAGGGGTACGGGCTGCGGACCTGGCAGGCCGGGACGGCCCGGCTCGCCGGACGCACGGTCGGTCTGGACGGGGTGCCCGCGCAACAGGACAACTACCGCCGCTCCGGCTTCCGCACCTGCTGGAGCAACGCCCGCTTCGAGGGCACGCCCCCGCCGGACGTCGCGCCCCCGCCCGGCACCGCCCTGGTCGACGCCCGCAGCGTGCCGTTCGACCTGCTCGCCGCCTACGACCGGCGGTTCTTCCCGGCCGCCCGGGACACCTTCCTGGCCTCCTGGATCACCGCCCCCGGCCGCACGGCCCTGGCGGCGGTCCGCGACGGCGAGGTCCAGGGCCTCGGGGTGCTGCGGGCCTGCCGCGCCGCGTCCCGGATCGGCCCGCTGTACGCCGCCTCCCCCGCCGTGGCGGCGTCCCTGGTCAGCGCGCTGGCGGCCACCGCCCCTGACACCCCGGTCGCCGTCGACGTACCCGACGTCAACCCGGCGGCGGTGCGGCTGGCCGGGGAGCTGGGCCTGACCCCGTCGTTCGACACGGCCCGGATGTACAGCGGCCCGGAACCGGCCATCGACCGGCCGGGCCTGTACGGCATCACCAGCCTGGAACTGGGCTGACCGGCGCTCCTGGAGACGGCGGCCGTCACTCCGCCGGGGTCGGCCGCACCACCGGCCGGCCCTCACGGATCCGGGAGGCGAGGACGGCGATGTCGTCCTCCGCGTCCGCGCCGAACCGGTCGAGGACCCGGTCCAGCAGGTCCTCCAGCCGTCCGCCCTGCGGCATGGCCAGCGAGGCGAGCCGCCGCACGGAGACGTCGATGTCCTCGCCCCGGCGCTCCACCAGACCGTCGGTGTACATGAACAGCACGGTCCCCGGGCCGCAGGGCACGGACGCGGTCCGGTAGCCGCCGAACCCGGTGCCGAGCGGCGGCCCCACCGGAACCGGCACCACCCGGGCCCCGGCGGCGCCCGGGTCGATGAAGACCGGGGGCAGGTGGCCCGCGCTGGCCACCTCGCACACCCCGCCGAACCGGTCGACGACGGCGAGCAGACAGGTCGCCGCCCGGTCCAGGCCCGACCGCTCCACCATGGTGTCGAGCTGTTCCAGGATCCGGTGCGGCGGCAGGTCCTCGCCCGCCAGCAGCCGGAGCAGCGAGCGGTACTGGCTCATCGCGACGGCCGCCTCCACCCCGTGCCCCATCACATCGCCCATCGCCTTGAGGTGCCGGCCGTCCTGGAGCGGGATGACGTCGAACCAGTCGCCGCCGACCAGGACACCGCGGCCGGCGGGGAGGTAGCGGGTGGCGATCTCGACGTGCGGGTGGGGGCCCCAGGGCTCGGAGAGCAGGGAGCGCTGGAGTTCGCGGGCGATGCTGTGCTCGTGGTCGTAGCGGCGGGCGTGGTCGAGGTCGACGCCCGCGCGGACGGCGAGTTCACGGGCGACGGCCACGTCCTGGCCGTCGAAGACCGGAGAGCCCTCGGCCCGTGCGAGGGTGAGCGTGCCGAGCGGCCTGCTGCGGGCGGTGAGCGGGACGACGAGCGCCTGCCGCAGCCCGAGCGCCTTGGAGGCGGTGATCCGGTCCGAGGTGATGCCGGTGCGCCGGCGTTGGTGGTGCTCCCAGTCGTCGACCACGGGTTCGTTCTCCGCCAGGCAGCGGGTCACCGCGGAGTCCGCGGCGAAGTCGACGTACTGCCCCGGAGAGCCGAACCGCTGCATCTGCTCGTCGAGTTCGCCGTCGCCGCGCAGCGCGGCCCGCCGCAGCCGTACGACACCGGGGGCCGGGCGGCGTACGGCGTGCCCCACCTCCGCCGGGAAGACGTCGACCGCCGCGACGTCGGCAAGGTCCGGCACCACGAAGTCGGCCAGCTCCTTGCAGGTGGTGTCCATGTCGAGTGTGGTGCCGATCGCGACGGCGGCGGTGGAGAGCAGGGCGACATGGCCGCGGGCCTGCTTCAACTCCTCGCGCTGCCGGGTGATGTCGGTGATCTCGACGACGATCGCCATCAGCCCGCACGCCGCGCCGTCGATGTCCAGCCGGTGGTACGTGGCCCGCCAGAACCGCTGGTCCGCGTCGGACGCCGCCCAGGTCTGCCCGTGAATCGTCTCCTCGCGGGGCCTGCCGTCGGCGAGGACGTCGCGCAGGGCGGAGGCCTGACCGCGCAGCCCGGGCAGCACCTGGGAGAACGTCCGCCCGATGTGGGAGGCGGCGGTGAGGCCGTTGAGCCGTTCGAGGGCCGGGTTGACGTAGGTGTAGCGGAGTTCGTGGTCGAGCACCGCGACGGCGGCCGGATTGCCGTCGAACAGGGTCGCGACGGTCTTCGGGTCGACGTACGAGGGCATGCCGTCGTCGCACGTGTCGGCCTGCAAGAGCATGCCTCCCGCCGTTCGTCGCCTCCCGGACCCCCATCGTCGGCCGCCCGTTCCCGTACCGCATCCGCAGGACGTCAGGGGCCGCACCGGCGGGCGGGGCGGCCCCTGACGTCCTGCGG
>MUNB01000605.1 GCA_002154345.1 Streptomyces griseus
ACCCCCGCCTGCGGCCCCCCACCATCTCGGGAGTCCCCTCGTGATTTCACGCCGAATGTTCCTGACCGGCGCCGCCGCCTCGGCCGCGGCGCTCACGTACCCCGCCTGGGGCACCGCCCTCAGCCCGCGCGCCTCGGCGGCGCCCGCCACCTGCGAAATCGCCCTGGAGAACAAGTCGTTGCCGGGCACGGTGCACGCGTACGTCACCGGCCACGAGCTGGGCACCGACCGCTGGGTGCTGCTCCGGCCGAACGGCGAGGTCTACCGCCCCGACTCCCCCGGCGCCCCGCAGACCCCGCTGCCCGTCGACTGCGCGATCCCGCTCAACGGCGCGGGCGCGGCCCCGGTGGTGCTGACCCTGCCGCAGATGTACGGCGCGCGGGTCTACTTCGTCCGCGACGACAAGCTGGACTTCTTCCTCAACCCGGGCCCGTCCCTGGTGGAACCCGCTTTCGCGACGCCGACGGACCCGAACTACGGGCGGACCTGGGCCTTCGCCGAGTTCACCTTCAACACCGAGCAGCTGTACTCCAACATCAGCTACGTGGACCTGATCACCGCACTCCCGATCGGCATCACGCTGGAGGGCGACGGCACCCACGTGGTGGCCCCGCACCCCGAGGGCGCGGTGGAGCGGATCGCCGAGGACCTCACCGCCCAGGCCGCCGCCGACGGGCAGCCGTGGGACAAGCTGATCACCCGGGGCGACGACGGCAAGGTGCTGCGGGTCGTCTCGCCGCAGAACATCATGGCCCCGTACTTCGACCGGCCCGCCGAGATGCCGTTCCGGGACCTGTTCACCGCCCAGATCGACGAGGTCTGGGAGAAGTACCGCTCCGAGGACCTGCGCATCGACCTCCAGGGCGGCCGGGGCACGCTGGCCGGCCGGGTGAGCGGTGACGTCCTCACCTTCGAGGGCGGCCACACCTTCACCAAGCCGGAGACGAAGGACATCTTCACCTGCAACCACGGCCCGTTCACCAACAACCCGGGCGACTCCGACGACAAGAAGGCGATCCTGGCCCGGCTGGCGGCGGGCTTCAACCGCTCGATCATGCTGAGCCACCCGAGCCAGCCGAACGGCACGTCGACGGCGGACTACTACAAGACCCCGGTCACCAACCACTGGTCCCGGGTGGTCCACGCGAACAGCCCGATCGGTTACGCGTTCCCGTACGACGACGTCCGCCCGGACGGCGAGCCGGACGTCTCGGGCGCGGCGCACGACGGAAACCCGCGCCGCTTCACGGTGAGCGTGGGCGCCTGACGCCCGCCCGGTAGGACCGTGTGCCCCCCGTCCGTGCGGCGGGGGGCACACACATGTCCGGAGTCGGCGGGTGCGGACTCCGCGTGTCCGGACTCCGGCCCGCCCGGCATCCGATACCTCATCAATTGACACGGTGTGTGGCGTTCTTGACTTCGGCCCGGAGCCCCGGGACGGTTCCGTATGCGAATGAACCGACTCCCCCGCCGCATGCTCGCGGCGGTCGCCGCCGGATTTCTGCTCACCGCGGCGGCTCCGGCGCACGCGGACCCCGCCCCGCCGCCCTCGCC
>MUNB01000606.1 GCA_002154345.1 Streptomyces griseus
CCCCGCCGAAGCAGAGGGCCCGGTCGGGCGGTTCGGCGGGCTCCGGTTCCGGCGGGGTCGGCTGCGGTACCTCGATCACGATCGCGACGCCCGACGGCTCACGCGCGCCCGTGATCCGGGACAGTTCCGCGTCGCCGGAGGTGACCCGCGTGGTGCGCGGCGCGATGCCCGCGTCCTGCATCAGCCGGGTCATCTCGCGCTTCTCCTCGGGCAGCACCAGCGTGACGACGCTGCCGGACTCCCCGGCGCGCGCCGTGCGCCCGCCGCGGTGGAGGTAGTCCTTGTGGTCGGTCGGCGGGTCCACGTTGACGACCAGGTCGAGGTCGTCGACGTGGATGCCGCGGGCCGCGACGTTCGTCGCGACGAGCGCGGTGACCTCACCGGTCTTGAACTGGTCGAGCGTCCGGTTGCGCTGCGGCTGGGAGCGCCCGCCGTGCAGGGCGGCCGCCCGTACACCGCTGGCGAGCAGCCGCTTGGCGAAGCGGTCGGCGGCGCGCTTGGTGTCGACGAACATGATCACCCGGCCGTCGCGGGCGGCGATCTTCGTGGCGACGGCCTTCTTGTCGGTCTCGTCCAGGACGTGGAGCACGTGGTGCTCCATCGTGGTGACCGCACCGGCGGACGGGTCGACGGAGTGCACGACCGGGTCGGTGAGGAACATCTTGACGAGCCGGTCGATGTTCTTGTCGAGGGTCGCGGAGAACAGCATGCGCTGGCCGTCCGCCTCGACCTGCTTGAGCAGGGCGACGACCTGCGGCATGAAGCCCATGTCGGCCATCTGGTCGGCCTCGTCGAGGACGGTGATGGAGACCTCGTCCAGGCGGCAGTCGCCGCGCTCGATGAGGTCCTTGAGCCGACCCGGGGTGGCGACGAGGACTTCGGCGCCGCGCCGCAGGGTGGCGGACTGCTTGGTGATCGACATGCCGCCGACGACGGTGGCCATCCGCAGGTTCACGGCGGTCGCGTACGGGGTCAGCGCGTCGGTGACCTGCTGGGCCAGCTCCCGGGTGGGGACGAGGACCATGGCGAGCGGGGCGCGCGGCTCGCTGCGGCGCCCGGCGGTGCGGGCCAGCAGGGCCAGGCCGAAGGCGAGGGTCTTGCCGGAGCCGGTGCGCCCGCGGCCGAGGATGTCGCGGCCGGCCAGCGAGTTCGGCAGGGTCGCGCCCTGGATCGGGAACGGCTCGGTGACGCCCTGCGCGGCGAGGGTCTTCAGCAGCGCGGCGGGCATGTCGAGGTCGGCGAAGGCCTCGACGGACGGCAGCGCGGGGGTCACGGTCTCCGGCAGAGCGAACTCGGCGGGCTGCGCGACAGCGGGCTTGCGGCGGGCCGCGGGCTTGGAGCCGCCCTGGTTGCGGGAGCGGGGTGCGCCGCCCCGGCCGTTCGAGGCGGCCTGGGGGCCCGCGCCCTGGCCGCGGCCTCGGCCACGGGCCGGACGGGAGCGGGGGGTGCGGTCCTGGCGTTCGGAGCGTTCGGAGCTGGTCATGGGGAATTGCCCTCCTGGGGGATTCCTGGGCAACTGCCGAGTGGGTTTACTGCGATGTGCCGGCCCGGCCGTCCGGGTGCGCCCCCAGGATGTGCGCACAGAACGGGTTGTTGCGACGGGTGGTCGCTCGGACAGCACAAACCGGGGCCCGCACCTTCACGGTGCGGGCCCCGGTCAGCGAGGTACGCGTCCGGCAATTAGGCCGGGACGATGTTCTCCGCCTGCGGGCCCTTCTGGCCCTGCGTGACGTCGAAGGAGACCTTCTGGCCCTCCTGGAGCTCACGGAAGCCCGAGGTGGCGATGTTGGAGTAGTGGGCGAAGACGTCGGCGCCGCCGCCGTCCTGCTCGATGAAGCCGAAGCCCTTTTCCGAGTTGAACCACTTCACGGTTCCAGTAGCCATGTCATTCTCCTAAAAGAGGTGCAGTGCCGGAAATCCGCACTTTACGGATTCCAAGTCGCCGCATTGAGCCCCATCCGGAGAAAGCCGGAAAACAATAATGCGCCTGAGGAAGCATTCCCGTCAGGCGCACATAAAGTTCATGGGTACCAAAACTGCAACGGGAAACACCCTAGCACGTCCTCTCCTCCGGCGGTGGATCACGCCACGCCGCCGGAGGGAAAGCTTGGCTGACCAGAAGGTGTATGCCGGGTATCCCGGAGTTCCGGGTGTCTCAGAGCCGCTCGACGATGGTGACGTTGGCCTGTCCGCCGCCCTCGCACATCGTCTGGAGACCGTAGCGGCCGCCGGTGCGTTCCAGTTCGTGGAGCAGCGTGGTCATGAGCCGGGCGCCGGTCGCGCCGAGCGGGTGGCCCAGGGCGATGGCGCCGCCGTTGACGTTGACCCGCTCGGGGTCGGCGCCGGTCTCCTTCAGCCAGGCGAGGACGACCGGGGCGAACGCCTCGTTGATCTCGACGAGGTCGATGGCGTCGATGGTGAGGCCGGTCTTCTTCAGGGCGTACGCGGTGGCGGGGATCGGGGCCGAGAGCATCCGGATCGGGTCCTCGCCGCGTACGGACAGGTGGTGGATGCGGGCCCGTGGGGTGAGGCCGTGTTCGGCGACGGCCCGCTCGGAGGCGATGAGCAGGGCGGCGGCCCCGTCGGAGACCTGGGAGGAGCAGGCGGCGGTGATGGTGCCGCCCTCGACGACCGGCTTCAGGCCGGCCATCTTCTCCAGGGTGGTGTCGCGGCGCGGCCCCTCGTCCGCGACGACGTCCCCGTACGCGACGGTCTCGCGGGCGAAGCGGCCCTCGTCGGCGGCGCGGACCGCCCGCCGGTGGGAGGTGAGAGCGAACTCCTCCATGTCGCGGCGGCCGATGCCCCATTTCTCGGCGATCAGCTGGGCGCCGTGGAACTGGTTGACGGGGGCGTCGCCGTAGCGGGCCCGCCAGCCCTCGCTGCCCGCGAAGGGCCCCTGGGTGAGGCCGAGGGGTTCGGCGGCCCGGCGGGAGGCGAAGGCGATGGGGATCTGGGTCATGTTCTGGGTGCCGCCCGCCACGACGAGGTCCTGGGTGCCGGAGAGGACGCCCTGGGCGGCGAAGTGGAGGGCCTGCTGGGAGGAGCCGCACTGCCGGTCGACGGTGACGCCGGGGACCTCCTCGGGCAGTCCGGCGGCGAGCCATGACGTACGGGCGATGTCGCCGGCCTGCGGTCCGACGGTGTCCAGGCAGCCGAAGACGACGTCCTCGACGGCGGCCGGGTCGACGCCCGAGCGGGCCATCAGCTCGCGCAGCACATGGGTTCCGAGGTCGGCGGGGTGGGCGGCCCCGAGGCCTCCTCCGCGCCGTCCGACGGGGGTGCGTACCGCTTCGACGATGTAGGCCTCGGTCATGGCTGCTGCTCCTCGGTCATCGAGAGGTGGCTAGATACGCAGGGCGATGCCGTCGAGCACCATCGAGAGGTACTGCCGGGCGATCTCTTCGGGGCTGTGGTGTCCGCCGGGGCGGTACCAGGAGGCGGCGACCCAGACGGTGTCGCGGACGAAGCGGTAGGTGAGGCGGATGTCGAGGTCGTCGCGGAAGACGCCTTCGGCGACGCCGCGTTCCAGGGTGCCGAGCCAGGCCTTCTCGAACTTCGTCTGCGAGTCGACGAGGTAGGCGAAGCGCGGCTGGGTGGCGAGGTGCTTGGACTCCTTCTGGTAGATCGCGACGGCGGGGCGGTGCCGGTCGATCTCCCGGAAGGACTCGGTGACCAGGGCCTCGATGGTCTCGCGGGAGCCGAGGCCGGCCGCCAGGACCGCGTCGTAGCCCTGCCAGAGCTCGTCGAGGAAGGTGGAGAGGATCTCGTCGAGCATCGATTCCTTGGAATCGAAGTGGTAGTAGAGGCTGCCCGCGAGCATCCCGGCCTCGTCCGCGATCCGGCGGACGGTGGTGGCGTTGTATCCCTGGGCGGCGAAGACCTCGGCGGCGGTGGCGAGCAGTTCTCGGCGTCGCTCCGGCGTGGGGGTCACCTGGGGCTTCTTCTTGGTAGGCACCCGGCCATTGTCCGTCCATGGCTTGTGTGTTCACGCACGCTGGCTGCTGACGGGGACGACCTCGCCGGTCATGTACGAGGAGTAGCCGCTGGCGAGGAAGACGATGACGTTGGCGACCTCCCAGGGTTCGGCGTACCGGCCGAAGGCCTCCTTCTCGGTGAGTTCGGCGAGGAGTTCGGCGGAGGTGACCTTGGCGAGGTGCGGATGCATGGCGAGGCTGGGGGCGACGGCGTTGACGCGTACGCCGTAGTCGGCGGCTTCGAGGGCGGCGCAGCGGGTGAGGGCCATGACGCCGGCCTTGGCGGCGGCGTAGTGGGCCTGGCCGCGCTGGGCGCGCCAGCCGACGACGGAGGCGTTGTTGACGAGAACGCCTCCGGTTCCGGCGGCCTTGAGGGAGCGCAGGGCGGCGCGGGTGCAGCGGAAGGTGCCGTTCAGCGTGACGTCGAGGATGCTCGTCCACTGGTCGTCGGTCATCTCGGTGAGTTCGGCGGTGCCGCCGAGGCCTGCGTTGTTGACGACGATGTCGAGGCCGCCGTGGGTGTGTTCGGCGTGTGAGAAGAGGGCGGCCACCTGCTCCTCGTCGGTGACGTCGCAGGTCAGATGGGTGACGCGGTCGGGTCCGAACGCGTCGGCGAGGGCGTGGGCGCTCTCCTTCAGCCGGCGGGCGTGGGCGTCGCCGATCACCACGCGCGCGCCCTCCTCCAGGAAGCGGCGGGCGGTGGCGCCGCCGATGCCGGCTCCGGCGGCGGCGGTGATCACGGCGGTGCGGCCGGCCAGCAGTCCGTGTCCCGGCAGGTACGGCGGTGCGTCCATGGCCCGTTCCCCCGACTTCTCGACGGTGCGTGAGCCGTACGTTAACCTACCAAACACTTGTTAGGGAACGGCCTTACGGAAGGCAGGCCCCATGGACCTGGCGCAGACAGCACGGACCGGGGCGCTGCGGGCCGAGGCCCGGGCCT
>MUNB01000607.1 GCA_002154345.1 Streptomyces griseus
CCTCGCCGGGGAACAGGTCGAGCGACACATCCCGCAGAGCCCGTACGGCGCCGAAGGACTTGGAGACGTCCCTCAGGGCCAGCACGGGGGCCGGATCCTTGGCGGACCGGTGGGTCATCGGTGGCTCCTCGACGACGCGGAGGGCATCCTCACGGCATCGTGAAAGGTTTCAAATGAGTTGCCGGGACGTTAGGCAGGTCCCCTGGGTCGCGTCAATGGGGGTGAACGGAAATTCTCCAGCGGCCCTTGCGTTCGTGAGGCTCTGTCAGCTCGGGCCTGCCGGAAGGGTTGACAGCTCTCGGGGGCGCTCCTACCTTCAAGCCGCGTGAATCGTTTCAGATTCATTCGCGTTCAGACCGATGTCACAGGAGCGACGAAGTGACCGAGCACGCCACGGTGAAGGCCGCCCTCACGTCCCAGGCCATCGAGACTCCCTCATGGGCGTACGGGAACTCCGGCACCCGCTTCAAGGTCTTCGCCCGGCCAGGCGTGCNNCTACGCGGCCCTCGCCGCGTACGCCCGCGACCGGGGCCTCACCCTGGGGGCCGTCAACGCCAACACCTTCCAGGAGGACGACTACCGCCTCGGCAGCGTCTGCCACCCGGAGGCCGCCGTACGGCGCAAGGCGCTGGACCACCTCCTGGCCTGCGTCGACATCATGGACGCGACGGGATCCCGGGACCTCAAGCTGTGGTTCGCGGA
>MUNB01000608.1:0-572 GCA_002154345.1 Streptomyces griseus
CCAGCGCGTTCATCGGCTGGTCCCGGACGAACGCCGTCTCGTGCTCGGCGACCGGCACCTCCAGCGAGCGGGCGATCTCCGCCAGCATCCGGCCCTCCATCGCCGCGTCGTCCCGCACCGAGCCCGGACACACCGCGTTGACCCGGACCCGGCGCGGCGCGTAGTCCAGGGCCACCGCCTTCGTGAGGCCCACCAGACCGTGCTTGGCCGCGACGTACCCCGCGAAGTGCCGGTAGCCCACCAGACCCGCCGTCGAGGCGATGTTGACGATCGAACCGGACCCCTGAGCGACCATCCGGCCGCCCACCGCACGGATCGCCCGCCACGCGCCGCCCAGGTCCACATCGATCATCAGCTGCCACTCGGCCTCGGTGATCTCGTGCGCCGGACGGCCCGAAGGGGCCGCGATCCCCGCGTTGTTGACCAGGACNNGGTCAGCACGGCGGACCCGGCCTCCCGGCAGAGGCGCGCGGTGTGCGCGAGCTGCGAGGCCGAGCCGAGCGGATACGGCACCCCGGGCAGCTCGCCCGCCACGTCCAGCAGCACCAGGTCCGCGCCCTCACCGGCGAGGG
>MUNB01000608.1:614-963 GCA_002154345.1 Streptomyces griseus
CGCGCGGACCTCGGCGGCCACCAGCTCCAGCAGCTCGCCCGGCCGCTCGGTGAGATACATGTGCCCTCCGGCGGGCTCGGCCACCGTCAGCTTCTCTGTCGTCGCCCGGCCCCACTCGGCCGCCTCCGCCGCCCCGACCAGGGTGTCCTCCCGCCCCCGGACCGAGATCACCGGCATGTCCAGCGGCCGGTCCGTGGACGGGACGTACGACTCGTGGAGCCGGACGTCCGCCCGGAGCGTCGGCAGCAGCAGCTCCCGCATCTCCGGGTTCGCCAGCGCCGGGTGGTCGTACCCGGCGAACGCCCGGACCCGGGCGGCGAACTCCTCGTCCGGCAGCCCGTCCGCCCGG
>MUNB01000609.1 GCA_002154345.1 Streptomyces griseus
CGGAGGTACGGGAGCTGTGGGCGGCGACGCCACCGCTGGCCGGGTTGGCGGGGCGGGCGCCTCCGCCTCCGCCGCTGTTCTGGTCGTTGCGGCCGCTGTGGGTCTTGATGCCCTGGGAGACGAGGGCGGCCGGGGAGCTGATCAGGGCGGCGGCCTGGGCGCCGTCGGTGGCCTGCTTGCGGTTGGTGCGGGCGCCCTGGATCTCGTCGCCGAAGCCGGGGACGAAGCGGTAGATCATGGCGGAGGCGAAGATGGCGAGCAGGATGATGGAGAGACCGGAGACGACGGCGGAGAAGGCGTCGGGGCCGTCGCCCGCGGAGAGTGCTCCGGCGAGGCCGAGGACGATGACGATGACCGGCTTGACCATGATCACCGCGATCATGATGCCGGCCCAGCGGCGGACGTGGCCCCACATGTTCTTGTCGACGAGGCCGGCGTAGACGACGATGCCGAGGAGCGCGCCGACGTAGAGCAGGGCGGCGCGGATCACGAGCTCCAGCCACAGGATGCCGGCGGCGAGGATCGAGACGAGCGAGACGACGATCAGCATGATCGGTCCGCCGCCGATGTCCTCGCCCTTCTTGAGGGCTTCGGCGAACGAGCCGAAGAAGACGTCGGTCTGGCCGCCGGTGGCGGAGGAGATGACGTC